>CAZULF010000075.1:0-10446 GCA_964621215.1 uncultured Legionellales bacterium | reverse complement strand
TAGGAAATATAGAGTATGAAACCTGCTGATCAACCCGTTTTGCCATCTGATGCACCCTTCATTCCTGCATCCCAGAGCCTACCTGAAATTACCGTTCGAGGTATCATCCTCAGTATCATTTTGACCGTGGTGTTAGCCGCGGCCAATGCGTTTTTAGGGCTTAAAGTCGGGTTAACCGTGTCGGCGTCAATCCCCGCGGCAGTGATTTCCATGGGCATTTTGCGGTTTTTCAAAAATTCCAATGTGTTGGAAAATAACATTGTACAAACGGCTGCCTCAGCTGGCGAAGCATTGACGGCGGGCATTGCTTTTACCCTACCGGCATTAATCGTTATTCATTACTGGGATAATTTTAACTACTTAACCACGGTTGTGATTGCCATGGTGGGGGGGATTTTCGGGGTATTGTTTTCTGTGCCTTTACGTCGAGTGTTGCTGGCCGACCAGACCTTGCGTTTTCCAGAAGGTACCGCTATTGGTAAGGTGTTGATGGCCAGTGCGGATAAAGCCGTTGGGTTGAAAGAGTTAATTGCCGGTAGTTCGGTGGGAGCTGCTATTAGCTTATGCCAAACAGGGTTTAAATTATTAGCTGACAGCTTACAAGTCTGGTGGTCAGTGGGTTCAACCGTCATTGGCGGTGGCTTAGGCTTCAATCCAGCCATGTTAGGAGCAGGTTATATTATCGGTATTGCTGTCAATGTGAGCATTTTGATCGGAGTCATTTTGGGTTGGGTTATTGGAGTGCCTATTCTTGCACATATTTATACCCTACCAGCAGGTTTATCTTCAGATCAAATTGCGCTGACTATGTGGAAAGAACATATCCGTTATATCGGTTTGGGCACCATGGTGGTCGGTGGATTATGGACTATTTGCGGTTTATTTAGACCGATGATACACGGCATTATGGCTTCATTTGCTTCGGTACGTCAGGCAAAATTACATGGTGCAGCGCATATTCCACGTACAGAACGTGACATGAATATTGTCAGTGTATTATGGTGTGGCATCATTTTGATAATGCCGATTTATTTTCTTTTTAACCATTTCAGCTCTAGTGCAGCATTAGGCTTACCGCTGTTCTTGCAGCAAAGCACAAGCTGGATCAGTGTAATCTTGGTCATCGTGTTGGGTTTTTGCTTGGCAGCCGTGTGTGCGTATTTTGCTGGATTGGTAGGATCTTCGGCGAGCCCGCTTTCCAGCATGTCATTGGTTTCTTTGATTGTGGGTTCATTTGTTTTATCCCTATTACTCGGAGGCCATATTCATTTAACGAGTGATAGCACTCAAGCGGTGTTAGCCGCGGGTATTGCATTAATTATCACCTCAACCATTGCTTCTATGGCGTCGATTAGTTTGGATACGATTCAGGATTTAAAAGCCGGCCAAATGGTGGGAGCAACACCATGGAAACAACAATTGATGTTAATAGTGGGTGTGATTGTAGCTGCTCTGGTTATTCCATTAACCTTACAACTATTATTTCAAGCCTATGGTTTAGGTGGCGTGATGCCGCGTCCTGATATGGATCCAACGCAAATGTTAGCGGCTCCACAGGCAGGGTTAATGGCAGCGATTGTACAAGGGATTTTTACCCATAATGTGCAGTGGGATATGATGATAACGGGCGTGATCATCGCGGTAATTATTTTAATTGTGGATCAGTTTTTGCGTCGCTTCGGTTTGCGATTGCCCGTATTAGCCGTCGGTATTGGTATTTATTTACCGATTGATACCACAACACCACTAATTATTGGTGGTATTTTATCGTGGGTGGCTGAGCGTGGTTTGCAAAAACGGTACAAAGGCAAAACTGACGTGTTAGCGCGTGCGCATCAAAAAGGTTTATTACTGGCTTCCGGTTTGGTGGCGGGTTCTGCCGTGATGGGTGTGGTGTTAGCGATTCCATTTGTGTTGGCGGGTTCCTCTAACGTGTTACGCTTGATTTCACCGCATTATGAATTGTGGACCGGCATCGCTAGTGTGATCGTGACGTTAGCATTGTGTATTTGGGTTAAGCGCTGTATTTGTGAGCGAAATGAGTAGGGTCAGTTGTTGAAAGATTTGGCGAGTATTAACAAAGAGTAACCTAGATTTCTCTAGGTCTGTACCGGACAATTTTTAGAATCTTCTTCGTCCCGCGATTTATTCGCGGGATCCAGGGTGTATCGACGCGTTCTGGATCCCGCGGACAAGCCGCGGGACGACGATTTTTTTGTAAAAAGGATTTAGCCCATGACGACACCCTTATCTTCCGCGCCAGAAGCACCGTTAGTCACAGAACTTCCCTACCCTACCATTATCGGATGGTGTATTTTTTTCGTCGGCGCTATTTTTTATAGTTACGAATTTTTATTACGTATTCTGCCCAGCGTTATGACAGCTGATCTCATGCGTGTGCATCACCTCTCTACCGAGGGATTTGGGTATCTGATGGTAATTTATTATGTCGTCTATACCATCATGCAATTACCAGTAGGTTTATTAATCGATAGATTTGGCCCCAAACGTTTATTATTATTTGCAAGTGCAACCTGTGCCTTGGGTTCCTTTTTATTTGCATCAGAGTCATCAGTGGCGCTGGTTGGAGTGGGCCGGTTTTTTGTAGGCTTAGGTTCTTCTTTTGGTTTTGTGGGGGTGTTGCGATTAGCCTCATTATGGTTACCGGCTAAGCGATTTGCTTTAGCAACAGGCATGGTGACTTCGCTAGGCATGATTGGTGGTGTTGGTGGTGAGGTTGTCTTAAGTTATTTTATTGATTCTGCCGGTTGGCATACAGCGTTAATTGCCTCTGCGTGGATAGGAGTAGGTTTACTCTTCGTATTTTGGTTTATTCCCGAAGCACATATTTTCCCGCACAAAAAAGCTGAATCAAACCGACAGTTACACACGTTATTAAAAAATCTGACTCAGCTCGTGCGTATGCCAACTATCTGGTTGAATGGAGTTGTAGGTGGTTTATTATATGTGCCTATAGCTATTTTCGTAGAGTTGTGGGGCGTTTCTTATCTGCAAAAAGCCCAAGGTTTAACACGAATAGATGCGGCATTTGCCGTCTCGTGGTTAATGTGGGGATGGGTGTTGGGTGCACCGTTAGTCGGTTGGCTAGCCGATAAAACCGGGCATCGACATCGAGTGATACTCAGTGGATGCACGTTGGCTATTGTCACGATGTTGTATATTCTGCATCATCAGTTTAATAACCATGCTAGTTTATACTTCGCTTTATTTCTCTTTGGCATGTTTTGTTCGAATCAATTGTTAATTATGGTCATGGTGCGTGATACATGTCCGCATGCTATTCTAGCAACAGGATTGTCGTTTACTAATATGCTCATCATGATCGGTGGCATGGTTTTCCAACCCGTAGTAGGCATTTTATTAAAATCCTATTCGGCAATATTAATCAATACCCCCACTTCGCCGGCTGCATTGACGCAATATTCGCATATTATGTATATTGTTCCCGCCGCGATATTGTTAGGCATGATGATCGTAGTGGCACAAATTTTATGTGGCACTACGAAGCGAGAACTACTTTAGAGATTCCCACGCTTGTTTAATATAGCTTTCAGGTGTAATTAACTCGCCTGAAACGTTTAGCTCAGCCTTCGCTGCGTCGAGTGCGCGCATTTCACGTGCTAAGGTTTTTTCATCGGACGTATCCCATACAACTTGGTATAAGTGTATTTTTCCTAAAGGATCTTCGGTTAAAAAATCTATTTCGTAGCGTTCTTTAGTCAGATAATAATGAACTTTATGACCTTTGCGGCGTAAATCCAAATAGACGATGTTTTCAAATAAATGGCCAAAATTGTCATTCAAGCTGAATGAATATGCTTGCACTAAACCGGGATCAATCGCATATATTTTTTTAAGATTTGAATGTGTCTTGCGAAGGGATTCGCTAAATAAGGGGACTGCGAAAATCAAATAAGCATCTTCAATGTAATTCAAATAATCATAAATGGTGTTTTTAGCTCCGGATAATCCTTGACTCTTAACATCATTGGCAAACTTATTAATGGAAAAACCAGAGCCTATATTTTTTAACAACGTATTAATTAAATATTTGACCAGAGAAAGATTAGTAATCTTATAACGATCGATGATATCTCGCATAACGACAACGTCGACATACTCTTGTAGTATTTTTCTCCGATCCTCAACTGAGGCAGAGAGAGTTTCAGGAAAGCCACCGCTTACTAAGTAATGTTTTAATGAATCATATAAAATGTCATGTGATTTGCGTCCAAATAGCGTTTTCTCCAGTTCTATATTATGACTTAATAAAAACTCATTAAAATCAAATGGCCAAATTTCTGTGGCAATAGAGCGACCGCGTAAGGAGGATGCGATTTCTTTACTGAGTAACTTGGAAGAAGAGCCGGACAAATAAATTTCTACTTTTTTTGTATCAAAAAAACGTCGAATTACGGTTGGCCAGTCTTCAACATGTTGAATTTCATCTAAAAATAAGTGACAGACAACATCGTGATTTTCTGGATATAAAGTATAAAAATCTTCGAGTATTTCTCGTAGCTTCGTTTTTGAGCAAGGTAGTAGTCGATCATCTTCAAAGTTTATATACAGGATACGGCTCCAGGGTATAGCTTTTTCTGCCATCAATTTACGTATAGTTTCGAATAGGAAATAGGTTTTCCCAACTCGACGCATACCTATAGCGACTTTAATCTTATTTTGCATAGAAGAGAATTCATATTGGCGTAATAATGCACCACTGGATGCCTCAAAATTGGCTTTGAATTCACTCAAAAGGGTTTTCAAGATCTCTAGCATAAACAATCCTGTATTAATGTATTAATACAGATTATCACAAATCTGAATTAATGCAATAATACAGATTAAAATTTTCTTATAGTATAGGGATATGGTAAGCTCATCCAGCCTCTAAATTCATTCACATTTTATGAAAATCATTATGCAAAAGACACCTATACACTATTTAAGTTTATTTGCTCTAGTTATGTTAATTACTGGAGCGATCGATAGCATCCGAAATTTACCGGCAACCGCCCTTTTTGGTAGCCAATTAATATTTTATTTCATCTTGGCTGCCGTGACGTTTTTATTGCCGAATGCGTTTATTTCAGCAGAATTAGCCGGTAGTAAGCATGGGGGTGGTGTTTATCGATGGACGGCGGCGGCGTTTGGTAAACCGTGCGGTTTTTTTGCTATTTGGTTGCAGTGGATTAATACCATGGTGTGGTATCCAACTATTCTGTCGTTTATTGCCGGTACCGCGATTTATTTTATTGAGCCGGAATTAGCGAATAACAAGCTGTATTTGGTCAGTATTATTTTAGTGGTATTTTGGAGTTTGACGCTGATTAGTTTGCGGGGTTTGCATGTCACTGCCCGTTTCGCTAGTTTTTGTGCTATCACCGGCATGATTATTCCCATGTCACTTGTACTTTTATGTGGAGTGATTTGGTTGCTAAGCGGACATCCGCGTCAAATCGATTTGCATTGGTCGGCGATGTTGCCATCTTTCCATGAAGGCGGAAGTTGGTCATCATTAACAGCGATTATTGCCTCGTTTTTAGGAATTGAGTTAGCTTCAGTGCATGTGACACATTTGAGGAATCCCGGAAAAACCTTTCCTAAAGCGTTATTGATGTCGGTTATTTTCGTTTTAATTACCATGGTGTTTGGTTCATTAACTATTGCCATTATTTTACCGGAAGCAAAAATCAATTTAGTCTCTGGCGTTATGCAAGCGTTTGATAATTTTTTAGAGGTATATCACGCACGATTTTTGCTGCCGGTGTTAGTGGTGATGGTTTTATTTGGCAGTGTGGGTGGCATGGTAAGTTGGATTATTTCCCCCGCCAAAGGCTTGTTGCAATCAGGTCAGGAAGGCTTTTTACCCGCTTGCTTATTGCGAGAAAACAAACACGGTGCCGCCCAAAATCTTTTATTATTACAAGGCGTTTTAGTTACGCTAATTTGCTTCGCGTTTTTATTCATGCCGAGTGTCAACGGATCATATTGGTTATTAACGGATTTAAGCACACAGCTTTATCTTTTCATGTATGTGTTGATGATCTTGGCTGGTATGCGATTGAAATGGAAAGCTGATATTGGTGGTGACGGTTTTGTTATCCCTGGTGGAAAATGGGGAACTTTTATCATTGGCGTTTTTGGTTTGATTGGCTGTGGCATTGCCATTACCGTAGGCTTTTTACCACCCAGCAGTATTGATGTCGGTGGCTTCTGGCATTATCAAAAAGTATTTGCTATAGGCTTATTACTGTTTTTATTGCCGGCAGTGGGATTGTATTTTTATTCGAAGCGAAGCTTCACTCAACCAAGGTAGCCTGGATGCAGCGCAGCGGAATCCGGGAAGTATGATGTATTCTGGATCCCGCGGACAAGCCGCGGGACGACGGCCTGACCTTGGGGCATGAATGTCTTCGTGAAGCATGTGAGGCAGAGATGCCGAACCTGAGCGTACAGGGACGTATTTACAGCGTTTTCACGAAGATCGTTCATGCCCCAAGGTCACAGTCATCCCGGATTCCGCTGCGCTGCATCCAGGCTACATGAGCCCACAGTTTTTTAATAATGCATCAACCTCTGGCTCACGGCCACGAAAGCATTTGAATAAATTCATGGCATCCTCACTGCCGCCGCGTTCTAAGATGCAATGTAAAAACTCTTGTCCTATCTTCGCATTGACCACGCCATTTTCAGCAAATTTGGCGAAGACATCGCAGGATAATACTTCAGCCCATTTATAACTGTAATAACCTGCAGCATAACCACCGGCAAAAATATGTGAAAAACCATGTTGAAAGCGATTATAAGGTGCGATGGGTACCACGGCTAACAGCTTTCTGACATCATCTAGTTTTTTCTGAATAAAACTGTTATCGACACCTGATGTGTACTCGGCATGAATATGAAAATCAAATAGGGCAAACTCTAACTGACGTACCAATTGCATGGCTGCTTGAAAATTTTTAGAAGCAAGAAGTTTCTCAAACAATGTATCAGGTAATGATTCTCCTGTTTGGTAATGGGCAGAGATGCGCTTAATGACAGATTTGTCCCAACAAAAGTTTTCCATAAATTGGCTCGGTAATTCTACGGCATCCCACTCTACGCCATTAATACCAGAAACACTAAGCTCTTCTATTTGTGTGAGCATATGGTGCAAGCCATGGCCGAATTCATGAAACAGTGTTAATACTTCATCGTGGGTAAATAACGCGGGTTGATTCGGTTGTGGTGGTGTGAAATTACAGGTTAAAAATGCGATAGGCAATTGCAATTTGCCCGAAAGCAAACGGTAACGACCGCAGTAATCATCCATCCATGCGCCGCCGCGCTTATTGGGTCGTGCGTATAAATCAATATAAAAATATGCTTTTATTTGTTGTTCTTTATCATAAATCGCAAAGCATTTGACATCAGGGTGCCATGTTTCTACATTATCAATTTGTTTGATTGAGATACCATACAATGTAGAAACTAAATCAAACATGCCATGTAAAACACGAGGCTCAGGAAAATAAGGTCGTAATTCTTCGCTGGTAAAATCAAACAATTGTTTTTGCCATTTTTCACTGTAATAAGCAATATCCCATGCATTTAGCGATGTTTGAGCAAATTGAGCGAGCTCATTAAATTCTTTTTTAGCAGCAGGGTAAGCTAGCTCAGCTAATTCATTTAAAAATGTTAAGACTTGTTCGGGTTTTTTTAGCATCTTGGTTGCAAGAGAAAGTTCCGCATAATTGTTAAACCCCAAGAGTTTTGCTAGTTTATCGCGTGTATCTACGATATCTAGCATTATTTGAGAGTTATTGTGTTTTTCTGGATCTTGGCCTAATTCAGATGCGCGAGTATAGTAGGCCTTGTAAATTTCCTGCCGTAACTCAGCATGGTCGGCATAAGTAATTACCGCATAATAACAAGGAAATTCCAATGTTAAAATCCAACCAGACAAACCCTTCTCTTTAGCTAATTGCTCCGCTGTTTGCAATGCATGCTCTGGCATCCCCGCTAACAGAGTTTTATCAGTGATATGTTTAGTCCATTGATTGGTTGCATCCAACACGTTTTCTTCAAAACGAGACGTTAAATTTGCAAGCTTTTTTTGTAATTCACGATAAGTCGTTTTGTCCGTATCATTTAACCCAATGCCCGATAACTTAAAATCACGCATAGCATGATCGATAATTTGGCGGCGCGTTTGTGAGAACTCAGCATAATCAGAGCTATCTGCAATGCGTTTGAATGCTTGATATAACGCTTCATTTTGACCTAGTTCAGAATGGTATTCTGATAGAATAGGTAAACAGGCGTTATAGGTTTCACGGATTACTTCGTTATCAACCACATTATGTAAATGTGTCAATAAAGACCAACGACGATGTAAGTCATTATCCATTTCTTCAATAGGATGAATCAAATTGTCCCAATTGAAAGTAGTTTGATTTAGCAGAGTGTTTATAGTGTTTTTATTTTTCGTTAATAAGTTTTCTAACTCTTGCTTGAAGATTGCTACATCGAACTCATGAAATTTAGGTAAATTTTGCATTTCTTGTCCTTATATTTTTCTACAATAGTCAATAACCGCTGAGGTCTCAGGTCTCACGCCGCGCCAAATAAAAAATGATTCAGCCGCTTGTTCTACCAGCATTCCTAAGCCATCTCGGGTCCATTGTGCGCCCTGTTTTTGTCCCCAAGTTAAAAACGGATTATCGTGAAGGCCATAGGATAGATCATAACAGCCGCCCTTTGCAGTAAATTGTACGTTAGGTAACTCAGCAACGCCACCTAGCAAATTGCTGGATGTGGCGTTAATGACTAAATCAAAGGCTTCATTCAGAATTTCACTCAAAGTGCACGCTTTCACATTGCCAAGTTGAGCAAAAGATTTTGCTAACGACTGAGCACGTTCCGCGGTGCGGTTGGCGATGACTAAACAGTCTGGTTGTGCCGTTAATAAAACAGGAATTATACCCCGCGCAGCGCCGCCAGCGCCTAGCACTAGAATACGTTGTTGTTTTAATGCAATGTGTAAATTTTGCTGTAAATCGCGCAGCAAGCCAATGCCATCAGTATTATCACCCAACCACCGGTCATCAGATTGAACCATTAACGTATTTACCGCTCCCGCTAGTTTGGCGCGCTCACTTAAATCGTTCGCCAAATGATAAGCATTTTCTTTAAATGGTAATGTAATATTAAATCCTTTGTACCCATCATGGATCAGTTGTTGCATTTGCGCGGCAAAATCTGCAGGTTCTACCAAGATAGCTTGATAAGATATATCTTGATTCGTTTGCTTAGCGAATAACATATGAATAATCGGTGATTTACTGTGTGCTATCGGATTACCTACCACTGCATATTTGTCGGCCATAAAGAATCACCTATATTATAATAACGACAGTATAGGTGAGTGTGTTTTTTCTGTCTATAACTTTAGGTTATGAATATGGCATGTTATGATGGTAGCTTACTTTTTGTTTAGGACTTCGTTGGTAATGATTATAGAACCTCATCCAGATCTTATTTTTGAAGAGCTAGACGGTCGTGGTGGTGCCATTGGGGTTATTACGCTCAATCGTCCCCAAGCCTTAAACGCATTAACGCATGCCATGTGTATGGTGCTCGACAAACAATTATATCACTGGGAAGATAATGACGATGTTAAAGCAGTAGTCATTCAAGGTGCTGGAGATAAAGCTTTTTGTGCTGGCGGTGATATTCGGCATTTATATGATTTAGGTAGGCAAGGTGACATTGCACAAGCGATGACATTTTTTCAAGATGAATATCGTTTGAATTACCACATCGCGAATTATAGGAAACCGTACATAGCTTTTTTAAATGGCATCACTATGGGTGGCGGTATGGGCTTGTCAGTGCATGGTCGTCATCGCGTTGGAACAGAAAAACTCATGATGGCAATGCCTGAAACAGGGATCGGTTTTTTTCCGGATATTGGAGCAACTTATTTCTTATCACGTTGTACAGATGAGGTTGGTACCTATCTTGGGTTAACCGGTGCGCGCATGGATGCGGCTGATGCGAAGTACGTAGGTTTAATAGATGAGGTTATTTCAAGTAATCATTTACCGGAAGTTTTAAAGAAACTTCAAGATACGCCACTGCATGATGATGCTAATGACATTGTCGCAATTATTCTGCAAGCATTTTCAGCACGGATAGAAGCATCACCGCTACGTTATCATCATGAAGATTTACTCGAGTGTTTTAACCAGAATAGCGTCGAAGAAATCATTAACAAATTAAAACAACATCACTCACCTTGGCGGGATCAAACGATAGAATTATTACACAACAAATCGCCTAGCAGCTTAAAGGTCACATTGGAAGCTTTGCGCCGCGGTATAGCGATAGATTTAAGTGCATGTTTATCGATGGAATATACATTGTGTTATCATTTTT
>CAZULF010000074.1:9094-10527 GCA_964621215.1 uncultured Legionellales bacterium | reverse complement strand
GTGGAAGGTACGCATGGTTAACTGTGTTCCTGGTTCACCGATGGATTGAGCTGCGATAACACCGACAGCCTCACCCATATTCACCAAGTGACCACGAGCTAGATCACGACCATAACATGCAGCACAAATACCAAAACGTGATTCACAAGTAATCGGTGAACGTACTTTAACTTGATCAATCGACGCCATTTCCAGTTTTTCAACGTTATCTTCGTTGAGGAAAGTACCTGCAGGTAAGACTACTGCACCGGTATCAGGCAAAATAACATCTTCGACCAATACACGACCTAATACACGTTCACGTAGCGGTTCTACAATATCGCCACCTTCAATATAAGGTGTCATCAATAATCCGCGGTTAGTGCCGCAATCGTATTCGGTAATAACAACGTCTTGCGCAACGTCAACTAATCGACGAGTCAAGTAACCTGAGTTTGCTGTTTTCAACGCCGTATCGGCCAAACCTTTACGCGCACCGTGAGTAGAAATAAAGTATTGCTGCGCGCTCAAGCCTTCACGGAAGTTCGCAGTAATAGGAATTTCCATAATGGAACCATCTGGTTTCGCCATCAATCCCCGCATACCGGCTAACTGACGAATCTGTGCTGCAGAACCCCGCGCACCAGAATCCGCCATCATGTAAATCGAGTTAAACGATTCTTGCTTAACTTCTTTACCTTCGCGATCGGTCACTAAATCGTATTCCAACTCTTCCATCATCGCTTTCGCTACACGTTCGTTAGTGTGCGACCAAATATCGATGATTTTGTTGTAGCGTTCACCACGGGTCAATAAACCTGAAGAGAATTGGCTTTCGATTTCAGAGACTTCATCTTCCGCTGCGTGAATAATGCTGTTTTTCGCATCAGGAATCACTAAATCATCCACACAAATCGACATACCCGATCGAGTGGAGTAATGGAATCCGGCATACATCAAATGATCCGCAAAAATAACCGTATCTTTGAGTCCCACTTGGTTGTAACTCAATGTAATCAACGAGGAGACTTCTTTTTTCGTCAAAATCTTATTAATGACATCGAATGATAAACCGACTGGCAAAATTTCATATAGCAAAGCACGACCGACGGTGGTATCCACCATACGACGCGTTGTGATTAATTCGCCATCATCTTGACGCACACGATCATACATACGCACTTTGATTTTTGCGTGAATATCAACCGCGCCTGTTTCATAAGCACGATGTACTTCGTTTGGATCCGCAAAAATTTGACCTTCACCACGCGCATTAATAGCTTCGCGCGTCATGTAATATAAACCTAAGACCACGTCTTGTGTCGGTACAATAACCGGTTCACCGTTAGCGGGCGATAATACGTTATTGGTTGACATCATGAGCGCGCGCGCTTCAAGCTGCGCTTCCAATGTTAGCGGAATATGTACCGCCATTTGGTCACCGTCGAAGTCAG
>CAZULF010000074.1:0-9084 GCA_964621215.1 uncultured Legionellales bacterium | reverse complement strand
CAAATGCTTGAATACCTAAGCGGTGAAGTGTTGGAGCACGGTTGAGTAATACTGGATGTTCACGAATAACTTCTTCAAGAATATCCCAGACTTCTGGCACTTCACGATCGACCATTTTCTTGGCTGCTTTAATAGTAGTCGCTAGTCCACGCAATTGTAATTTACTGAAAATAAAGGGTTTGAATAATTCCAACGCCATTTTCTTTGGCAAACCACATTGGTGCAAGCGTAAGGTTGGGCCGACCACGATAACAGAACGACCAGAGTAATCGACACGTTTACCCAGCAAGTTTTGACGGAAACGTCCTTGCTTACCTTTAATCATATCGGCTAACGATTTCAATGGACGTTTATTGCTACCAGTAATCGCACGACCACGACGACCATTATCCAACAACGCATCCACCGCTTCTTGCAACATACGTTTTTCATTACGCACGATGATATCAGGCGCGTTTAGTTCTAATAAGCGTTTCAAACGATTATTACGATTGATCACTCGACGATATAAGTCGTTCAAGTCAGAAGTAGCAAAGCGGCCACCATCTAATGGAACTAATGGGCGTAAATCGGGTGGCAACACCGGCAGCACCGTTAAAATCATCCATTCTGGACGATTGCCCGAAGCCAAGAAGGATTCCATCAACTTCAATCGTTTAGTCAGTTTTTTCGATTTAGTTTCAGAAGTAATCGTTGGCAATTCTTCACGAATGGTAGCAACTTCCGCCGCCATATCCAAACCGATTAACAATTCACGGATTGCTTCAGCGCCCATACGCGCATCAAAATCATCACCATATTGTTCGATCGCATCTAGATATTCATCATCCGTAAGCAACTGACCAACGTTCATTGGTGTCATGCCAGGATCAACCACAACAAAAGCTTCGAAATACAAAACGCGTTCGATATCACGCAAGGTCATATCGAGTAATAAACCAATACGGGATGGCAACGATTTGAGGAACCATATATGTGCAACTGGGCTTGCTAAGTCAATATGACCCATGCGTTCACGACGTACGCGTGTATGCGTAACTTCGACGCCGCATTTTTCGCAAACAACGCCACGATGTTTCAATCGTTTGTACTTGCCGCACAAGCATTCGAAATCTTTGACTGGTCCGAAAATTTTGGCACAGAATAAACCATCACGTTCAGGTTTGAACGTACGATAGTTTATCGTTTCTGGTTTGGTGACTTCACCAAAAGAAGAGGCCTTAATTTTTTCTGGCGACGCCAACATGACACGGATGCTATCAACATCATCCCATGCTAAGCCTTGCTGCCTTACAAACGCTTTAAAATCACCGACAACTGGTAAATTCATAGTTTAAACTCTCTTTTGGTACGTTAATTTTCAGATTCTAGTTCAACATCCAGACCCAAGGCCTTGATTTCGCGAATCAATACGTTGAACGATTCTGGCATACCGGCATCCATACGGTGATCGCCATCTACGATGTTTTTATACATCTTGGTACGACCAACTACGTCATCCGATTTCACGGTTAACATTTCTTGGAGGGTATAGGCTGCGCCGTATGCTTCTAATGCCCAGACTTCCATCTCCCCGAACCGTTGGCCGCCGAACTGAGCTTTACCACCCAGTGGTTGCTGTGTCACCAGACTATATGAACCGGTGGAACGCGCATGCATCTTATCATCAACTAAGTGATTCAATTTCAACATGTACATATAACCCACGGTAACTGGACGTTCAAATTGCTGCCCTGTACGGCCATTCCATAAAATGGACTGCCCTGACTCGGGTAAATCAGCTAATTTCAACATGCTCTTGATTTCTGCTTCACTGGCGCCATCAAATACTGGTGTTGCCATAGGCACACCTTTTTTCAGGCGATTAGCTAATACTAAAACTTCACTGTCTTTCATCGCATTAATATCTAGAGTCTTACTGCCTTTGCGATCGTAAATTTCAGTTAACAATGCACGCAGTTTAGAAACCTCGGCTTGTTGTTGTAACATTTTATTAATCTTGTTACCCAAGCCTTTCGCTGCCCAACCCAAGTGAGTTTCAAGCACTTGCCCGATATTCATACGTGAAGGTACGCCTAATGGATTCAACACGATATCAACGGGTGTACCATCTGCCATGTATGGCATGTCTTCAACCGGTACGATCATTGAGATCACACCTTTGTTACCGTGGCGTCCCGCCATTTTATCACCAGCTTGAATACGGCGTTTCACCGCAACATACACTTTGACGATCTTTAATACGCCAGGCGCTAAATCATCGCCTTGCTTGATCTTGGCACGTTTTTCTTCGAGAATTTTTTCGAAGCGTTTACGCAAGTTACGCAATTGATCAGCAAACTTTTCCAACTCTTGGTTAGCTGCATCGTCCATTAAGCTGATTTCCAGCCATTTATGATGCGTCAGTTTATGCAAGTATTCGCTGGTAATAGCGGATTTAGCTTTCAATCCATTTGGACCAGACGCTGCTTGCTGACTCAACAAGAATTTTTCCATACGCTGATAAACATCGGCTTCACGAATACGCAATTCATCATCGATGTCTTTCTTGGCTTTAGCTAATTCAGCTTGTTCAATTTCTTGTGCACGAACATCTTTCTCTACGCCATCGCGTGTGAATACTCGCACGTCAATCACCGTACCATTCATACCGGTGGGTACACGTAAAGAAGTATCTTTTACATCTGACGCTTTTTCACCGAAAATCGCGCGTAATAATTTTTCTTCTGGAGTTAATTGTGTTTCACCTTTAGGTGTCACTTTACCCACCAAAATATCACCGGCGTCAACTTCAGCACCGATGTAAACAACACCGGAGGTATCAAGTTTCGATAACGCTTGCTCACCTACATTAGGAATATCTGCAGTAATTTCTTCAGGTCCTAATTTAGTATCACGTGAAATACAGGTCAATTCTTCAATATGAATCGTCGTGAAGCGATCGTCTTGTACTAAACGTTCGGAGATAAGAATGGAATCTTCAAAGTTGTAACCATTCCACGGCATAAACGCAACCAACATATTTTGGCCTAACGCTAATTCGCCTAATTCAGTAGAAGGACCGTCGGCAATAACATCGCCTTTTTCAACGGGTTCGCCTACATGTACTAACGGACGTTGATTGATGCAGGTGTTTTGATTGGAACGGGTATATTTAGTAAAGTTGTAAATATCCACACCGGCTTCGCCTGATTGCGTTTCGTTATCGTTGACACGAATCACAATACGTGAGGCATCAACTGAGTCAACGATACCGCCGCGACGTGCAATTAAGGCTACACCAGAATCCACTGCCACAATACGCTCCATACCGGTACCGACTAAAGGTTTGTCGGAACGCAAGGTGGGCACAGCTTGACGTTGCATGTTAGAACCCATCAACGCACGGTTCGCATCATCATGCTCAAGGAATGGAATCAAGGATGCAGCGACTGACACGATCTGTTTCGGAGAAACACCCATGTACTGCACTTTATCAGGTGTGGTAAATGCGAAATCATTGTGATAACGGCAAGGTACCATAGTATCGACTAAACATCGGTTTGCATCCAAGGTAGCGTTGGCTTGCGCAATAACAAAATTACCTTCCTGAATAGCCGATAGATAAACCAATTCATCGGTAACTTTACGATCAACTACACGTAAATATGGAGCTTCTAAGAAACCGTATTCGTTAGGTTGTGCGAATACTGCTAAGGAGTTGATCAAACCAATGTTTGGACCTTCCGGTGTTTCAATTGGGCATAAACGTGAATAGTGGGTTTGATGCACGTCACGCACTTCGAAACCAGCACGTTCACGTGTTAAGCCACCTGGCCCTAATGCAGAAACACGTCGTTTATGTGTTACTTCGGAAAGCGGATTATTTTGATCCATAAACTGGGATAATTGACTAGAGCTAAAAAACTCTTTCATCGCTGCCGCTACCGGCTTAGCGTTGATCAAATCTTGCGGCATTAGGTTTTCCAAATCCGCCAAATTCAAACGTTCTCTTACGGCTCTTTCTACTCGCACTAACCCAATACGGAATTGGTTCGTGGCCATTTCACCCACGCTACGTACACGACGATTACCTAAATGATCAATATCATCCACTTCACCATTACCGTTACGGATTTGAATCAATGTGCGAATGACTTCAATAATATCTTCATTGCTCAGCGTACCAGCGCCAGTAATTTCTTCGCGACCGACACGCAAATTAAATTTCATACGACCAACGGAAGAAAGGTCATAACGGTCCGCAACGAAAAATAAATTTTCAAATAAGCTTTCAGCAGAGTCCTGGGTAGGTGGTTCGCCTGGACGCATCATACGGTAAATTTCAACTAACGCTTCTAAACGTGTCTTAGTTGGATCGACTCGTAACGTGTCCGAAACAAACGGACCACAATCAAGATCGTTGGTGTAGATAACATCAACGCTATGAATGTTAGCTTTCTTGAATTCATTTAATAAATCAGCCGTAATAGCTGTGTTGGCCTCAGCAATAATTTCACCGGTCTTCTCATTCACATAAGCATGTGAAAGCACCTTACCAATTAAATATTCTGGCGCAACTTCCAGTTTTGACAATTTCGCTTTTTCCATAACGCGTATATGGCGCGCGGAAATAGGGCGACCTGCTTCAACGATAATTTTGCCTTCGCCATCCTCAATGTTTTGCTGTGCAATTTCACCACGCAAACGTGATGGCACTAAATCCAATATAATTTTTCCATCTTGGAAGTGGAATGTATTAACATCAAAAAATATAGCCAAAATGTCTTCTGCGCTTAATCCTAATGCACGCAATAAGATTGAAACTGGTAATTTGCGTCGACGATCAATACGGGTATAAATGCAATCTTTAGGATCAAATTCGAAATCTAACCATGAACCACGATCTGGGATAATGCGAGCGGAGAATAGCAAACGACCCGAAGAGTGGGTTTTACCTTTATCATGCTCGAAATACACACCAGGCGAGCGATGTAATTGAGAAACCACAACTCGCTCAGTACCATTAATAATGAATGTACCGTGGGCGGTCATGAGGGGAATTTCACCCATATAGACTTCTTGCTCACGAATATCTTTCACGGCACGATTATCTGCCGGAGAATCTTTGTCATAAATAACTAATCGAACTTTGATGCGTAAGGCAGCTGCTAAGGTAGCACCGCGGAATTTACATTCGACTTCATCAAAGACGGGAGTACCTAAACTATAGCTGACTAGCTCTAATCTCGCATTACCGGAAGAGCTAACGATAGGAAAAATAGAAGATAAGGCTGCCTGCAAACCTCGATTTTGACGCAGGTGCGGCGGAAGTTTACTCTGTAAAAAGTCGTCCTCATACGAACGAAGAGGAACACTCAATAGATCTTTGATTTCCATGACTTCAGGCAATTTGCCGAAGTAAACGCGCGGACATAATTCCTTGGTTGAGTGATTAGTTGAGTGCGTCGTAAAAGTATTTGACATGGATATTCCTCAAAAAAACATAAATTTCGTAACGTCAAAAGGCCAGTGACATAAATCACCAGCCTTTTAACAGACTATTCAAAGTCTGGGGAAAATTTACGTTTATTTAACGTCTACTTTCGCGCCAGCTTCTTCTAGTTTCTTCTTGATAGTTGCAGCTTCGTCTTTGTTAACGCCTTCTTTCACTACAGAAGGAACTGCTTCTACCATATCTTTCGCTTCTTTCAAGCCTAATCCAGTGATTTCACGGATAGCTTTAATGACGTTAACTTTGTTTTCGCCAAAAGCGGTCATTACAATGGAGAACTCAGTTTGTTCTTCCGCAGCAGCAGCAGGACCTGCAGCAGCAGCGGCAGCGGGTGCTGCAGCAACAGCCGCAGTTACGCCAAACTTTTCTTCCATCATTTTTACTAAATCAACAACATCCATCACGCTCATTTGTGAAATGGATTCTAAGATATCATTTTTAGAAACGGCCATGGGATTAACTCCTAAAATTTAAAAATTACTAAAATGAATATAACTATTAAGCTTCTTCTTTCTGAGCTCGCACAGCATCGATGGTACGAACCACTTTGGCAGCCGGAGCGGCCAGGGTCGCAACAAACTTGCTGATTGGGGCTTTCATTACACCCATCAATAGAGAAATTGCTTCATCGCGCGTTGGCAACTTGGCAACTGCATCTAATTTGCTAGCGTCATAAACTTGTCCACCAATAGAAACAATTTTGACAGTTAACTTCTCATTTTGCTTACTGAAATCACGCAACAATCGCGCAGCGGCACCGGGATCCTCTTTCGAGAATGCCAATACCATCGGACCAACGAGTACACTATTCATGCACTCAAAACTGGTTCCTTGCACTGCACGTCTTGCCAGTGTATTTCTAACAACACGTAAGTAAACGCCAGAATTACGTGCAACTGCACGCAATTCATTCATTTTAGTGACAGTAAGACCACTATAATCTGCAGCAACGGCTGACAGTGCTGAAGCAGCAACGGCAGCAACTTCTGCGACGATAGCTTTTTTATCATCTAATCTAAGTGTCACTTGTTTACCTCCAAAAAGTACGAACGATTCGTGAATCGCCCCTACGATCCTGTTACATGATTATCTGTTTACACAAACAATCACAAAAACAGTGACAGCGTAATAATTTTCGACAGTCACCGTCTACGCAGGATATTAAGCCAACAAGCTTAAAAGTCTGTTGGCCCCTGCGGTCTTTGACGGCCTTGTGTTCTGAATCACAATGGCCGCTAGCTGCTCACTCAAAAATTGAGTGAGCAACGTTTTCGTTTAGGCATCTATAGTAGATATATCTACTTGCACGCCTGCTCCCATAGTTGTTGAGAGACTAATTTTCTTAAGATAAATACCTTTAGAGGTGCTTGGTTTAGCTTTCTTCACCGCACTAACGATATTATCTAAATTTTCTTTTAACTGATCTACGGTAAAGTTAGCTTTACCAATAGTAGAGTGAACAATACCACCCTTATCAGCACGATAACTTACTTGACCCGCTTTAGCGCGTTGTACTGCACCTGCGATATCTGCAGTGACGGTACCTACTTTAGGATTTGGCATTAAGCCACGAGGGCCTAACACTTGACCTAATTGACCGACAATACGCATTGCATCAGGGCTAGCAATAACGATATCAAAGTCCATATTACCGGCTTTGATACTTTCACCTAAATCTTCAAATCCGACGATATCAGCTCCAGCGGCTTTAGCTGCATCAGCTAATGCACCTTGTGCAAATACCGCTACGCGTAAAGTACGACCTGTACCGTGAGGTAACACCGTCGCACCACGCACAGTTTCTTTACGTGGGTCAATGCCGAGATTTAAAATGACATCCACGCCTTCCACAAATTTTGCGGTTGCTGTTTCTTTTAAAAGTTCAATGGCTTCACGAACTGCATAGACCTTACCAGGTACTACTTTAGAACGGATTGCCTGCATGCGTTTTGATAGTTTTGCCATGATTAGTTCTCCACCTCAATACCCATACTGCGAGCACTACCTGCGATGGTATTCATCGCGGCGACTAAATCCGCTGCAGTGAGGTCAGGAGTCTTAATTTTAGCAATTTCTTCTAATTGCTTGCGTGTTAATTTGCCCACTTTTGTCTTGTTAGGTACACCACTGCCGCTCTTCACGCCAGCCGCCTTGAGGATCAAGTCGGTTGTGACTGGGGTTTTGATTGCAAAATCAAAACTACGATCCGCGTAAGCGTTAATCGTTACTGATAAACGGGTACCCTTTTCGAAATTAGCTGTTTGGGCATTAAATGCTTTACAGAATTCCATAATATTCAAACCACGCTGACCTAATGCCGGCCCAATTGGTGGGCTGGGATTAGCGGCGCCAGCAGGTACAATCAGCTTAATTTTGCCGATTAGCTTCTTAGCCATACTATTACTCCACGTTGTGGGTCAAACGCCTTACGGCTCCCCATGCTATAGTTCGAAAGGACACCAAGGTCCTTTCGCTGCTCTCGAGAGGATACAATTCCCTCAAAGAATTCTTTACGCTTTTTCTACTTCACTAAAATTCAAGTCGACTGGAGTTGAGCGTCCGAAAATGAGGACAGCTACACGTAGTCGGTTTTTCTCATAGTTAACTTCTTCAACTACACCATTGAAATCTGCAAATGGCCCTGTAGTCACACGAATAACCTCACCCACTTCAAATAAAGTTTTAGGTTTAGCTTTACCCGCAACACTTTCTTGAACGCGATGCAAAATAGCATCCGCTTCTTTATCCGAGATAGGCGCTGGCTTATCACTGGTACCACCAATAAAACCTAATACTTTAGGTGTCTTGCGTACCATGTGCCAGGTATTGTCATTCATATCCATTTGCACCAGGACATAACCCGGGAAATATTTACGCTTGCTTTCTTTCTTTTGCCCTGCTCGCATTTCTACGACTTTCTCTTCAGGAACAAGGATTTCGCCAAAAAAAGGCTCTAAATTCGCTTGTTTAATTCGCTCAGTCAATGCGTTTTTCACGTAGAGCTCGTATCCAGAATATGCCTGGACAACATACCAACGTTTTTTAATTTGCGTCTCTTCTGACATGTCTTAGCCTCTTTGTCCGGTAAGCAAACCGATAATCAACATCAGCAAGGTATCAAAACCCCACATCAACAATCCAAAAGCAACCACCATAGCTACAACAATACCTGTTGTTTGTACGGTTTCTTGCTTGGTAGGCCAAGTGACCTTACGCAACTCCATGCGCGCATCGCCTAAAAAGTCGACCGCTTTACGTCCTTGCGTTGTCCAGGCAGCTAGCCCTAACAATGCTGCAAAGATAACAATCCATCCGATCATGCGGATAGGTAAAGGAATGTGAACAAAATGGTAGTTTAGAAACAAAGCCACCGTAAACGATACGGCTATCACGCCCCACTTCACTAAATCAATTTTATTGGCGGTTGTATCCGTTTGTGCATTCATGCCTGATTACTACTCTTGAATCTATGTAAGTCACTGATTTATCTGGCAGGCCAGGAGGGTCTCGAACCCACAACCTGCGGTTTTGGAGACCGCCACTCTACCAATTGAGCTACTGGCCTAAAAATAGTTCCCGTAACTCTTTTT
>CAZULF010000073.1:653-10967 GCA_964621215.1 uncultured Legionellales bacterium | reverse complement strand
GCAAATCTTCATCTTCATAAATAATGCAACTGGCCAATAACGCTTGCGCATATTCACTAGGCTCACGACGGCGCTGCTCTGGCTGGCGCACAGGCGGGATCCGCAATCTGTCGCCTAGCTCCAAATTATAATCCGGACGAGCACGGCGACTATTGACTCGTACCTCGCCTTTACGTAATAAACGGTAAATCCTTGATTTAGGGACACCTTTAAGCAAAGTTAGAAGAAAATTATCAATTCGTTGTCCCACAGCTGATGGTTTTATATAGATTGTTTGCACATTAGAGACGGTTGATTGATTATCGTCCATCATAGAATTATCTTGTTGATGGCCTTGATGCTGGCGGGATTCATTATTACCGAACTGCTTTGCTCTGCGAGGAGCTCTGCCGTCCATGGTGGAGGTGTTATCGTGACCGGAGTCGGCCGAAAACTGGGGATTTCGAAAGTTCATAAGGTTCCATTCTCTATGTAAGACTATACAAAATAAAGGGCAGCCATGCGCGCGTTGCTGTTATCACGGTTTATTGATACAATAACGCCTGTTCGCGGAAGTTTACGGCATAAATTGCCCATTATCAACAGGCATGAGTATATTTTTGATGCCGCAACGAACATTTGCCAGTAACTGTTCTTTTTTTAAGCTAATTGTGTTACATCAAGTACAGTTACTATTTAGAATTTTGAATTTTTTAATTACTTTGCACGTAAATAAAGTTGCTGTCTCAGCGCACAATGCAAAAAGTATTTTGGCGTAAGTTTTAAGAATGCTCTAAACAAACTTTTAAGAGCAATAGAGAACGGTGATGCGATCCAACATTAAGAATATGGACGCTTTAAATTACAATTTAATTTGATTTTCAGCGAGGAATTTTTAAGCCCCGAAGAATGTACTAAAAAATATTGCGCGCAGCGCAACGTACGTAAAAAACGTAATTTTGTTTATACATTTACATTTCCGGCTTAACATACAACGCAAAATCAAAGCCAAGATGCCTTGTCATCATAATGCTACGAGATGGCTCTCACGTGCCGATGTGAGGAGTCACTATGTCCAACAGAAACGGAAATGCTTATAGAAATGAAAATGCGCCAAATCGCATTTTAATCAACGCCACTCAATCAGAAGAAATTCGTGTTGCTATTACTAACAATCGTTTTCTTGATAATTTGTTCATTGAAGAAATGGGTAGCCATCGAACCGGTAATATCTACAAAGCACGAGTTACTCGAATCGTTCCTAGCTTACAAGCAGCCTTTGTTGATTTTGGGTCTGAACGTCACGGTTTCTTGCCCTTGAAAGAAATTGCCCCAGACTATTTTAAAAATCCTGTCAGCAGTGATAACTATACTATTCTCGACATTCTCTCCGAAGGTCAAGAATTGATTGTGCAAGTGGAAAAAGAAGAACGCGGCAATAAAGGCGCCGCATTAACTACGTTTATCACTTTGGCGGGTTGCTATTTGGTGCTGATGCCCAATAACCCAGCTGCTGGCGGCATCTCTCGCCGCATCGAAGGTGAAGATCGCGATCAGTTACGTGAATATATCAGCGCCCTCAATCTGCCTGACAGCATGGGTTTAATCATCCGTACCGCAGGCGTAGGCCGCGCGCAGGAAGAAATTGAATGGGATTTAGATATCCTGCTGCGTCTATGGCAAGCGATTCAAGAAGCTGCGACTCAACGAGCTCCCTTCCTCATTCATCAGGAAAGTGACATCGTCATTCGTGCTTTGCGTGATTATTTACGCCGCGATATCAGCGAAATTATCATCGATAGCCCTGAGTTATATGAAAAAGCTAAACTGCATATTTCAACCATACGCCCAGAATTTATTAATAATATTAAATTGTACCAAGACCCTGCTGTGCCTTTGTTCACCCGCTATCATATCGAAGACCAAATTGAGAGCGCTTTCCTGCGCGAGGTCGAATTACCTTCCGGTGGCTTCATTGTGATTCAGGAAACTGAAGCGATGGTCACTGTCGACGTCAACTCTGCTCGCGACACTAAAGCCGGCAATATTGAACAAACGGCTTTTAATACTAACCGCGAAGCGGCGATTGAAGTAGCACGACAAATGCGTTTACGCGATTTGGGTGGTCTGATTGCTATCGATTTTATTGATATGGTCTCGAATGAAAATCAGCAAAAAGTTGTCGATGTTTTCAAAGAAGAAACTCGCAGTGATAAAGCCCGCGTGCAATTTAATCGTATTTCACGATTTGGTATTCTTGAAGTATCACGTCAACGTCTACGCCCTTCCTTGACTGAATCTAGCCAGATTGTGTGCCCACGTTGTGCTGGCCGTGGCTCTATCCGTAGCGTGGAATCGCTGGGATTATTACTATTACGTTTAATCCGTCAAGAAGCATTACACGACAATGTCATTGCCGTAAATGTACATGTTCCAATTGAAGTTGCTGCATTCTTAGTGAACGAGAAACGATTGGCATTAACTGAAATTGAAACCTACCACCATACAGTTGTGCGCATTCTACCTAATCCTCATATCGAAACGCCTCAATATAAACTTGAGCGTGTCTATGAAAACCAATCTGGTCAACAAGATATTATGCCCAGTTATAAGCAATTGGAAAAAGCTGAAATACAACCCGTCCCTGCGGTGCGTGTGACCTCCGCCAGTACACGTCATAGTGAACCGGCTGTAAAAGGTGTTGAAGCGCCCAGTAAGCCCAGAGGCGCGCGTAAAGAAGGTCATCATATTTTGGCGCGTCTATGGCAGTTATTGAGTGGTAGCGCGGTCAAACCAGTTGAAAGCAGCGAACCGCCTAGAGCTGTGCGCGAAGAAAGAGAAGGTCAACGAAAGCAGTATGGTAGCCGACCACGTGGCAGACAAAACCAAGGTCAGTCACGCGACGCATCCAATCAGGGACAATCGCGGCGGCATGGACAGAGGGATCAACAAAGAGATCAACAAAGGGATCCACAGATGGATCCACAGAGGGATCCACAGAGGGATCAACGTGATACCCAATCACGTGACGGACAGCGGCCCCAGAATCGTAATCGACCAGAACGGCAAGAACGAGATGATGTGCGTGCAGACTACTCTACTTCCGCTCAGCATCAACCTGAAGCACCCGTCTATCCTAGACCAACCCATCGCCCTCAACCCCAACAGCGTGCACAAACTACGCCCGTGAGTCCCCAGAATGTTGAGTATAATGCCCCATCAGTTGCTCCTGTAGCAGTAACACCTGTGGTCATTAAGCAAGAACTTCCGCCGGTAGTGATATCTCATCAAACAGATATTAACCTGACTGAAACCAAAATTCCTGAGGCTAAAATCAATTTCTTAGAAATTGAGAAAGAGATTGCACCAACAACCTATCAGCCTGTTAGACAACCTACGGTCATCATCACTGAAGGTCCACATATTCCGAAAACACCACAAGAGATAGAGTCTCAATTTGAAACTGAAGTCTCTACTGCGACGCAAACTGAAATTGTGGGACATGAACAAACCGCAACCGGCGAACCGCAAGAAAAACGTCGATTCCGTCATCATCGCAATCGTTACCGCCAACGTAGTGGACAACGTCGACGTCATAACAATCCATCGCAACAGAATGGTGGTGGTGATAATACACCGAGCGGAAATGAGGCTGAGGGGCAGTAAGAGTTAAAACTTGTCATGCCAGCCTGCGCTGGCATGACAAATGGTTAAATCAATCCCCGCGCTAACTGTAAATCCGCTTCGGTATCCACACCCACGGGTGATTTAGCCAGAGCTTTATCGATAGCAATGGTATAACCCTTCGCTAAAATGCGTAGTTGTTCTAGTTGTTCAATGCGTTCGATTTCTGCCATGGGCCATGCGACATATTCTTGTACGAATCCCGCACGATAAGCATATAAACCAATATGGCGTAAATAATCGGTTGGCAAATCCTGTATTGATATTTTATCTGCTGCAAAAGAAAAATGATCGCGCGACCAGGGAATCGGTGCGCGACTAAAATACATAGCTTCTTTATTACTATTCATCACCACTTTTACAATATTGGGATTAAATACCTCAGCAACAGTTTGAATCGACTCACACAAGGTTGCCATCACGGCATGTGGATGAGAGCGTAATAACTCCGCTACTTGTTTAATAATCACAGGTGGAATAAAAGGTTCATCGCCTTGCACATTCACAATAATATCGGCTTCATCATAAGCTAATAAACTAATTGCTTCAGCTAATCGATCGGTTCCGGTGGGATGAGTTGCTGAAGTCATACATACAGTCGCCCCAAATTGCTTCGCCACTTGATACACTTCATCACTATCAGTAGCAATCGCAACCGTGTCAGCGCCACTCATGATGGCTTGTTCATACACACGCTGCACCATCGGTTTGCCACCAATATCCAATAATACTTTACCTGGCAACCGTGATGATGATAGTCGGGCTGGAATAATAATGCGAAAAGTCATTTTTCTAATTCCTCTAAAGTGACTTGTCGTGCCTCTTCAATCAACATCACAGGAATATCTTCTCGAATAGGAAAAGCTAAACGATCAAAGCGGCACCATAATTCTTTTTGCTCTTTTTTATATTCTAATTTGCCTTTACAATGCGGACACACTAACATTGCCAGTAATTGCTTATCCATAAATAACCTCGCTGTGGTGATAAAAACTTATGCCTGATTTAAATCCCGACTTAGATCTAACTGTAATACATGCCTCTTGGCTACCCTTAGTTACTACTGCACTCGAGCAGATGGATCCTGCTTATCTAACTCATTTACGCAATAGCACCGATTGGCTGCCCGGTCATGCGACTATTTTTAATGCGTTTTCTTTACCTCTGCCACAAACCCGCTACATTTTGTTTGGCGAATCACCCTACCCTCGCGCTGAATCTGCCAATGGTTATGCCTTTTGGGATAATGCTGTCGCTCAGTTGTGGTCTGACAAAGGCCTAAGTAAACCTGTCAATCGCGCTACGTCGCTGCGTAATTTTATGAAAATGCTGCTGGTGGCTGATGGACTCATTCCTCTAACCCAGTTGAGCCAAGAGGCGATCAGCAACTTGCCTAAACAAAATCTCATAAAAACCGCCGCCGAGCTATTTGGCAACATGCAAAACCAGGGCATTTTACTCCTCAATGCCTCCCTGGTGTTAAGCCCACAACCCGTGCAGTTGGATGCCAAGGCTTGGCGCCCATTCATGGCGTCATTGCTAAGGCAAGTTTATCAGACCAAGCCCGACATTCAACTGATTTTATTAGGCAATATTGCCAAAGTGATCCAGCATCTCTTAGAAGAAGTGCCATTTAAGGCCTTTTGCGCCGAACACCCCTATAATATCTCTTTTATTGCCAATGAATCTGTTCAAAATTTCTTCAGATCTTTTGGGTTGTTGGTCGCTCCCTAGACCTCGTCGTCCCGCGGCTTGTCCGCGGGATCCATCTATTCTCCAGGTGTTCTGGAGCCCACGGACAAGCCGCGGGACGACGCGACATGAGGCTTTTATGGGTATAGATAGAAGAAATTACCTCTAACTTATGCTATTCTTAAAGTGAGGGCTGAATTGATCACTTACCTTAAGTGGGGAGTTAGTTAAATGCGTATTCTAATCGTTGAAGATGATGAAACTTTAGGCGAAAGTTTATTAGAAAGTCTTAAGCATGAAGGCTATGCCGTAGATTGGGTAAAAGATGGGCTAACCGCCGATCAAGCCCTGCGCTCAGAACACTTCGACATCGTTATCCTCGATTTAGGCTTACCTGAGCTACCTGGATTACGCGTGTTAGATAATATGCGTTTGCGCGAAAGCAAAATTCCCGTCTTGATCCTCACTGCCAGAGATGCCATTGAAGATCGCATCAAAGGGTTGGACATGGGTGCCGATGACTATATGACCAAGCCTTTTGATTTAAATGAAGTCACTGCTCGATTAAGAGCATTGCAACGCCGCAGTGTCGAACGCGCATCATCGCATATCAAATACGGTCCGATTGAAATCGATCCCGTATCACATACCGTGGTACACGATGATATTCTTATGAGCTTACCTCGTCGTGAATTTGCATTACTACTCAAATTGGTTGAAAACCAAGGTAAAGCGCTTTCGCGCGAACAGCTAAGCCAAAGTTTATATAATTGGGACGAAGATGTGGACAGTAATGCTTTAGAAGTTCATATTCACAATCTACGAAAGAAATTTGGTACCGAACTTATCCGCACAATTCGTGGTATTGGGTATATGGTTCCGAAGGAAGGACTAAAAGAAGCTGAGTAATGCTATTATCAATTCGTAAATTTTTACTGGTTAATTTGTTAATCAGCATAATTATCACCAGTAGCGTGATTGCGATTGGTAATTACATTCTAGGGCAAAAAGATATTCAACATCATCTTGATTCCTTATTAAGTCAATCGGGGTTGGCCTTTCTTTCCGTCATTGGGGATGAAACTAACCCTGCTACGTTACTCAAAATGCAAATGCAATTGAATGCGTTACCCACAACCGGAAAAAAATACTACAAAAAAATTTACAACCCCTTTAATTATGGCTATGAAGATAAATTTCAATTCCAAATTTGGAATAAAAACCATCAGCTACTCATTCGATCTGCTAATGCTCCCCTTGAACCTATGTCTAATGGTCAAGAAGGCTTTAGCAATACTAAAATACATGGTGAACCCTGGCGCGTTTTTACTGCAACCAATAAACATAACGGTTTAACTATCGATATTGCTGAACTGTATGATGTACGATCTGAGTTAGGAAACCGCATGGCGCGCGATGATCTCTATATTATGTTGCTAGTGTATCCTTTGCTCGGTTTAAATATTTGGTTGATCATCGGTAAGGGCTTAGATTCTTTACGTCGTGTAACCGATGAAGTTGCGCATCGTGAACCGCATTATTTAGAGCCGGTAAATTTATCTTTAGTACCGCAAGAAATTAAACCTTTAGTCAATGAGTTAAATAATTTGTTTTTGCGGTTATATCAAGCTTTGGAGCGTGAAAAACGCTTTGCCGGTGATGCCGCGCATGAATTACGTACACCCTTGGCTGCATTAAAAACACAAGTTCAGTTAGCGTTAAAAATTGACGATGAACAACAACGGCGATTAATTTTAGAAAAATTAATTGCTAGCGTTGATCGTAGTACTCACGTGGTACAACAATTATTAACTTTAAGCCGCATTGTGCCGGAAGAATCGCGCACACTGCAGGATATTGCGCCGGTAAATATACACAAACTCGCTGTAGAAGAAGTTAGTTTATTAGTTCCCGCAGCACTAGAAAAAAATATTGAATTAGAACTGATCTGTAATGATACCTCGGGTACGATTGAAGGTAATGCCACCGCCCTTGGCATCATGTTACGTAATTTAGTGGATAATGCAATTCGCTATAGTCCACCCAATAGTTTTGTAACCGTTAAGGTGGAGAATCAAATGGAGACGGTGATGGTCTCTGTCACCGACAATGGTCCTGGCATTCCTGCCGAACTTCGGGCGCGTGTATTTGAGCGGTTTTATCGTATTTTAGGCACCAAACAAGCGGGTAGTGGTTTGGGGCTTGCCATCGTACAACAAATTGCGATGTTACATCACGCACAAGTCTCGTTAGATACACCTGAAAACGGGGTAGGTTTGCGAGTGACTGTGACTTTTCCTAAAGAACACGATATGGGAGCTTGGCAGCATTAATGGACGACCGAATGATTATTCGCCCCTACGGTCTGTCATGCCAGCTCAGGCTGGCATGACAATGAGTATGTGTAATTACTCTACGATTTTCTCACGCGCTGGCGTTTTTTCACTTGCCGAGGTGTAAGTTCATTCTTTTTATCTGCATACGGATTGCTGCCAGTTCTAAATTCTAATCGCAGCGGACTGCCAAAAATATTTAATTCTCGCTGATAAGCATGCATCAAATAACGTTTGTAGGAGTCTGGTAGCTTATTCGTTTGATTACCGTGAATCACTACTACGGGTGGATTGTGTCCGCCTGCATGGGCAAACCGTAACTTAATACGTCGACCGTGCGACATAGGTGGTTGGTAAGCCGCTACGGCATTTTCAAGAATGCGCGTCAACTCACCGGTATTTAATTCACAATTGGCACTGTGATACGCTTCTTCAATCGATGCATATAATTCACCGACTGCGCTACCATGTAATGCGGAAATAAAATGAATGCGTGCGAAATCTGCGAAAGTGAGACGTCGATCGATTTCTACTTTTACCCGATCACGTTCATAACTATCCATACCGTCCCATTTATTCACCGCAATCACCACCGCTTTACCGGCTTCTAAAATAAAGCCCAATAACCGTAAATCTTGTTCGCTGATATTATCTCGCGCGCTAATAACAATGACTGCAACATGACAAGCATCAATTGCTTGCAAGGTTTTAATGACTGAAAATTTTTCCACTGCTTCAAACACACGTCCACGACGCCGCACGCCAGCGGTATCGATTAAAGTATAACGCTGTCCGTTGCGTTCAAAAGGAATAAACAAACTGCTGCGCGTCGTTCCCGCTTCTTCGCTGGTAATCACGCGGTTTTCACCTAAGATGCGATTTACTAAAGTGGATTTCCCCACATTCGGACGACCAATAATAGCCACTTTAATGCCGGGATCTTCTGCCGACGGAAGTAATTCTGGATCAGGTGTAAAATCACGTAATAAGGTTTCGACTAACTCATATATCCCTTCGTTATGTGCCGAAGAGATTGCACTGATTTCACCTAAACCTAGTGTATAAAAATCATTGATGGCTTCATCTTCATCCAAGCCATCAATTTTATTGACTACGACATGGATGGGTTTTTCTAAACGACGCAGCTCTTGGGCAATGAGGCGATCATCTGCTGTCAGACCTGCGCGTGCATCCAATAAAAATATCACTCTGTCGGCTTCTTGCAGTGCTAGCTTTACTTGTTCTTTGGTTAAACCATGGATGCCATGCTCTTCACCGGCAATACCGCCAGTATCAATGACAATAAATGGCTTTTCTCCTACCCTTCCCTCACCATATTGCCGATCGCGCGTTACGCCCGGCATATCAGCCACCAGAGCATCACGGGTACGCGTGAGTTGGTTAAACAAGGTGGATTTCCCCACATTCGGGCGTCCGACTATAGCAATAACAGGAATCATGATATTTTCTTTTGTAAATAATGAAGTTGGGAGGCATTTTACACTTTTATGGGCAAAAAAAATAGCCATAATAATCTCTGTAGCCTGGATGCAGCGAAGCGGAATCCGGGTTGGCGACCTTGCAGACATGAAAGACCTTCGTGAAGACGCCGTAAATACGTCCCTGTAGGCTCAGGTTCGGCATCCCTGCCTCACATGCTTCACGAAGGCATTCATGCTACAAGGTCTTACATCTTGCAAGCATTCTACAGCCTTGTCCCGGATTCCGCTTCGCTGCATCCAGGCTACAAAGAATTACACCCAGAACGCTAATAAACCCATCACTCCCAAACCTGAAAACATCAAGGTTAATGCTGATGGCTTGGGTTTGCGCGCAAACAGTAATTGTCGACCTACGCCTTCTAAGGTGCCAATATAGAGAAATAAACTAGCTGCAATCGCATTTGAAACCGCTTCATACTCGAGTAATACCCGCTCCGGCATATGCATCGTCAACCAATGCGCTGTCATCATGCCGGTGGGCGTGACCCAGGCAAATACCCCAACAATGGTCACCATCGCTGCTTTGCTAAAATTGGCATGCCGTAAATTAATCACTAAAGCGAAACTGTCCGTAGCTTTATGTAGCAAAATAATGAGGAAAATAAGAATAGCGTCACTCAGATGCTGATTAAGGCCGATCGCCAAACCGCCAATCATTGAGTGAACCGACAATGCCAAGATCACCAAAATACCCAGGAAATAATCTGGCGGCTGACTTTGATTACCTGAATGAGGGCATAAAGAGTCAGTCATTAAATGATTTTGTGGCCGTGATTGACAACGTTTCGCTCGTCCTTGCAAGTGATTAATTGCAAATTCCAATGCCACTAGACAGGCAAATCCCACGCCACATAAAACATAGGCTATTGGGAATGTCTGCTGCGGGTATAGATGCTCAAAACTACGCGACGCATCCGGCAGCAAATGAAATAGTCCTGCGCCAATAAACAAGCCGCTGACGCCGGCCTCACTCCAGGTGTAAAAACTGGCGCTGGCATGACGATAAATAGGCACTAACCCCCCGAGCAGAGTCACTAGTGCGATGATGATAATGGCTGACAGGGTAAACATGGTCAATCACCATAAAACGGTTGAACGGGAAAAAGACAATAGTAACATACCTG
>CAZULF010000073.1:296-643 GCA_964621215.1 uncultured Legionellales bacterium | reverse complement strand
CAAAAATTGTCATGCCGGAAGGTCAAACCGTCGTCCTGCGATTTATTCGCGGGACGACGCCAATTATTTTTTCGCTCCCTAATATTTCGTTAAGCTTAGACCGTTATACTTAAAAAATAGTAAGGAATAAGGGCCAAAGATTATGCCTAATGAAAAAGCTAAAAAAGAATCTTTTGTGTCATCATTGATGTCATTTGCTTTTAGCAATCAGGAAAATGTAACCCATACTTTTAATTCTTATTCATTATCCAGTCATAATAATCAAATAGTGCTACAGTTGGCACTAAGAAAACCTATCGCCGAACCTGCACTAGATGAAGCTCCATTAAAAAAATTAGAGGCCGCCT
>CAZULF010000073.1:0-286 GCA_964621215.1 uncultured Legionellales bacterium | reverse complement strand
CAGCGTTAAATCAAATTATCAATTTATTTAAAGCTAATGGGTTTTGTGTTAATCAAGATGCATTTCCGGTATTGGTTGTTAACGGAGTGTTAATAGGACATTGCTCGGATAAAGAAACTCCTCATACAATCTCGGCTAATAATGCTGCGATCATATCTGGTATTATGCATTTATATCCAACGCATATCTCTATTGAGCTTATGCCAAAACCAAATACTAATAACAATGCACAATTAGTGCAATTCACCAAATTACTAGAAGAAAAAGCAGGAATACAAAAAAGACA
>CAZULF010000072.1:0-11125 GCA_964621215.1 uncultured Legionellales bacterium | reverse complement strand
CTTTACGGCACCCCTGTCCTATTGTTACACGGCGATACCCTTTGTACTGACGACCAAGAATACCTGGCCTATCGCGCTAAAGTACGCGATCCTAAGCTCATTGCCCGTTTTATGTTATTACCCTTATGGGTCCGAAAGCTGATCGCTCGTTGGTTACGCTATACCAGCAAAAAACGTACTGCCAAAAAGCCCCCACAGCAGTTAGAAACCAACGAAGCGGCTCTTTTACAGCTGATGCGCGAACAAAACATCTCTGTGCTAATTCATGGCCATATCCACAAACCCGGCATCCATCAAGCCATGGATAACGGAATCCAACGTGAGTGGTTTGTATTAGGCGACTGGTCTGCCCAAGCAGGCAGTGTTTTAGTTTGTTCGGCGGGTGGGGGACGGTTGTTAAAACCAGTTTAGCAGCCCAATTCAAAAGATTGACTATAACGTATTGCGTTATGGCCAAGGTTTGCTATAATCATACTTAGGAACAGTTAAGTTAGCGACCTATTAAAATGATCAAACATTTTCATTGCAAAGAAACCTCTAAAATCTGGAGGGGAGTAGTATCAACTAAATTGCCAAGAGATATTCAAGAAGTAGCCCGGCGTAAATTAAGGATGTTGAATAATGCCTTAACGTTGGAGGATTTAAAAATTCCTCCCAATAATCGACTAGAGGCTTTAAAACACGATCGTAAAGGACAACATAGTATTCGCATCAATGACCAATGGCGAATTTGTTTTAACTGGAATAATGGCATGGTATGTAATGTTGAAATTGTTGATTACCATTAAAAATGGGAGAGCATCATGAATAAATTAAAAAATATACATCCTGGAGAAATTCTTCTAGCCGAATTTTTAATTCCTATGGATATTAGCCAAAATCAATTAGCACGCGATATGCAAGTGCCTCCGCGTCGTATTAATGAAATAGTACATGGCCAACGTAGTATTACTGCGGATACGGACTTACGTTTGGCTTGTGCATTGGGCACATCTGAAGGTTTCTGGTTAGGTTTACAAGCAGATTATGACTTAGAAGAACGCAAAAAAGAAATAAAAACTCAACTAAAAAAGATCAGTAATCTTGTTAAAGTTCGATTTTCTGTATTATCTCACGCTTAAACCATAACTTCGTGCCAACTCGACAAAGTTAGGAAATGAAGTCGTGATATTTTGGCAGTTTTGAATTGTAATCGGTTTTTTAGCTGCAAATCCTGCGATAGCGAATGCCATTGCAATACGATGATCACCATGGCTATCGATAGTGCCACCGGTCATTTGTCCACCATGAATAGTAATTCCATCATCGGTAGTTTCTACCTCAATACCTAAGGTTTGCAAACCTTTCGCCATTACTTGTATTCGATCACTTTCTTTTAAACGTAGTTCTTTAGCACCACGTAATGTCGTAGTACCTCTAGCATTCGCTGCAGCGATAAATAAAGCGGGAAATTCATCAATAGCTAATGCCACATGTTGTAAGGGAATATCAATACCTTTTAAATGTTTACCTACAACATGCAAATCAGCTATCGGTTCATTGCCTAATTGTCGCATATTTTCAATAGTAATACGCGCCCCCATTTCCCACAAAATATGAATCACTCCCATACGGGTAGGGTTGACACCCACATCGCGAATAATTAATTCATTTCCAGGCGTCATTGCCGCTGCCACTAAAAAAAATGCGGCAGAAGAAATATCTCCTGGAATATATATTGTTGTCCCTTTAAGCCGTTCACCACCATTAATTGTAACGGATTTTTCATCACGTTTTATGGGATAACCGAATAACTCTAACATACGCTCTGTGTGATCGCGAGTTAGCACTGATTCAGTAACGGTAGTTTCACCTTCGGCATAAAGACCCGCTAATAATAAGGCTGATTTTATCTGTGCACTGGGTACCTTAGAATGAAACTCTATACCTTTTAAGCGCTTTTTAGTTCGTTGTACTGTAATGGGTGGCTTTCCTGTATCTGGGCAGACAATTTGTGCGCCCATACTTTGTAAGGGCTCTACGACACGTTTCATCGGGCGTGTCATCAACGAAGCATCGCCTTCCAAAATAGCATTAATACCATGACCGGCGAGTAAACCTGAGAGTAAGCGTATTGAAGTGCCTGAGTTACCTAAATTTAAAATTTGATTTGGATCCTTTAAACCATGTTTACCTACGCCAGAAACAATCACGGTATTATCTTCCGTTTGTTCTATCACCACACCCATTGTATGCATGGCAGCAATGGTTGCTAAACAATCATCGCCAGCTAAGAAATTATGTATTTCTGAATTACCTTCGGCAATGGAAGCCAACATGATCGCACGATGTGAGATAGATTTATCACCCGGCATAATCATTTCGCCACTGATCGGCTTCGAGGGTGCAATTTGTAATTGTTTCATTTTAATGACTCCGCTGAAACACTCTCATGAATTCAATTAATTCATCAATCGCTTCTTCTGGCATGGCATTGTAAAGACTAATGCGTACGCCACCCTGTAAACGATGCCCTTTTAAGGCTGTAAATCCCGCTGCTTCGGCCTCATTGAGAAAGCGTTGCTCTAATGCAGCGGAGGGCAATGCCAATGGAACATTCATAATTGATCGAGCTGCTGGCGCTATCGCATTGTGATAAAAACCTTGGCTTGCATCAATCTCTTGATATAGTTTAGCTGCTTTTTGCTGATTTAGGTGGGATAGCACCGCCAAACCACCCTGTTTTTTCATCCATTTGAACATTAAACTAGCAACATACCAGGCAAAAACGGCCGGGGTACTGTAAAGTGATTGATTTTCGAGCTGTAGCTGATAACGGAAAACTGATGGGGTGGATTCCATCGCTGGCTTGATTAAATCGCGTCGAATAATGATTAAACACAATCCGGCTATACCAAAATTTTTCTGTGCTCCTGCGTAAATTAGTCCAAACGATCGAATGTCGATAGGTTCTGCAAACAAGCAGGATGTCATATCACATACCAAGGGCACATCAACTTGAGGTACGTCATGAAAAGCGAGTCCATCAATAGTTTCATTGGCGGTATAGTGAAAATAAACCGCGCTGGGATTTATTTTCCAGGTAGATCGCGGCGGAATATGAGTGTAATTATTTGATTGTGCGCTAGCAACCACATTCACTTGTGCATAACGTGCAGCTTCGGATATGGCTCGTCGCGACCAAATGCCTGTGTCGATATAATCGACTGCTTGACCCGACGTTAATAAATTCATGGGTATGGCAGCGAATTGTGCATTGGCACCCGTGCTCATGAAGAGCACCGCATAATTATCTGGTACGTTTAATAAATCACGCACATCTTGTTCTGCTTCGCGAACCAAATCGTTAAACGCTTCGCTACGATGGCTGATTTCCATCACCGAGGCACTTTGTCCTCTCCAATCGAATAAATCAGCCTGTATTTGCTCTAATACCTCTAGCGGTAAGGTTGCTGGGCCAGCTGAAAAATTCCATTTGCGATTTATTTTGGTAGCCATGAATATCCTCATGTACGTGTAGCCTGGATGTAGCGCAGCGGAATCCGGGAAGTTGACCTTACATGCTTCACAAAGATATTCATGCCTCAAGGTCAGATCGTCGTCCCGCGGCTTGTCCGCGGGATCCAGAATACATCGTAACCCCCGGATTCCGCTGCGCTGCATCCAGACTACAAGGGCTGCTCAGCTTCATCATCTAAATCACCGAGTTCAGCAATACGTTGTAAACCAACCAATTTTTCACCCTCTGATAAACGAATCAAACGCACGCCTTGTGTGTTACGACCTACCAGAGAAATTTCGGCAGCGCGAATACGTACTAGCGTTCCCGCATCTGTGATCAACATCACTTCGTCTACATCGGTCACTTGAGATGCACTCACCACAGCGCCATTACGTTCTGTTACTTGAATTGAAATCACACCTTGGCCACCGCGACCGGTGAGGCGATATTCATCGATAGCCGTACGTTTACCATAACCATTTTCAGTTGCCGTTAAAATGGCGCCTTCTGGTTTTGCAACGATTAAAGCAATCACTTTTTGTTGTTCTTGTAAGCGAATACCGCGCACGCCACGTGCCGTACGACCCATAGTACGTACGTCGGTTTCATCAAAACGTATGACTTTACCAGCGTCAGAAAATAGCATGACATGTTGTTTACCATCCGTCAGTGCAACACCGACTAATTTATCCCCATCTTCCAAATCCACAGCAATAATACCGCTGGTGCGAGGTCTGGAGAAATCTTCCAAACTGACTTTTTTCACTGTACCGTTAGCGGTTGCCATGAAAACAGAATGTTCGGCAGTAAATTCACTGATGGGCAAAATAGCACTAATTTTTTCATTTTCTTGTAATGGCAATAAGTTTACAATTGGACGTCCGCGCGATTCACGGCTAGCCTGTGGTAGTTTATACACTTTTAACCAATACACTTTGCCGAAATCAGAAAAACATAACAACGTATCGTGACTATTAGCCACTAATAATGTGGTTATCACATCCTCTTCTTTCATTTGTGTTGCTGATTTACCGCGCCCGCCGCGACGTTGTGAACGGTAATTATCAATGGATTGTGTTTTAGCATAACCTTCATTTGATAATGTCACTACCATTTCTTGACGCGGAATTAAATCTTCAATATCTAACTCTGCACCATCATCAATAATTTCAGTACGACGTACATCAGCAAATTCAGCTTTCGCTTCTTGTAATTCTTGTTCAATCACTTGGCGTAAGCGTTCAGGATTTACTAGAATTTCCACAAGTTCTTTAATCGCTTCTAACAACGCTTGATATTCTTGATAAATTTTCTCTTGTTCCAAGCCCGTCAAACGATGTAAACGTAAATCTAGAATCGCTTGCGCTTGTTCGGGTGATAAATGATATCCCTCTTTACTCAAACCATATGTTTCATCCAAATCATCTGGACGTGTCATACGGGTATCAGCACGCTCTAACATCGATGCCACTACACCCGCTGGCCATATTGTTGCAATCAATTGTTCTTTGGCTGTGGCTGGATTGGGTGCGGCTTTAATCAAGGCAATAACTGGCTCGATATTAACTAATGCAATACCTAAACCTTCTAACAAATGAGCACGTTCTTTGGCTTTGCGTAACTCATAGAGTGTGCGGCGAGTTACCACTTCGCGTCGATGACGCAAGAAAAATTCCAGCATTTGCTTGAGATTTAGAATACGTGGTTGACCATCGGCTAATGCCACCATGTTAATACCAAACACAGTTTGTAATTGCGTATGGGTATATAAATTATTTAACATAACATCGGTATTTTCTGCTCGACGTAATTCAATCACAATACGCATACCATCTTTGTCAGACTCATCACGTAATCCAGTAATACCTTCTATTCGTTTATCTTTGACTAATTCAGCAATTTTTTCGATTAATTTAGCTTTATTTACTTGATATGGTAACTCTGTCACGATAATACTTTCGCGACCACTTTTTTCATCCGTTTCGATTTCAGTGCGTGCACGTAAATATACACGACCACGACCTGTAAGATAGGCTTCACGAATACCCATACGGCCATGAATAATGGCGGCGGTAGGAAAATCCGGACCGTGCACATGTTCCATTAAAGTTTCAATGGGAGTATCCGGCGCATTTAACAAGGCTAAACAGGCATCAATCACTTCACCTAAGTTATGCGGCGGAATGTTAGTAGCCATACCCACAGCAATACCTGAAGAACCATTCACCAATAAATTGGGCACGCGTGTGGGCAATACCACAGGCGCCATTTCATTGCCATCATAGTTAGGTGCGAAATCAACTGTTTCTTTATCCAAATCAGCCATAAGCGCATGGGCAAATTTAGACATGCGCACTTCGGTGTAACGCATTGCCGCTGCAGCATCACCATCGACCGAACCGAAGTTACCCTGACCATCGACCAGCAAATAACGCAAAGAAAATGGCTGCGCCATGCGCACGATGGTATCGTAAACGGCAGTATCACCATGGGGATGGTATTTACCGATCACATCCCCCACCACCCTAGCTGATTTTTTATAGGGTTTATTCCAATCATTCCCTAATTCGCTCATGGCATATAATACCCGTCGGTGAACAGGTTTTAGACCATCCCGCACATCCGGTAATGCCCGTCCCACAATGACGCTCATTGCGTAATCCATATAGGACTGTTTTAGTTCATTTTCAATACTAATTGAGGTAACTTCTTTAGCCATTTCGGTCATCGTTTTATGCTCTCTTTCGATGTGGAATATATAGCCCATATCATACCATATCTAGGCGATTTCTGGTATAAATTAGTTCTTTATGCTGATATAATTCGTTTCTATGAATACACCTAACGTCGATCCACAAGAAATTGCTAAATTTACTGCCCTATCCCAACATTGGTGGGATGCTGAAGGGCCATTACATACCTTGCATGATTTAAATCCTATGCGCTTAGCTTTTATTCAACAGCATACAGAGCTTGCTGCTAAGGCGGTGTTAGATGTGGGCTGTGGTGGTGGTATTTTATCTGAAAGTTTGGCTAAAGCCGGTGCTACGGTGACTGCCATTGATATGGATGATGCAACGATTAAGGTAGCTCGGCAGCATGCTCAGGATGCAGGATTAACCATTGATTATCGTCATCAGCCGATTGAAACGCTGGATGATGACCGGTTTGATGTTATTACTTGCATGGAAATGTTAGAGCATGTGCCTGATCCTGCTTTAATCTTGCAACATTGTGCGAGATTATTAAAACCTGGTGGAAAATTATTTGTTTCTACTCTTAATCGTCATCCTAAAGCTTATGCATTTGCGATTGTAGGCGCTGAATATGTGTTGGGATTATTGCCACGCGGTACGCACGATTATAACAAATTTATAAAACCTTCTGAACTTGCACAATGGGCTCGACATGCGCAGTTGGGCCAGATGCAACTTAAAGGCTTGCACTATCATCCTTTTAATCGTCATTGCGAATTAACTGATGATGTGCGCGTTAATTATTTAGCTAGTTTTATTTTGGAAGAATGAATTACAATGAGAGAAAATATTCGGGGATTTTTGTTTGATTTAGATGGAACTTTAATAGACACCGCGCCTGATTTGGCCAGTACGGCAAATACTTTATATCATCGCTATCACGAACCACATCAACCTTATACCCTACTGCGACCACTCGCGGGTGATGGCATTATGGCCTACTTAGAGCTGGGTTTTGGCAAGCGATTAGCTGAGATGGATATTGAAAAATTGAAAGCTGAATTTCTCGATATTTACTTAACTCGGTTTGGCGACAAAACGCTGTTATTTCCTGGAACCGAAAAATTGCTTGATTATCTCGATGCACAGCAATTCCCCTGGGGCATTGTTACCAATAAACCTTCATTTTTAATGCCGTTAACGGTTGAAAAATTTCCTTTATTAGCGGGGGCTAAATCCATTGTGTGTGGTGACACTGTCGCAACTAGTAAACCTCATCCTGAACCGGTTTTATTCGCATGCAAGCAAATACAATGTCCACCTGAGCACTGTATTTTTATTGGCGATCATGAGCGCGACATTCTGGCTGGTCAAGCAGCTGGGACCTACACTGGCGTGGCGCAATATGGCTACATCCCTTATGACGTTGACCCTGTAGATTGGAAAGCCAGCGCCTTATTTCATGATGTAGAACAGATATATTTGTGGATTGCGCGGTAGCCTGGATGCAGCGCTAGCGGAATCCTGGATGATTGACCTTGAGGCATGAAAGATCTTCGTGAAGACGCTGTAAATACGTCCCTGTACGCTCGGGTTCGGCATCCCTGCCTCACACGCTTCACTCAGACATTCATGCCTCGAGGTCATAACGTCGTCCCGCGGCTTGTCCGCGGGATCCAGAATACATCGTGATCCCCGGATTCCGCTAGCGCTGCATCCAGGCTACATTTTATCATTTATTTATCAACAAGTTATGTCATCCCCACTCTGCCTCTAAGTCAACTATACTTAATTTATAGCCTGCATGATTAATGAGGGGAATCTCATGGGTGTTTTGAATGATATACAAACGCGTTATGAACAACATAAGGCTGAAGAATATTCGTTAGAAGAGTATCTGGAATTATGTAAAAAAGATCCCAGCGCTTATGCGAATGCTGCAGAACGTATGTTAAAAGCTATTGGCGAGCCGGAGATGATCGATACACGGCAAGATCCAGTTTTAAGTCGATTATTTTCCAATAAAATCATTCCTCACTACAAGGTATTTGACGATTTTTATGGTATGGAAGAAACCATCGAGCAAATCGTCGCTTTCTTTAAACATGCGGCACAAGGTTTAGAGGAAAAGAAACAAATTCTGTATTTATTAGGTCCTGTTGGGGGCGGTAAATCTTCTTTAGCAGATCGATTAAAATCATTACTACAAAAAGAACCTTTCTACGCCTTGAAAGGATCGCCTGTGCATGAGTCACCCTTGGCGTTGTTTTCTTATGAAGAAGATGCACCTATTCTGGAAGAAAAATATAATATTCCACGTCGATATGTGCAAACGATTATGTCACCTTGGGCGATAAAACGTTTGGATGAATATAATGGTGATATCAGTCAGTTTCGTGTGGTTAAGCTTTATCCATCAATTTATAATCAAATAGCCATTGCAAAAACAGAACCTGGCGATGAAAACAATCAAGATATTTCTTCGCTCGTGGGTAAGATAGATATTCGAAAATTAGAAAATTATTCGCAAAACGATGCTGATGCGTATAGTTACTCCGGTGGTTTATGTTTGGCAAATCGTGGCTTACTTGAATTCGTTGAAATGTTCAAAGCTCCAATTAAAGTATTGCATCCTTTATTAACTGCAACTCAAGAAGGGAATTATAATCCTACTGAAGGTTTATCTTCACTTCCATTCGATGGCATGATTCTTGCTCACTCCAATGAGTCGGAATGGGTGGCTTTTAAAAACAATAAAAACAATGAAGCATTTTTGGATCGTATATACATCATAAAAGTACCTTATGTCTTGCGGGTTTCAGAAGAAGTGAAAATTTATTCCAAATTAATTGAAAACAGCTCTTTACATGAAGCTAAATGCGCACCTGATACCTTAGAAATCATGGCGCAGTTTTCAGTATTATCTCGCATCAAAGAACCAGAAAATTCTAGCATTTATTCAAAAATGCGAATTTACAATGGGGAAAATTTAAAAGATACTGATCCGAAAGCTAAATCGTATCAAGAATATCGCGATTTTGCAGGCGTGGATGAAGGCATGAATGGTTTGTCCACGCGATTCGCTTTCAAAATACTATCTAAAGTCTTTAACTTTGATCATACAGAGGTATCAGCTAACCCTGTACATTTATTCTATGTATTAGAACGTCAGCTTGAACAAGAACAATTCCCAAAAGAAACTTTTGAACAGTATATGCGATATATAAAAGAATACCTTGTGCCTCGCTATATTGAATTCATCGGCAAAGAAATTCAAACCGCTTACCTAGAATCGTATTCTGAATATGGCCAAAATATTTTTGATCGCTATGTGATGTATGCTGATTTTTGGATACAAGATCAAGATTATCGCGATCCTGATACCGGCGAAATTTATGATCGCGGCGCTTTAAGTGAAGAGTTAGAAAAAATTGAAAAACCCGCCGGCATAAGTAATCCTAAAGATTTTCGGCATGAAGTCGTTAACTTTGTATTACGAGCTCGTGCTAATAACAAGGGTAAAAATCCGACATGGAATAGCTATGAAAAATTACGCGCCGTGATTGAAAAGAAAATGTTTTCTAATACCGAAGATTTATTACCGGTTATTTCCTTTAATCCCAAAGCGTCGGCCGATGACAAGAAAAAACATGAGGAATTCATATCTCGCATGGTTGAGAAGGGTTACACCGCGAAGCAAGTACGCTTATTGTGCGATTGGTATTTGCGGGTTCGTAAGTCGTCGTAAGGAATACGATTATGACGCAATTTATAGACCGTCGTTTAAATGGAAAAAATCGCAGTACCGTTAATCGACAACGTTTTATACGTCGGTTTAAAAATCAAATTAAAGCAGCGGTCTCTGAAGCAATTCAAAAACGTAGTATTAAAGATATTGAAAGTGGTGAGCAAATCATCATTCCTCACAAAGATGTGTCTGAACCTATTATCCATCACGGTAGTGGCGGTAAACGTGAGTACACCATTCCTGGTAATAAAGAATACGCTCGTGGCGATCGCTTAAAACGACCGGATAAGTCATCGGGTAATGAAGGCGAAGACAGTCAAGCCAGCAACCAAGGCGAAGGACTTGATGATTTCAGTTTTTATCTCACTAAAGAAGAGTTTTTAGATTTGTTTTTTGAAGAGCTAGCGTTACCCGACATGATCAAAACGCGTCTTGCTGAAATTCCAAGTATTGAAACTGTGCGCGCTGGATTTTCAACTACCGGCACCCCACCTAACATTAATATTTTGCGTTCTTTCCGTAATGCATTATCAAGAAGATTAGCATTCCATGGCGGATATGATAATGCAATCGCACAACTTGAACTTGAAAAACAAACATTACAAGCGGTGATTGAACAATTGAAAAACAATGACAAAAATGAGAATAATAAATTAAATAAAGTGTTAACTACTCAGTTACGAGAATTAAAAATTAAAATCGAACTTGTTAATGAAAAAATAGCTACTCTTTCCCAAAAAAAGAGTTTAATTCCATTCATTGATAGCTTTGATTTAAGATACACCAGCAGAGTAAAACGACCTAAAATTACTACTCAAGCTGTTATGTTTTGTATAATGGATGTTTCTGGCTCCATGGATGAAACCAAAAAAGATATAGCAAAACGCTTTTTTATTTTGTTATATTTATTTTTAGTAAAAGCTTACCAAAAAATTCAGATCGTATTTATTCGTCATCACACCACAGCGAAAGAAGTGGATGAGCAGGAGTTCTTTTATTCGCGTGAGACTGGCGGTACCGTGGTATCCAGCGCGTTGGAGTTGGTCAAAAAAATAATTATTGAGCGCTATCCTACCGCAGATTGGAATATCTATATCGCGCAGGCCTCCGATGGAGATAACTGGAATGCCGATTCGCCTTTATGCAGTGAAATATTAAAAAATTTCATTATGCCCTACG
>CAZULF010000071.1:0-11312 GCA_964621215.1 uncultured Legionellales bacterium | reverse complement strand
AACTATGGACGAACGGGGTGAGGTCATGACGAAAGAAGCAAACCAATCATCATCAAGTCATTCGCTGCATCTGAAAAGGATTGCGCCACAGCGCTACGATAAGCTGCAGACGAGTTGTACTCTGCATTGCTGGATACACCGACATTAGCAGCCCCGGCCCCAATAATAGATAACAACGAAGCTTCGCCAAACCTCGCCCAGAAGTGCCGATTAATACTATCTGCCCCCTGCCCTGATACGCCCTGACTATCTGTCCCCGGACTATTAATTTGCGCTGAAGTGCCATCTGGCAATATCACACGGTTCCACACCACTAAAATGCGAGACTGTCCCTGTACAATACCCGACGAATATTGACCAATTAATCGCGAACCGGCGGGAATAATAGGCATATTGCCCGTGTAGGCATAGACAGGTTGCGAGGTAATAGCACGAATCATTCCTGGCAAATCGGAGTTAATCGGTGTTTCAAGCACAGCTTGAATAAGCTCTCCCGATGCTACAGTAAAATCAGGATGCGATATTTTAGTCGCACTCACCGTGTCAACCCCCGTCGTCTGGTTCACAAAATTTTGGTTGGCTCCCGATCCAGAAATAACCGAGTTATTTCGGCCTTGACTCTCCGAGCTAGTTTCCGATGCGCGTGATGAACCTGAATTTAAAAGAGATGTTGGTGCATTAATCCGCATCTGATATGCGCGCAGATCCTCTGCTTGCGCTTGCTGACGTGTCGCAAGTAGCATTTTTTGTTGTTCTATTTCCTCTTGGCTTAATTGCGTATTCTTTTCTAAATTCATGTCTGCAGTATTATCCAGCGTAGAGGTAGCACTCACTTCTTCTCTTAATTTTTTAATAGCCTCTAGGTTCCCGCGTAATTCTTTTTGGTAATTATTCACCGCTTCCTTAACCGCTTCTTTATCAGAAGGTTCATGCTTTGGGCGAAATACTAATCCGATGAAAATTAGCAGGCAAACAGCTCCTACTGTTCCCCAAGTCATCCATTGCTTCATTTCCCACGGTTGTTTTGGCGTGACTTTTGACATGGCATTCAACGAGTCAGCACTTTCGTCCTTTTGCTCATGACATGATGATGATTGGTTTGCTTCTTTCGTCATGACCTCACCCCGTTCGTCCATAGTTTTTTTGTGAGATTATCATTAAATATACTGACCACAGCATACTGCCCATTCCGTAAAGTAAACTGGGGAGCAATGCGTTCAACGACCAAATAATCGCCTTGCTTTCTTGTATTGACAACCGATTCTTCCCCGCGGGTGTTATCCACAGCAAATACAGCTGGTACAGCTTGATTTGGCCTAAGCTGCATATAGGTAAAAGTGCCATCATCGAATACATGTAACGGTAAAATGGTCTTGTCGCCACTATAACTGTAGTTCCAGTTATAGGCATTAGGATCTTTTGATAAATTTAGAGTCGCCATTTCTTCTCGTAACATGCGGGCCTTTTCTTCGTCTGGATAGATAAACCTAACAACATAGGTAGAGGAGTTTGCGTCATTTTCTGCTGCGCTATATAAATGAAAATAATACATGCGCTTATCTGTCACCACAGTTGCATTCGTATTGGAATTAGCAATGGTTGGCTTTAAAAAAAACATGTTCGCAGGAACATTTTTATTGTCAAAAATCCATGCTACTGCATCGCCAGTCTGAACATCTAATACGTGCTCATCTTCATTTAATATAAATTGTGTGGCTGTCATTAGGTTCAGATTGACATTAACCACATTATTTTGATCAAACGCAATGACTTTTATCCGTCCATCCGTACTTAACCCTTGGGGACTTTTTGCAGCAAAGCTGGGGGCTGTAAAAAAGGTTAAAGCAAGGCAAAAAATTGTTATTAAACGTCGCCAATTCATTCCATTTCTCCTAGTGAGTAATATTTCGTTGTGTTAATACGTACTGTGTCACGATAAATCCATCCCAATTTTTCCATTTTGCAACAGGCTCATTGGGTGTGCCACGATATGTCCATGATAAAAGTGCGGTGTAAGGTGTAACTGTGACACGATATCCCTCATCGATTGTCACCTCAAAATTCACTTGTGCTCTATTTTCATGCTTTTCGCCGGCCCCGCTTTTTTTAGAGTTCAATGCCTCGTTATCTAAAAATATGACGTTATCTATTTGAACCGTTCTTTTTCCATCCTCTCCTAATTGATGAATGGGAGATGCTTCATTTCCTGCATCCTGTTGTTTTCGATACTCCTTTGCGACAGCGTCATCACTCATAAGATTGACGGTTTCATACTGTGTATCAAAGGAGAAAGCGCTATAACTTTCGCGATTAATAACATAATTGACAATTTCGCTTTCAAGCTGTGGAACTGCATTAGGCGCTTGCAAAGAGCTGGGCGGATCTACCCAGACAACACCATCATTAGATTTATGTACCACAATCAATTCCGTTTTTTTCAACGGCAACAAAAAAGCTATTGCTATACTCAGGATCATACATAAACCTAACAACCCTATTGACGCCAACTGAAATAAGTGTGCTTTTGCAACATTTGAACTATAAATATCGTCTGCCCAGCTTCTGGCTAGCTCAAAAATGCTGTCTGTATCTGGCTTTTCATCTGGTTTTTTTGAGCTTAAAAAACTTTTTAATCTTTTCATCCTCATTTCCTTTATCGTCGTAATAATTGCCTTGCTTTATTAGCTACATTTTTGCCCGCTTCATACGTATTGCTCAGCACCTCTTTACCGGCTCCATACGCACCCCTAATTCTGCCAGGCGCTTGTATTGCTCCTTTCAGTAACTTGGCACCTAAGCTCATACCACCTAATGCGGATCCTACAGCAGCTGATAAAGCCATTTTTTCAGCAATGGATGCTGGTGCTCCGCCAATATCTCGTCCAATATCAGCCGCTTTTAACAATAAGATAATGCCAACAATAGCAACAATAATGGGCGCGATAGCGCTTGTGAGCGTAGGCTCTTCGGTAGGATGCGCTGGCAGTGCGGAGTTTAATAATGAAATAATGAAACCCATGGTGGCAGAGATAAAAATAATGGCCATTGCATTTCCAGTAATTTGACCTAGCCATCTATCAAAAAAGGAGCGAGTTGGATGAAACAAGGTGAACATAATCATCATCGGTGCAAATGCAAATAGCACTGACAAAAACACCTTTGAAATAATCAGTAATGTAGCGCCGAGTGCAATAAGTGAAATATTTAAGAACAGTAATACCGCTCCTATTAATATTGGGCTGATATTAGTGAGGCCTGCATCTTTAAAAAACTCATTAGCTAAAGTCACGGCACGATTCAATGCTAATTGCAGTGCATTCCCTACTCCATCCTTGCCATGCATAATTGTCGGATCACCCATATTCATCGTGGCTTTACTCACTACATCAATCGTTGAGGTAACCAAAGAAATGAAATACGTGTTAAACCAATCCCAGTGCATTGAAAATGTATAGACTAGTCCAATGGTCAATGCGGATTTCACAAAGTTCTTCATCGATAACTCCACCCATCCTTGGGTGATAGCCGTACCCATCAATACAATATAAAGCACGATAGCTGCGCCAAACGGTACTTGAATCACACTCACCAAAGCCTGAAAACCTTGGTGAGAATAATTCGTCAGCAATTGATTTATTTGGTCAAATAAATCAGTTATACAGGTATTCGCATCAAACGTATGTGGCATTATTGTTTATTCCAGTTTGCAACGTAATAACTAGCCAATAACACCCACATGGGTTGGTCGCTGATATCCAGCTTTGTGACCTTTTTATAAGGTGACTTTTGCTCGTGCGCAATAGATTCTATTTCAGCAAAGAGTCTGTCACAGGCCTGAAGTTCAGCATGTGTGCTATTAAACCCAGTGGGATCATTCATACAATACTGATAGGATTTTTTCTTGTAACCATCTGGCTCTGTCTGCTTAAGCTGCGTTATAGCTTGTTGCGAAATATCAAATAAAAATCCAGCTGCGGCCGCTTTACTGGCAGTATCTTGTTTGCGCGTTAGAGGGTTTTGCTTATCATCAGTACATGCACTGAGTAAAACTATACTTCCTATCAAACCCACTAAAAGTGTTTTTCTCACTAGCATCATTGTCTCCTTCATGATTAACTTACCGTTTGATAATCCCAACTGTTGATGGGCTTTTTCGCACAACTTGCACCGTAATTTGGACACGGTGCTTTTAAGGTAGTCGTACCTGAGCATCCTATTAACGTTAATGCTAAGCACGTCACCAAAAACATCATTTTATATTGCTTCATCTTGCCTTCCCTATTCTGTCGTTAAGTGAATGGTATTAAAATCGCTCATCTCTTTGTTTGCTACAAGTTGTGCTGCTTGTGCATGCCCAACTTGTTGATTCACCAGTGTTTGCATGCGAAGCATGGAAAGTTGAATATAGGCTGTTTCGGATAATATTTTTGAATTTAAATCCATCGCTTCTTTGGTGGTTGTCGCATTATTAATTTGTTTAGACAGCTCATTGACCTCCTTAAGATGCTTTTCTATATCATCAAATTGTTGTGTTGTATCGACAATAACGGCTTTATTAATGGCCATGCCTCTACTGTAAACACTGGTGGCATCTTGGGTGGCGCCTTGCTGATAACTCTCCACTGTCTTTGTTGGATAGTAGCGATCGTACTGCTCGGTTAATTGTTTATATCTTTCAGGATTACCGCCAGACAACGTTTGGAGCTCTTTCTCCCAGGTTTCAGCCGTCCAGTTCCACGTGTTCACACCACGAGTGATGTCGTTATAGATATCTCCAATTCCACCTTCGCCTACTTTAAAGTGACCATTTAAGTCTGAATGTACTCTCTCATTCATACTTTTTATCTCATCATAGGTACCTTTTGCTTTTTCATATGTATCATCTAATTTTTTATATGTTTCATTCATTTGGTCAAGTTGTTTCATAAGCCATACAACATCTTCTGCATCGGCAAAGGCATCCGATGAAGAGAGTAGCCCGGCTAAAATAAAAGTGACTATCTTACGTCGCATGACAATTTCTCCTGGAATAAAGGAAGCCATATAGCCGGCTCGTCCCCTACTTGTTTTCGTATTGCTTCCACTAACAATATATTTTTCAAACTGCCAGATAAAACCGCCAAAATAAATGGCATGTCAGATAGATTTAAACGGCACAAAGAAGATGTGGTCTGTTGTTTAACTAGAAACAATCTTTTATTCGGCTCTGTTGTGCGAATAGCATCAAATTCTTCTTCCGTTAAGTTAAAACCCGCTACATACTGCTCTGCTTTTGCTTGAGGGTTAGAGAAGAACACTTGTGTGGCTGAGTTATCCAAAATAACATGTCGTAATTTTGACTCCACCACGGTTGCTGGGGACTGCGTAGCCAGAATAATGTGCGCATTATTCTTTCGTAATGTCGGCAAATCTGTTTTCAGCTGCCTTTCCCAGTACTCATCTTGTAAATACTGCCAACCCTCGTCCAGATAAATAGAAAGGAGAGCGCCATCCATGGAAAGCTTAAGCCTGTGCATGATATACATCATGACTGCTGTGCGTATCATACTCGGTTCATTATCTAAAAAATGAGTCATATCAAAGCCCATTTTTTTATGAAACTGCAGTGTATCGTTTTCATTGTCAAACAGATACGCGTACTCTCCTTCGTTGTATTTTTCATTGGCTCGCAAAAACCGACGGAGCTGACTCCATCGAGAGAAGGAGGCTGGCAATACTTTTACTGCGTGTGTTAAATTGCGATAACAAGGAGCAAGTTGTTCATACACATAATCAACGCATCTTTTTAACGCCTCTATAGCCTCTTGTTCTACTAAACTGTTATGTTCGTCTCGCACCAACTGAACAAGCCAATCTTGACAAAATTTGCGATTAACCGGGGTATCCTCGAGTTGTAACGGGTTAAATTGAAGTGTTTGCTCATTGGGAGACAGGGTCGTATAAAAACCACCGCACGCGCGGATATAGATTTCCAAACCGCGATTCCTATCAAAAAAGAAACTCTTTCCACCATAACGGGAAGCTTGGGCATCCAAAAAGGCCATCAATGCTGTTTTTCCTGAGCCATTTCCTCCAATGATCGTGGTATGGCCTGCGGTTGGATTCTGCTTATCTACCGAATGGGACTGCGTATGAAAATTAAAGAAAAAAGGTGTTTTAGCAAAAGTTTCCAATAGGGTGACTGCCCCACCTAGGTGATTACCATCACGATACCCTGTTCGATAATTATGGAGCGGACAAAAATCCGTAAAGTTTAAACTGGTAATTAAGGCATTTCTAGCAATATATTTTATATTAGTAGGAATTTGTGCCCAGAATGCCGCTTCCTGCCCGATATCTTCTCGTACAACGCTAACCCCTTGCTCGGCATATTTTTGTATCGCCTGACTAACCTTTACATCCAATTCACGTAATGAATCACCGAATAGCATCAATGTATGGTGGTGGTACCCCATCACCAACTCTTGACTGGCAATTTTATCACTCGCCTCTGTTAACTTGTCTATTTGCGAAACGCCCGCATCCTCAACACTGCGTAATTGAATGGTTTGCTTTTTCACTAGGTTTAGTGCGGTATCCCTTGCTTCAACGGCGAACGTATGAGTCGCAATAAATTCAGCGTCTAAATTTAATAAACCATCAAACTGAAAGGGATGTGATTCGTTATCATAGCGTTTGACAGATAAAATAGCGGCATACCGTGTATCCGCCTCTGCTCCTCCTTGAAACTGAATTGCCCTTCCCATGAATATACGTTTGTGCGTGATATAATTGGCTAAATTGCCTTGCGGGTATTTTTCATACTCAGCAGGCAATGCTTTTAAACTATCGCCGAGTGGAGCTGCGTATATAGGCGTCTTAAATGGTAGGCTTTGACCACCATTTACCACCAGCCCTAAAAAATACATGATCTCACTATATCCTAGTAGCGTATCCATACTACCCATACGATGGGGTTTAAAGTCCGATAACAGCATCATGAATTGATTTGCTGCCTGCTCTAAAGCCGTCATTTGGCTTAGCCGGCGACCTTGCCTTGCCTCTTTCACAGCTTTTTCACTGGCCTTGGCAAAGAGTTGGATTATTTTGCCACTTTTCCCTGTAGTAATGCCTTTGTATAATAAAGTGAGATAAATATCGTTTTTATATAATGCATTGCAAGCAAATTGATTGTGATAGTTTTCATCTAACTGACGACAAAACTCGTTATTGAACTCCCCCGATAAGTTGTGATTAACTTTACGTCGATGTAGGGTGATATGTAAAGCAATTGATTCCGATAGCCCTTTGACCGCATGATGCCATAATCTAGCATAATGATTAACCAGCTCCGTTTTTTCTGTATCAAATGGGACGCCCTCCAGTTTAATCACTGTCCCCAGCATGCCATTACGAGACTCAAAAACAGATGGACTATTCAAATGTGTAATAGGAAAGTATTTGGCGATGGACAATTCATCTCTATAGGCTTTAATTGGGCGCATAACTTTTACATCCCCATATTTTTTTATTTGGCATCGCAATAAAATCTATTTTTTTAAATAGCACGTTAAAAACAAAGGGATCTATCTTGCATAAAATCCAACCTACTGTGTGTAATGGCAACCAAAGCAATAGCACGGTAGGTTGACTGCATTGCATAAACAACACTAGTAGGCTAATCAGCATTATCATAAAATAATCGACCGTAACGCCCAGCATCATAGGTGGTCTTGTTAACGCCTGAAATACCATGTTAACCCGAATGTTTTCCACAAATAGTCTCCTAACCCACACCAAACTGCCTAACAATATACGCCGCACTATAAATCACACCAATTCCAATAATGACCGCTAATGCTTGTTCCTTTTCTAGCTTTCCTAGTTTTAGCCATCCGAATCCAACCCCAATAATAGCGAGCGTACACAATCCCTTACCGATATCTGATGTAATTAAGTCGGTTACCCGCTCAATCACTTCTGAAATTTTATTACTGCTCAGCGAAGACGCTAGCGCTGGCGTGCACGATATGGTTCCGATTAACGCTGATATAGCTTTAACTAAATATCTATTTTGCTTTTTGAGCATTTTTACTCTCCTTTTTCATCTTTACAAATTAACTCTACTGTCGTCTTGTCAGCCTATTGAGGTGACTTCGTATAATCATTCAGAATAAATGTCTTATACTCCTCCATCCCTCTTCCCGAAAAGCTATGAAAGCTGTCTATCCACACGAATACCCTCTTCACCATTAATACTACCGGGCTGCACTCCCCCAGCTGTATAGTTATCATGTTCTTCAAACGATCTATCATAATTTAAACTTCCAGGTGGCGTTGTAAACATTGTTTCCAATATATGTCCTGTAGAACTTAAAGATGAGATTGACTCTGGTGGTGGAGACTTCGCCCTGCCTAGCTCTTGTTCATAACGACTCAAATTCGTATTAGTAAATGCAATAACCCTCGCGCCGCTCTTTTGCACGTTTTGATCAGTTGGATTTGCATGCATTTGCTCTATAATGCTTTGCTCCAATTTCTTATCCCAATCAACTGGTGAAAAGATTTGCATTATTTTAGCAAATTGATTTTTAAGCTCACTATTTCCCGTGTTAAAAATCCAAAATCCGGTTTTCATTTTATTTAAATATCCTAATAGCGCCGAATACAAGGATCCTACTGTTGTGTCTATGTTGTCAATAATGTCAATTAAATTATCTATATCTTGCTTTCTTTGTTCTGAAATACTTTTAACATTTCGCATACTCACTTTTATCTGCATTAGCTTTTGTCGCGTAACAATTCCATCGCCAATTAGTTCATCAAGTGCATTAACTTTCACTTTTTTGTATTCGCAATATCCAGCGATCGCTTGCATACATGCAATCTTAACTTCATCTGGTATATGTAATTTAAAGGCCATTTCCCTCTCCTGTTTCTATATATTATGCGTTCTAACCACATTAGCATTAGCTTGCGTATCGACTGTGGTTGTGTCTGTTGGTCTTGTATTGACAACTTTGCTTTGTGAGGCAATAATCTTCGCGCACGCGCCAAAGTTTGAGTTTACAAAATGATTTACTGCATCCATCTCTACAACAGCCTTCATATCTCCTTTATCCCAGGCTTTTTTCTTACAAACCTCGATACCTTTTAACAGATAACGTCCTTTCTTTTGCATGTAAGATGTCAACATAAACTTAAATTCAGAACCATGCTTTTGAAGCGCGTCATCTACCACTTTTTTATCAATAGGCCACTTCCATGTGCTGCTTTCGTTATATTTTATAAACGCTTTATTAATCGCATCTAAAACTGTAGATACTGTGGACGCGAGTTTGTATTTTTCCTTATATAATCTGTCAAGATCCGTTTCATTTTTTTCACCTAATGAGCCTAGCACTAAATGTCGAAATGCAGTTAGAATTTGCTTATATTTTATGGATCTCTCTGGCTCCAACATTTGCCTGATGATTTCACTATCCATATTCAATTTAATCGTCTCTTGTATATCTGACAAATCCTTTAATGTAGGTACGAAGCGATCTGATTTTTCAGCCTGTGAAAATACGGCAAAATTTAAGCAGCCTTTCACTTCATCGAGAGTTCCTTCCTGAACACCCAGGATTACCGCTTCAGAAAATTTTAATATTCGATACTTCTCGCTCTGTTTGGTAGCAAAGCAAGGCGCACTTAACACATAATCTCGATATGAGCATAGCTTTTCATGTCTTTCTTTTTGACCACGAAGACTGACTGTATTAGATGGTAAGTTGAGATGCTGCTTATCAAGCAGTTTTTCTAGATCACTTTTGATTTGGTCAGCCATTTTCCCATCATAGCTATTGCCATAAACGAATTGTGATTTTTGCAGCGCATAAGCATTATCAATTAATTTCTCAGCTATATTTAAGTGAACATCTCTTATTTTGCCTTTAACACTGATCAATGCATTCGCCCAGATGGATTGAAAATCTAATGTATCCTTTCTAAAAAATCGGTTGAACAATGCGTTTTCAGGAATTTTTTGAGCATTAAAAAATTCTTCGTGCTGGTTCATAAGCTCCTTTAGCGTAAAGAGGCTTTTAACCACGTTTTGACAATTCTCTGCTGTCAAGTAAGGCTTTGACAACATAAAATTAATATCATTTACCAAACTATTCATTTCATGTAAAGGAACCCATGATTTAGAGAAAAATTCAAATCGACGGTGTGCGCCAATTTGAATGCTAGGGAATCTAGGCTTTTTTACTTCTACATACTTCGCCAGTTCCAATGGATAGATAGTATTGTAACGGCTGTTGCTGTGTCTTTTTTCTGTCAAATTAAACAGCTTCGTCTTATGTTCTGAAGACATTACTTTTTCTAGTCGCAACAAGTGCGCTCCATTTCCATATAAACTAATTGCATTGAACGCATTTTCTATCACCTTAGCACTTGGCTTTCGTTCTGGTGCCCATGTATAACGAGGTAATGTGTGGCTTATGTCAAATTTTTCTAATGTTCCGATAACGTACGGTAATGGGTCGTCCACATAAGCAGGGTTACTTTTTAACACCTCTATTTTGCTTATTAGTGTTTGTACGTGTAATTTTATTAAATCAATAATGCAATCATTTAGATGAGACAGCTTGTTATAAATGGTTGCGATATTATCTTTAATATCATCTCCGTTAATCGTATTGGTAGCGCCTTTTTGGAAGAGATCTATTTCATGTTGAATTTGGGTTAGATAGTTTAGTTTTAGCAGTATCAGACTTAAAGGTAAACTGTATAACTCCATCGACGGTATTTCTATAAAATGTCGTTTTAACAATTGAATCTCTGCGACGGCATCCTCGGATAACCATTCATTTTCAGACAGCAACGTTGTCCAGAAGCCCTCTTCTTGAACCTTCTTCAGATGCTCTCGGTAGACTTGTCTCTTATTTTGATCTGCACGTTTATTTTTAACGGCCTCTCTGGCTTCATTAAGTTTATCTCGATTATTGGTTGACACGGCTTGTTTTTTATTGCCGCCACTGTTGTTTTTACTCACCGCTACAAACTCATTATAAAACCCTACCATCTCACTAACATTGATGTGTGGTTTCAATGCTGAAATTGCTATTTTTACCTTTTCGCATAATGATGTATACATATTATTCTCCATAAAGTAAGTTTTCTACTATCAAACGATAATTGGCGGCGTGTTAACGATGACTACTACACCTAGGGAGTATATGTAGTCACTAGCCCTAAAATCATTAACACGCCATAACACGTTAGTCCTCTTTTTTATTTTCTATTAACATTCGCTTACGTTCTTGCATTAACAAATTATATTGTTCATT
>CAZULF010000070.1:0-11342 GCA_964621215.1 uncultured Legionellales bacterium | reverse complement strand
AATAAAGCCAGTATCCCACCTTCACCATGGTTATCTGCGCGTAAAATTAAAATAACGTACTTGAGCGAGATGACAAGAATGAATGTCCAAAAAATGAGCGACAAAATACCTAGGATATTGAGAAGGTTTATCTCAAGATGTTCTAATGTGACATGTAGTGCATAAAGTGGGCTGGTGCCGATGTCGCCAAATACAACTCCTAACGCACCGATAAATAATGCCCGTTGTTTTTCTGTTTGCATCCTTGCTTACTCACTCCCAGGGTTCTTCCTGCCTTCAATCTTATCATTATTTTTGTATTGAGCACTATTGTTATGTGCTTGAATGGATGCCAGCCTTCGCTGGCATGACAAGATGAGAGAAGTTGTCATGCCAGCGAAGGCTGGCATCCATCTACCTACGAAGTCATGAGATTATCAAAAATATCTCTCTCATTCCTTGACAATACCCCAGTTTCATTACTATAGTGTTTAAAAGTGGGAAAAAGTGGTTTTTTGTGGTGAAGGAAGAATGATGTTTAGAGGTATTAACGCAGTCAGTATTGATACAAAAGGGCGGGTTACCATCCCGACTAAGTATCGCGATGCGTTATCAAACTCTCAATCTGATCAAGTTATAATCACCATGGATACCGATGCACCGTGTTTACTGGTGTATCCCTTGTACGAATGGGAAATTATTGAACGTAAAATTTCGGAGCTGCCTAGTTTTAATGCGATGGCAAGAAGGATTCAGCGTGTATTAATTGGTCATGCGACTGAAGTGGAATTAGATGGTAATGGTCGTTTGTTGGTACCACCAGTTTTACGCGGATACGCAGGGTTAGAAAAAAATGCCATGGTAGTTGGGCAAGGTAAAAAGTTAGAGATATGGAGTGATGAGCGTTGGGATAATGCTCGGCAGGATTGGTTAGCTTCAGATTTGATATCGGCAGATGAAATGCCGGCTGAACTGAAAAGTTTATCGCTGTAAATTATGAATCAAATCGAAGAGCTACAACATCAATCCGTTTTGTTGCAGGAAGCAATTGAGCAGCTAGCCATTCAACCTAATGGAATATACGTTGATGGCACGTTTGGACGGGGAGGGCATTCGGCGGCGATTTTACAGCGATTAGGCAGTCAAGGACGACTGATTGCATTCGATAAGGATCCTAGCGCTGTAGAATTCGCCGCACGGAATGTGCAGGATGCACGGTTCGAGATAATTCATAGCAGTTTTGCTGAATTATACCCCGCCATGAGTGCTCGAGGGTTAGTCGGTTTAGTGAATGGAGTTTTGTTAGATTTAGGCATGTCATCGCCACAGTTAGATGAGCCGGAGCGCGGTTTCAGTTTTATGCGCGAAGGGGCGTTAGACATGCGAATGAATCCACACGCGGGAGTGGGCGCTGCCGAGTGGATCAGTCAAGTTGAGGAGACACAACTGGCTGAGGTGTTATTTGTGTATGGTGAGGAGCGACATAGTCGTCGTATTGCACGAGCGATTGTCGCAGCAAGGACAGGGAGTCCTATCCTCACTACTACTCAACTAGCGAATATTGTAGCGGCGGCTTGTCCTTCAAGAGAGAAGGGTAAGCATCCAGCAACACGAACGTTTCAGGCAATTCGGATTTATATTAATCGCGAATTGGAAGATTTAGAATCCTGTTTGCCACAAGCGCAGGATGTACTGGCCATCGGTGGAAGGTTAGCGGTAATTAGCTTTCACTCCCTCGAAGACCGAATAGTAAAACAGTTTATGCGGAAGTTGAGCAAACCGGAAGATTTACCTAGGCACTTACCGATCCGTGCCGCAGAATTTCATCCTCAACTTCGAATAATAGGCAAGGCAATCAAGCCTTCAGAAGCGGAAATTAAGAGTAATGTAAGGGCGCGTAGCGCCATATTAAGGATAGCGGAGAAATTAAGATGAGCGCAGCAACACGTATCAATACACATTCGGTTTTTGCCGGTGCAAGAGCCAGAACACAAACTAAACCTTGGTCTTTACATTCAGTAGCGATCACTTGTTTGTTGGTATTAGTTTTTATTTCAGCTTTTTCAGTGGTTTATGTGCGTGATCACCAACGGCAATTAGTGACGCATTTGCAAGGATTGCAAATAGAGCGTGACAATATGATAGTTGAACGTAGTCAATTATTATTGGAACAAGCGGCATGGAGCACCCAAACTCGTGTGCAACGAATTGCACAAGCTGATTTAGGTATGGCCTTTCCACAACAACAGTCGATGATTATGGTTGAAGAGTGAAAAAAAGTTTTATCCGCACAATTTCGCTTTATGATGATAAATGGCGAGTAAGAGTGATACTCGCCATTCTTTTTTTGATCGCGTTAGTTTTGTTTGGTCGCATAGTAAAATTAACCGTATTTGATCGTTCTTTCTTACAAAAGCAAAGTAATGCCCGTGTTTCACGTGTGATTCCCATTCCAGCCCATCGTGGCATGATAATGGATCGTAATCATTATCCTTTAGCAATTAGCACACCGGTTTTTTCTATTTGGGTCAATCCACAAGAATTTTCATTGCTGGATCCGAATATTCCTATGCTTGCTGGGTTATTGAAAGAAAAAATTAATACCATGCAAGCGCATATTGATACACAAGCGAAAAAAGAATTTGTGTTTTTAAAACGCCAAATTTCTCCTGCTTTAGCAGATAAAGTGAAAGCGCTTAAAATTCCCGGTTTATATTTGCAACGTGAATATCAACGTTTCTACCCTGATGCAGAAGTGAGTGCCCCTTTAATTGGGTTTAACAATGTGGATGATCAAGGGCAAGAGGGGATCGAGTTAGCTTACAATAGCTCGTTACAAGGTATTCCAGGCAAAGAAAAAGTGTTAAAAGATTTGTATGGCCATGTGGTTGCTATGGAAGGGGTGCTTGCACCAGCAAAACCCGGTCGTGATTTAGTGTTGAGTATTGATCATCGTTTGCAATATCTCGCTTATAGCACCTTGGTGCAAGCATTGGAAGACAACAAAGCCGAGTCAGGTTCTATTGTTATTTTGGATATTAAAACCGGCGAAGTGCTGGCGATGGTGGATGCGCCTTCGTTTAATCCGAATGTGCGTCCGAAAAAACGCAGCGATAATTATCGAAACCGTACTGTAACCGATGTATTCGAACCCGGCTCAACCATGAAAACATTTGCCGTGGCTAATGCATTGCAAAGTGGCAAATATAAACCGAATACGTTGATTGATACTAATCCAGGCTGGATGTATTTAAATTCACATAAAGTCGATGATGAAGGACACAATTTAGGTGTCATTGACGTCACTACAGTTTTACAGCGTTCGAGTAATATGGGCGTGAGTAAAATGACGTTGTCATTGCCACCAAATAGTTTGCGTGAATTACTTTACAAAGTCGGCTTTGGACAATCTACCCAAAGTGGTTTTCCTGGTGAAGTGACAGGGGTTTTACCTAAACCTAGAAAATGGTCGGATATTGCATTAGCGACCATGTCATTTGGCTATGGTGTTTCCGTTACCACATTACAATTAGCTCAAGCCTACGCTATGTTGGCAGATCATGGTATTAAGCATCCCATCTCATTAATTAAATTGGATGAACCTCCAGCAGGACAACGAATTTTAAGTGCAAAGATCGCCGATCAACTTATCATGATGTTGCAAAGTGTTGTGAGTAGTGGCGGGACAGCTAGCGCCGCACATATTCCGGGTTATAAAGTGTCAGGTAAAACCGGAACCTCGCAAATTTTAGGACCTAATGGTTATCAACGTAATCATCACACCGCCATGTTTGTGGGTGTAGCACCCGCCACTAATCCCCGCTTAGTGATGGCAGTCATGATAAAAGATCCGACTGCAAAACATTATATGGGCGGTCTAGTTGCTGCACCCGTGTTTGCCAAAGTGATGGCAGGAGCATTACGTGAAATGAATATTCCACCGGATGATATGAAGAGTCTTCAACCGGTGAAAACGGAAGGGAAGGCAGCATGAAATTAAGCACTTTATGCCGAGATATTGTGGATATTCAGCCAAAATATGATATGGATATTACTGGATTAGCTCTCGATAGTCGTGAAGTTAAGAACGGTTATCTTTTTTTAGCCTGCCCAGGAGCGGTTGTTGATGGGCATGAGTTTATTGGTGTAGCCATCGAAAAAGGGGCCAATGCAGTTTTGTGTGAGGCCAGTGAACATATTTTTGATGAAGCGCATGTTACCACTGAAGCAGGTAAAATAATACCGATTATCAGCGTGCCGCATTTGTTGCAATTGGCTGCGCGTTTGGCTGCTACCTTTTATCATGATCCTAGTGCGCATATGCAAGTAATAGGGGTCACCGGTACCAATGGTAAAACGTCTTTAACACATTATTTAGCAGATGGTTGGAGCCGATTAGATCACCCTTGCGCAGTCATCGGTACGGTCGGAAATGGCTTTTTAAATCATTTACAATCAAGTACACACACGACACCGAATCCGATCGCTTTACAGCATATGTTAGCTACTTTAAAGCAGGAAGGAGCGAAATCGATTGCAATGGAAGTTTCTTCTCACGGTTTAGTGCAGGGACGAAGTAATGCCATACATTTTGATACAGCCATTTTTACTAATTTATCGCGCGATCATTTAGATTATCATGGCACCATGGAAAATTATGCCGCAGCGAAACGAAAATTATTTCAAATGGAAGGTTTAAAACAAGCGGTTTTTAATGTTGATGATGCGTTTGGTGTATCGCTATTAAATGAGTTTGTCGATCAGTATCCCTGTTATGCCTATAGCATCAACAAAGACGCCCCCAAAATCGCCAACGTTCCATTTATTCATGCCGATCATATTGAATGTACTTCGCAAGGAATGACTGCCCACATCACGACTCCATGGGGAGAGGGAGAATTGCAGCTGCAGTTGTTTGGTATATTTAATCTCTCGAATATATTAGCAGTTATTACGTGTTTAGGAATTCATGGCATTCCTCTGACAAAAATTTTAACGACAGTCTCTCAACTTAAAGGCGTGAAAGGTCGTATGGAATTATTCCACACGGCGCACTCTCCCAAAGTACTGGTAGATTATTCACATACCCCAGATGCATTAGAAAAAGCGCTACAAGCGATTAAATCCCATGTTACTGGAAAAATTTGGTGTGTTTTTGGATGTGGTGGTGATCGGGATCGCGGTAAGCGGCCACAAATGGGTCGGATTGCAGAGCACTATGCTGACCATTTAATTGTCACCAATGATAATCCCAGGCATGAATCGCCAGAAGCTATTGCCCAGCAAATTTTAGCCGGGACACAGCATCCAGAGCGGGTGCAATTAATGCTGGATCGAGAGGCTGCTATCCGTTACGCAGTCAAGCATGCCAGCGAAAAAGATGTTATTCTGGTGGCTGGTAAGGGCCACGAAAATTATCAGCAATTTGGTGATGAAAAATTAGCTTTTTCGGATCAGGAGGTTGTTGGTTCTGCGTTAAATATAAACAGTGGCTGTTAAATAGGAATATATTATGCGTTTGTCAGAAGTTGCACGAATGTTGCGTGGCGAAATGGTGGGAAAAGACGTCGAATTTCACGGCGTAAGCATTGATTCACGTAAAACCCAGCCTAAGCAGTTATTTGCCGCAGTAAAAGGTACACAAGTTGACGGACACAAATATATTGATGATGCAATAAAGCATGGAGCGGTGGCGGCGTTAGTGACGCAGGCATTAGATAACGAAATCCCGCAAATTGTTGTGCATGATGTGCGGATTGCTCTGGGAGAAATTGCCAGTTATTACCGCCATCAATTACCAATGCCTATTATTGGATTAACCGGCAGTTGCGGTAAAACCACCACCAAGACCCTCATCGCAAGTATTTTGGCGCAATGCGGCAAAGTGCATGCCACTCAGGGCACACTCAATAATGATTATGGTATGCCTTTAACCTTGCTCGGAGCTTCACCTCGTGACGATTATGTCGTATTGGAAATGGGGGCAAACCATTTACATGAAATTGCCTATTTAACTTATATTGCGCGTCCGACTATTGCACTGATTACCAATGCCGGGCCAGTACATCTTGAAGGTTTTGGTAGTATTGATGGAGTAGCGGCCGGCAAAGCTGAAATTTTTCAGGGCTTGACGGAAAATGGCGTCGCCATTATTAACCTGGATGACCATTATGCCGAATATTGGTTACAACAAATTGCAGGAAATCCTTATATTACCTTTGGAATGACTGAACGTGCCGATGTCTATGCAACAGAGGTGGCTGTCAATGCGCAGGGCGAAATCAGTTTTACCTTGCATACGCTCAGCGGTGCAGCGCCAATCAAAATGTCACTTATTGGTGAACATAACGTAATGAATGCTCTCGCGGCAGCGGCGGTAGCGGTTGCTGTTGGCGTAAGCTTGGCAGATATTCAACGTGGTTTAGAATCAGCGGGTACCGTGGATAAACGCTTGGTTGCGCGTGTGGGCATGAATGGAGTTCATCTAATTGATGACACGTATAATGCTAACCCCGTTGCTATGGAAATGGCGTTAAAAGTGTTGTCGGGTTATCAGGGTGAAAAAATCTTTGTCGTTGGTGATATGGGTGAGTTAGGGGCAAATGCTGAAATCTACCATCGTGAATTAGGCAAAAAAGCTAAACAGTATGGCATTGATCGTTTATACGCTGTGGGACAATTGTCACGCGCAACGGTTGAAGGTTTTGGTGAACAAGCACAACATTTTGTTGATCAACCGGCATTGATTGCCGCATTACAAAAAGAATTGCGCCCACAGGTGAATATATTAGTGAAAGGCTCGCGCAGCGCTAAGATGGAAAACGTTGTCGCAGCTCTATTAGAGAATACAGCAGTGTCAACTTAAAATTTCGTCGTCCCGCGATTTATTCGCGGGATCGAGGTTGTGTCGATGTGTTCTGGATCCCGCAGACAAGCCGCGGGACGACGAGAGAAGTGCGATTTACTGAGTAATTATTAAAAGAGGAGTTTCAGATTTAAATGTTATTGTGGTTAGCCGAATTTTTACAACACTATCATCGTATGTTTGATGTTTTTCATTATATTACTTTACGCTCCATTCTTGCTGCGTTAACCGCATTTTTGGTGAGTTTAGCTTTTGGCCCTGCAGTAATCCGCCGTTTGCGATTATATAAAGTCGGACAGCAAGTGCGCGATGATGGTCCCAAAACCCATCTTTCAAAAGCCGGCACGCCCACGATGGGTGGCTTGCTGGTATTGATTGCTACTGGCATCAGTGTGCTATTGTGGGGTAATTTATCTAACGTTTATCTCTGGTTAGTGTTTTTGATGACAATGAGTTTTGGCATTATTGGCGGTGTAGACGATTACCGCAAATTAGTGTTGAAAAACAGTAAAGGTTTGCCCGCGCGCTGGAAATATTTTTGGCAATCCGTATTGGGTTTATTAGCCGCTTGTTTTTTATATTTTATCGCGCAGACCCCCGCTGAAACCCAGCTGATTATTCCATTTTTTAAAGATCTACACATTAATTTAGGAATTGTATTTATTCCTTTTGTTTACTTAGTGATTGTCGGAACCAGTAATGCTGTGAATTTGACGGATGGTTTAGATGGTTTAGCTATTTTACCTACGGTGTTAGTTGCTGCAGCATTAGGCGTGTTTGCTTATCTTACCGGTAACATACAATTTGCTAAATACCTTTTTATTCCTTACGTACCTGGCGTGGGTGAAGTCGCTGTATTTTGCTCTGCGTTGGTCGGTGCAGGCTTAGGATTTCTTTGGTTTAATACTTATCCCGCAGAAGTGTTTATGGGAGACGTTGGCTCTTTGGCTTTAGGCGCAGCATTGGGAACTATCGCGGTTGTTGTTAGACAAGAATTGGTTTTATTTGTCATGGGTGGCATTTTTGTTGCTGAAACGATGTCGGTTATTTTGCAAGTGGGTTCGTATAAACTGACAAAACGCCGTATTTTCCGCATGGCACCATTGCATCATCATTTTGAATTGAAAGGCTGGGCAGAACCGAAAGTCATCGTTCGGTTTTGGATTATCACATTTGTATTGGTTTTGGTTGGATTGGCAACGTTGAAGTTGAGGTAAATATAGCCTGGATGGAGCGAAGCGGAATCCGGGGTTCTAAAACAGGACAAACACTATGCATTATGTTATTGTCGGACTAGGTAAAACCGGACTATCTTGCGCTAAATTTTTAGCGGCAAGGGGCGAAACTTTTGGTGTGACAGACAGTCGTGACAATCCGCCGGCATTAGCTGAATTTAAACAACTCTATCCTGATGCACCTATAGCATTAGGTGGATTCTCTTTACCATTAATGCAATCCGCAGAAGAATTAGTCGTAAGTCAGGGTGTGTCTTATCAAGAGCCCAGTATAGTTGCCTGTCGAGAACACGGCATTGCCATTATTGGCGATATTGAACTCTTCGCACGTTATGTGAAAAAACCCGTGATTGCCATCACCGGCTCAAATGCAAAAAGTACCGTCACCACGCTTGTGGGTGACATGGCGAAAGCGGCGGGTGTCAATGTTAAAGTGGGGGGCAATTTAGGTACGCCAGCATTGGATTTGCTTGAGGGAACAGAACCCGATTTATATGTATTAGAAGTTTCTAATTTTCAATTAGAAACGACGTTTTCATTAAAAGCAGAAGTGGCAACAATCTTAAATATTTCGCCTGATCATTTAGATCATTATGCGCATTTCGAAGATTATGTCGCGGCAAAACAACGTGTTTATAGAGGTTGTAAACGTGCCGTAGTTAATCGCGATGATCCATTGACACAAGTGCCATCTAACAATGCACCACGTATTATTAGCTTTGGTGCAGATGCACCGACGCTAGGGCAATTCGGTTTGAGACAAGTCCATGGAAAAATGTATCTTGCTCTAGGCGAAGAAAATCTATTAGCTGTAGATGAGTTAAAAATAAAAGGTAAACATAATTGGTTAAATGCGTTATCCGCCTTAGCGATAGGCTATCAAGCTGGATTTCCATTGGCCCCAATGTTAGAAGTATTAAAACAATTCTCTGGTTTACCGCACCGTTGCGAATGGGTCAGACATTATCATGATGTTGATTGGTACAATGATTCCAAAGGCACCAATATCGGCGCGACGATTGCAGCTATTAATGGATTAGGCAGTACGTTAACCGGTAAATTAATATTGTTAGCGGGTGGCTTAGGCAAGGGTGCCGATTTTACTGAGTTACGTCCGGTTGTGGAAAAATATGTTCGAACCTTGATTGTGTTCGGTAAAGATGCACCGTTGATCACTCAAGCGCTAGCACAAAGTGTTGCAATTATTCACGCAACGACTTTCGCTGAAGCGATACAGCTCGCTGCCAGCAATGCACAACCGCAGGATGCGGTTTTATTATCTCCCGCGTGTGCAAGTTGGGATATGTTTAATAATTTTGAACATCGAGGACAAGTGTTTTGTCAATTAGTGAAGGAGTTAACGTTTTGAGTAGGGATGCTAACGTTCACGTTACTTATTCACGCAGTCCCAAACATCGGGCCAGAGGTTCAATGCACTTTTGGAATATGACGGATAAAGGATTGATGCTTGCTGTAGCAGGATTAGTCTTATTGGGTTTATTGATGGTGGCTTCATCCTCGATGGTGATTTCTGCGCGTCAATATGGCATGCCATTCCATTATTTATGGCGTCAATTGATTTATCTTACTATGGGAATAATAGCGGGCGCATTTTTATGGCGCATCTCGACGGAAAAATTAGAATATTACAGTCCGATATTATTATTGTTTACTTTTGTTTTATTGATTGCGGTATTAATTCCTGGCGTCGGACGCCAAATTAATGGTAGTAGTCGATGGTTAGGTTTTGGTTTCCTTGCTATTCAAGTATCGGAATTAGCAAAATTATTCGTCGTGATTTATATGGCAGGTTATTTGAATCGCCATTTTGAAGAAGTGCGAACTCGATTAAGCGGATTTATAAAACCTATTGTTATTCTCGGTATCTTGGCAGTTTTACTTTTGTTAGAACCTGACTTTGGCGCCACGGTGGTGATATTTGGTACGGTTCTGGGAATGCTATTTTTAGCCGGCGTACGCTGGCGCATTTTCATTATTACTGCATTGGGGGCGATAGGAATCTTCGCAGTATTAGCGATTTCGTCACCTTATCGTATGACGCGTTTAACCACTTTTTTGGACCCATGGCAGCATCAATTTGGCAGCGGATATCAATTAACACAATCGTTGATCGCTTTCGGCCGAGGTGGCTTAACGGGGGCAGGATTAGGTAATAGTATCCAAAAACTATTTTATTTGCCTGAGGCGCATACCGACTTCTTATTTGCCGTATTAGCGGAAGAATTAGGGTTGTTAGGCGTATTATTTGTGCTATTCTTATTTGGTTTGTTAGTCTGTCGCGGTTTTGCGATTGGTCGAGTAGCTTTCAAAAAAGAGCACCGCTTTAATGCCTATTTAGCCTATGGTTTCAGCTTATGGATTGGAATCCAGGCGTTAATCAATATGGGTGTGAGCTCGGGATTGTTGCCGACTAAAGGTCTAACACTGCCTTTTATGAGCTATGGGGGTAGTAGTTTGATGGTGATGTGTATGATGATGGGTATATTATTCCGAGTAGATTATGAGAATCGATGTAAATGACGACGAAAACTAAGACTATATTAATTGCAGCAGGTGGCACTGGGGGACATATTTTCCCTGGTTTGGCTGTTGCTCAAGCATTAAAAGCCCAAGGATATCTAGTGATATGGGTGGGCACAGCGCAAGGTTTAGAAGCTAAAATAGTGCCAGCAGCGGGAATACCCTTAAAAACCATTAAGGTACAAGGTTTGCGTGGGAAGGGCCTAAAGCGCTTATTAATGACGCCCCTGACATTGGTACAATCGTTAAAACAAGCTAAAAACTGTATTAATCAAGTGCAACCGGATGTGGTTTTGGGTATGGGTGGGTATGTCAGTGGTCCTATTGGTTTGGCGGCTTGGTTACATCGAAAACCCTTAATTATTCATGAGCAAAACGCTATTGCCGGATTAACTAATCGTATTCTTTCGTATATTTCACATTATGTCTTAGAATCTTTTCCTGCCACCTTCAGTTCATCGAAAAAAATTATTTATACGGGTAATCCAGTACGAGCTGCCATTACCGCCTTAGCGTCTGAGCGCGTGAATAAAGCAGATTCTCCTCATAGTCCTTTACGTCTATTAGTGTTAGGTGGCAGTTTAGGTGCACGCCCGATCAATCAAATTCTACCAGAAGTAATAGCTCGATTTTCCTCAGAAAAACGGCCAGAGGTGTGGCATCAAACCGGCGAAACGGGTTGGGAAGAGACTAAGCAAGCTTATCAAGCGCAAGGTTTAGCA
>CAZULF010000069.1:0-11387 GCA_964621215.1 uncultured Legionellales bacterium | reverse complement strand
TGGTTTTGGATATGACCCGATTTTTTATCTACCACAGCACCAATGCACCGCCGCAGAATTAGATATAACCGTAAAAAATCGCGTTAGCCATCGGGCGCAGGCATTAAAGCAATTGTTAGAAAAATTGTGAGTTTACTGTGAGCTTTTCAATAGAGCAACAATTACGTCAAGCCATAACCTTACACCAGCAAAACGATGTGATTGCAGCTGAGCAAGCTTATTTAGCCATTTTACAAATAGATCCTCTCTGCACCGATGCCATGAATTTGTTAGGCATTTTATATGCGCAACAACAACGTTATCAGGAGGCGATTACTTGGTTCAAGCAAGCCCTACAACAAGAACCGCAATCTGCTTCAACCCACACTCATTTAGCGGCATGCTTAGGCCATATCGATAGAATAGCTGAGGCTATGCAACATCTTGAGCAAGCCATTGCGCTACAACCGAATTATGCTGAAGCTTACAATAGCATGGGTAATATTTTACAAAAGCAAAAACATTTTTTTGAAGCCTGTAACGCTTATAAAAAAGCCATTAATCTAAAAATAGATTATATTGATGCGTATATTAACCTAGGCACGGTCTATTTAAAATTGAATGAATTAGATGAAGCCAAACATGCCTTTGAACGCATCTTACGCTACCAACCGCATCACCCTACTGCTCATTTTCAATTAGGGACTTTAGCATATCAACAAAATGATTTAGAAACTGCAGCCTATCACTATGAAAAATTACCGTCACACGTTGATGCATTATTAAATCTTGGTGCAGTATTATTAAAGTTAGATAAACCCGATGTCGCCATCGAAAAATTTAAACAAATTTTATTGCTAGATCCCACTCATTTTCTAGCCCACAGCAATCTTGCTGCATTATATTTACTGCGTGAAGAATTGGATAACGCGATACATCATTATGGTTTGGTGTTAGCGCAGCAACCAGAAGATTACACGGCGCATTTCAATTTAGGCGTTATTTTCATGCAACAACGTAAATGGGAAACTGCAGCTTACCATTTACAAACAGCAACACAACTACATCCAAACGATGCCGATGCTTACGTCAATTACGCCACTACATTAATGAAATTAAAACGCGAAGCAGAAGCCATTAGCTTTTATAAAAAAGCGCTGCAACTTCGTCCTGATGATGCTATCGCACAATATCGATTAGCGGCTCTTACTGGAGAAAAAGCGCCATCTACTGCACCAATAAGTTATGTTGAGGCCTTATTCGATAATTATGCCGCTCATTTTGATCACGAATTGATGGATAGCCTGCAATATAAAGTTCCCGCAGAAATTTATCGACAAGTATGCTTATATACGGGCGATCGTGACGAATTACGTATGGTTGATTTAGGTTGCGGCACCGGTTTATGCGGTCACCATTTTATACCACGCACCAAATATTTAGCCGGCGTGGATATTTCACAAAAAATGTTGGATATTGCTGAGAAAAAGCATATCTATGATGAATTATTTCATTCGGATTTGGTGGATGCATTAGCTCATTGGCAGAATGAAATCGATGTGATCACTGCGGCGGATGTTTTGGTTTATATGGGCGATTTATCTGCTGTTATGCAGGCGTGTTATCGCGCACTGGTTACCGGAGGCTTATTCGCATTCACCACTGAAGTGACCCATGAAGCGGATTTCATTCTGACCAAGAGCGGCCGTTATGCTCATAGCCAACGCTATTTGGAACGTTTAGCGCAAGAATATGGCTTTACTATTCAAACCCTACACCAAATAATATTGCGTGAACAGCAAGGCCTGCCGGTCTATGGGTGGTTAGCGGTTTTTGGAAAGAAGTAGGACCGGGTGACAATTGTACTATTTTGGCTAATTATCCGGATAAACTGCCTTGACAGGACGGATTATCCTGTGCAACGCATTGAATGCTTACCATGGTCAATCTTTTTAAAAATGTTGTGGGCTGGCGAGATAATTGTATAATGAGTTACGTTAGCGAATTGTAAACACGTCCTAAATATTTTGGAACTTTAAATATGGAATCCTCTTCAAAATCAATTGCCTTCGCTCTCGATAGTTGGATGCAGGAAAAACACACATCTTTTTTATATAAAATCATCGCTGTCAAGTCGACGTTACCGCAGCAAAAAGCCTTATTTGAAGAACTATCGGTTGAATCGAATGATCAAGCTGAATTGTGGGCTGAGCAAATCAAAAAAATGGGTGGTTCTGTTCCCACGTCTTACCATCCCACTTTACGAGTGCGTTTTGTGGCGTTGTTACTTAAACAATTTAAGCCCCGCACACTGCGACCGATATTATCCGCCATGAAAGTACGAGGCATGTCCGTCTACAGCACCGCAGATGCAGGGCATCCTATGCCTGAATCGATTGCTGATATCGGCACGCGGCATCAATCCAGCAGCAACGGTAATAATTTGCGTGCAGCTATTTTTGGCGTTAACGACGGCTTGATATCCAATGCCAGTTTAATTATGGGCATGATTGGTGCCACCAGTAACTCTGAAATTATCACTTTAGCTGGGGTTGCGGGTTTGTTAGCGGGTGCATTTTCCATGGCGGCTGGCGAATTTGTGTCGGTACGTTCACAACGAGAAATGTATGAATATCAAATCGGTTTAGAAAAAAAAGAATTAGAGCTTTATCCAGCCGAAGAAGCCGCGGAATTAGCATTAATTTATCAAGCACGCGGATTAACAAAAGAAGATGCAAACCAAATCGCTAATACGTTAATTCAAGATCCCGTAAATGCACTCAATACCCTCGCCAGAGAAGAACTGGGATTAAATCCAGATAGCTTAGTGTCACCCTATGGTGCAGCATTATCTTCTTTTATTTCATTTGTATTAGGCGCATTGATACCGTTAATTCCTTTCGTTTTGAATTTTCATCACAATCAACTGCGTTACACGATTTTATTCACCAGTCTGGCTTTATTTATCATCGGCGCAACTATTAGCCTTTACACTGGACGCAATGCATTCAAGAGTGGACTAAGAATGTTATTGATCGGCATAGTCGCTGGCGGAGTAACCTATGGTATCGGACATTTATTAGGCACAATTTTGTGATGCATTAAACTTTAAACGATAATGATTTTTATTTGTTTTTAATATTGATTATTACTATTAACCTCGATATGATGAAAAAGCTTGTGACAACACAGGCACTGGTAACGTAATTAACAACAAAGAGAGGTTTACTATGGGTAACAAAACTGAGAAAGAACCATTAGTTGCAGGTTCTGGGTCTGGAGCATCTTCCGCCTCTAGCTCTTCGTCCTCAAGCTCTTCTTCTAGCTCGAATAGACCTACCATTTTGTATTCCGCAGCTTCGCAAAAGAAAGCGTACGAGGATAATACATTCCAAACCGGCCTCCATTCAAAAATCCCTGGAGTAGATGGCCATGAAGCTGCCAACTGGATAGAATGGATCCCTGGCTATAGACCAGGATATATAGGTTCCTCCGCCACCGTACAAGACGGATCTTCTCCACACACTCATTCTACGGAACTTCTATCTCTTAATAACATGTATCAACAAGCACCTCTTGCAAGCTCACCAACTTCTCTTCATCCTATTCTCGGTGCTTTACAGAATTCACGTAGCACAACTCCTCTTGTTTGGTCTATTGGTGAACCTGAAGCCCATAGAATGGAAAGAACTTTATTTACCACTGTCATAGCATGCATTGGAAGTGCAACATTGATCGGTCAAAAAGTTATTCCTGCCGGTCACGTTGGTATTTCGCATAATAATGGCAACCTAGTGCTTCTAGGTGTAGGTAAACATTGGGTGGTATCACCTAATCATACATGGGGTGGCACTCAAAGCATTGGTCGACCCACGGGCCAAGCTGCACAACCATGGATCAACATCGACAACCAGATCATGATTGCGTATGTTGATTCAGGGAAAATAGCGTTAGTGCGGATCGGTGGAATATTTTATCGCTTGGGTGAAGGTAAACATGTATTAGAAGGATTAAATCCTGAGTTTATTAAACAGGTTTCTGTTACTGATCCAGTAAAAGAACTCGGCGATGTCACGGTGGTCACTATTCCTGATGGCCATATAGGATTTGCCATCAATTCTCACGATGGGAAGTTAGAAAAACTCAACCCCGGGACACATATTTTAATCGATAAAGAAAGAAAATTTCAGCCCTATAAAGCAGGTCAACCTTTTGCTAATTTGCAAGAAAGAACCATCGTTGTTTCTCCTTTTAGACGTTTCATGGTTCGAGGACCCGAGGTGGTCATTATTGCCGGTGATAGCATTGATGGTGCACAAAAAGCCTTTAGTATTTTAGAAACGGGAACTTATGAGACGAAAGATCCCCTTATAAAACCCATTGGATACTTACCCTTAACACAACAAAGTATCTTAATTGAACCTGAAAAAACATTTAAAACTTCCGATAACATACCCGTCCGAGCACAATTTGACGTTATGTTTAAAATTGCTGACCGCCAAAATGCAGAGCGTGCGGTGCAAGAATTATGTAACCCGGAGAATTGCAATGATCCAGATGATTTAATGAAAAGTATTTCTGAATGGGTAAAAAGAACTGCCACCGATACTATGGCCGGTATTATTCAACATATTGCCTCAACCGATATCGTTGTCATGAAAGCACCAGACCCAGATCATTCACACAATAACGATGCCGATGTGATGCTCAAAGTACGTCTAGAGCTACACCAAAAATTAGAGCAACGTTTACTAGCGGCAGGAATTACTCTTTGTAGCTTTAACCTAAGTAGTGGATTAGAAATTATGTCTGACACTGCAAAAGCACAGATAGCCCGAATGTCGGAAGCCAGTACTCAGGTAATACTAGCAAGAACGCAGCAACAATCTGCAGCAATTGAGTTTGAAACTAATCAAAAAAGAGCTGAATCTGAAGCGCTTGCTACACAAACTATAGCTCTGAAGGAAGTGGAAACACAGTCAAAAGCACGAGTCACCATGGCAGAGACAGAAAATGAACTCCAGGTTAAAAAGGCTGAGACGGATGCTAAGGCATTAAAACTATCAAATGAGGCTCAGTGTGAAGCCATAACAAAGCGAGCTGAAGCTGAAAGTACAGCTTTGGGACAGCGCTTAGCAGCACTGGTTGATCATTTAGGCCGAGAGGGAGCCACTCAAGTGATATTGGCTGAACAACAGACAAAAACCGTCGCTGGATTACATCCGCATTTAACTACTCTGTATAACGGTGTGGGTAATGGTAGTCTGCTGGCTGGTATCGGGCTTTTTGGTAGCAAGCCTACAGAACAACCTGGAATAGTTATCGAACACGAAAACGTTGTAACGCAACCGGACGTAAGCGATGCATCAAATGTGTCTGGGCCAAGTCAATAGTCGGTAATAGCAACCGAGAAGGGCGATTCTTGAATCGCCCTTTTGAAATTTCCTTATGCAGTTTTCGAAGGTACGCCCTGCCACGGCCAACGGCCATCAATTTCTAATTGCAGTGACATACTCAAAAATGTTCGGATGACCACAATACCACCTAACACTGCCAAACTCATTAGCGTGGGAGACACGGCCACGGTGCGGATGATATCACCACCGACTAAGAATTCTAAACCTAATAAAATAGCGCGACCGACGATGTGACGATAAATGATATACGCTTCGGATAGACCGACTTTTTTAGCGTTGGCAAGAAACCAGATGGTGCCGGCGACAACACCGATGATGATGACAAGAACACCGACTGCGTCGATAGATTTACCGACCACTTCCATGAATGAAGAATATTGCATTGAATAACTTCCTTGTTTAACTCATAGATCTCTCTGTAGTGGACTTTCTCACCCACGTCGTACCGGGTCCCGCGGACAAGCCGTGGGACGCGGTATCCAGAACGCATCGATACACCCCGGATCCCGCGAATAAATCGCGGGACGACGAGAGTTTTAATTAAATGTCCGGTACAGCTATAGCATAACAAAAAACCGTTAAGAAAACATTAAAAGTAAGGTATACTGTCACAGTTATTTTAATAAAAGGTCATATGATGGTTAGAAAAAATCCTTGGCGTTGGTTATTTTGTTTGTTGCTGGCTTTGCTTCCATTACTAACTCAAGCACGTGACTTACAGCTCAAACCCAATGCGCCAAAAACTTACACAATTCAGCCTGGAGATACGTTAATTGGTATCGCAAACCAATATTTACAAGTTCCTAGTCAATGGCCACAATTGTTGCAACTTAACCCCAACATACGCAATCCTTATAAACTCTACCCGGGTGAGATATTAACTCTGCAACAAAGCAATAATGGCACCCCCAGCCTGTTACTCAGTCAAGGTGGTGTCATCAAATTAAAGCCTCAAATCCGTCGCTACCCTCTCGATAAGGCCATCCCTATCATTCCCCTCTACGTTATTGAGCCCTTTCTAACAGGTTCGATGGTAACGAGTCGTGATGAGCTGAATGCCGCACCTTATATTGTTGGGCTTCCAGAAAAACACGTCACGGCTGGGGCTGGCGATCAAATCTATGTTGAAGGATTAACTGCCACCAAAATTGGCACCGAATACTCGATTTTTCGTAAAGGCCAAGCCTATGTTGATCCCGAGACCCGTGGTGTCATTGGATATGAAGCCATTAACACGGGCTTTGCGCAATTACTTAAAGCTGGCAATCCCGCTACCTTATTAGTCACCAGCACCTCACGCGAAGTATTAGTCGGTGATCGATTGCAACCCGCATCAAAAGCAGAATTGAGTGAAGATTTTTATCCCACCATCCCGAGTCGCCCTATCCAAGGTCAGATCATTTCTGTGATGGATGGAGTCACCTTGATTAGCCAATTTCAGGTGGTTGTCATCGATCGCGGCAATTATAGTGGCGTAAAAGTAGGTAACTTATTAGATATTGACCTTTTAGGACGAACCATCAAAGATCCTGTTAGCGGTAAAAAAGTAAAATTACCCAATGAATATGCTGGACAACTCATGGTGTTCCGCGTGTTTGAATATACTAGCTTTGGGGTAGTACTAGCAGCCATTTCTCCCATTCATGTGTTAGATATTGTGGCCACACCCGAACAATAGGAGCTATCGAGAAATTTTCATGGTAAATAATAAAAACAAGCTTTGGGATCAGTCGACACAACAGCATATCATTCGCTTTGATGATTCTGCTTATCCACCAATGCTACGTGAAATTCCACGGCCACCTAGTATATTATACGGTATCGGTGATATTTCATTATTGTCTAGTCCTCAATTGGCGATCGTGGGCACTCGTAAGCCCACGACCACAGGCCAAAATAATGCTAAACATTTTGCCTATCATTTAGCCAACTTAGGTTTGACGATTACCAGCGGACTTGCCATCGGCATTGACGGTATTAGTCATGAAGGTGCTTTACAAGCCGGCGGAAAAACTATTGCGGTTTTAGGCAGCGGCTTAAACTGCATTTATCCTGCGCGCCATCTGACCCTAGCCCAACGGATTGCTGAACAGGGACTATTACTTTCCGAATTTCCGCCCGATACCGCCCCCCTTGCCAGCCATTTCCCTCAACGTAATCGTATTATCAGTGGATTAAGTTTCGCCACACTGGTGATTGAAGCCGCATTAAAAAGCGGATCACTCATCACCGCCCATTTCGCTGCCGAACAAGGCCGTGAAGTCTTTGCTCTCCCCGGCTCAATTCATAATCCACAAGCCCGCGGTTGCCATGCATTAATCCGAGAAGGTGCTCGACTCATCGAAACGGTGCAAGACATTGTCGAAGAATTAACCCCACTTTTACAATTATCCTTACCTCAACTGCCCGACTCGACTATGTCAAGCTCGGAATCAAATTCTGCTATCCCGCTGGATAAAAAGGTGACATTTGTGTTACAATACCTTGAATTTGAGCCAATTTCTTTGGATAAGATTATTGAACAAACTGGTTTAGCAGCCCAAGAAGTTACGGGCATACTTACTCAGTTAGAATTGAATGGATATATTGAGTCATCGTTATTTGGCTTTATAAAAGTAGGAAGGTCGACAACTAACATGAAGCAAAAAGCATGAAACAAAAAGAAGACATTCTTGATATTTTGATTTATCTGTTTGAAAGTTATATGGGTAGCGGTAACGACACGCAATTTTTATTCGAACCCGATGTGCTGCTCGATGAGCTAGAAAGTGCTGGTTTTGAAACTCCACATGTGACTCATGCTGTGCAATGGTTAGTGGAATTACGTGATAATCCGCTTCATTCCTGCGTCTCTCTCGATCGACCCAGCCTGCGTATTTATTCCGATGATGAAAAAAATAAAATTAGTATCGATATCCGTAGTTTGATCGGTGCCTTGGAACGCGATGGTGTGATTAACTGTCAAATTCGTGAATTAATTATCGATCGCGCCATGGCATTAGGCCACAACGATGTAGATATCGATCACGTAAAATGGATTATGTTATTTGTTCTATGTTTTAATAATCATTCAAATATACGCGTACAAAAACTCGAAAATGTGATTATGATGGAAGGAAGCTACGGTACGCTACACTAAATTTAAGGGAGATCAAGGATGTCTGCAACAAAACGCCACTCCGGCTTTACCTTAATTGAGTTAATGCTAGTAATTGTAGTATTAGCCTTGATCAGCGTGTATGCCATTAAAACCCTACGTACGATGAGTGGCGCCACTGTCGTACAAAAAGCCGCACAAGAAGCTTCCAATATTCAACAAGCCGCAATGGCATACTATGTTACCTATACTGAGTGGCCATTGAGTTTGCAAACCTTAGTGGATAAAAGTTACCTACCCAAGACCGTAGGCGGCGCAGATCCTCGTTGCTCACCTTTTGTGACAACAGGTAAAACCACAAACTGTGGTAGTTTTGCAGAATACACCACCACCACAACCGATAAAAAAGCGCCTTATTTTACTCTTTCATTAAATACCCCCTCTAACGATACCGCTTTAGCAATGGCAGCCAAGCTTCCTTCTGCTTGGGTGGGCGGCACCAATAATGCAACAATTTTCTCGGCTATTCCGGTTCCGGGGCAAATATCGAATATCACGGAATTTTTTAAAGATAAAGGCTGGGTTGTGTCGGCTGGATTTGTAGCAACCCCAACTAATGCGCCAAAACCTTCGTCAATTAAAATTTACTTACCACGTTGTCCCAAGGGCTATGAAGGGCATTATGTCGTTACCCCCAAATTTTTTACCACTGCAGAACATGCTTATACAGGTCTTGGAACAACAAATGAGGTTCAAGGAAAAGATGAAAAGGGAGACAAAATCACCCTTCGCGTACCTGATTTTGAAAGTAACACTAATTACAGAGACCAATACATCTATGTGACAGGAAGTAGAGTATTCAAAGATTCCACTTATGGTTTATATACAATGGAACCTTATATGGACTTTCAAGCAAGTCAACCGGTAAATATGCCTAACAAGATGAATCAATATTATTATGTTACGATGTGCCTTCCAACGGGATATTGGAGCTCTGCCGCCAATGTGCCTGCCGGCACGTCAATCACCGCAGACGATACTCAAACTACCGACGACACACAATTCTGGGGTCCTTACCTGCGCTCCAATCAAACAGACTTAAAATGTAAAAATGGCGGCTGTACTACTCGAACAGATGTGAACACTTCCGTGGTTGTACCCCAAGATCTCTATTGGCAATGCGGTAATAAAGATTGCTTGAGTACGCCGCAATAGAAATAGAATAGTCTTCCACAAACTTATTGCAAAAAACTAAAATATCCAACATGATATATGCAATTTCATGCGCAGAATTTACAAGAGTGGAACTATGGCCAAACATTTAGTGATTGTGGAATCGCCTGCCAAGGCAAAGACTATTGAAAAATACCTGGGTAAAGACTACGAAGTCCTGGCTTCCTTTGGTCATGTCCTTGATTTAAAAAAGAAAAATGGTGCAGTTGACCCCGCCAATCATTTTCATATGGACTATGAGCTGATCGAAAAAAATGCTAAGCACGTGGCTGCTATTGCTAAAGCTTTGCGCAAAGCCGATGTACTCATGCTAGCGACTGACCCGGACCGCGAAGGTGAAGCTATCGCTTGGGCAGTACAGCAAGTCATGGTCGAGCAAAAATTTTAAAGAAACAAGAAGTTAAACGGGTGGTATTCCACGAAATCACCAAAACCGCCATCAAAGATGCCGTTGAGCATCCGCGCGAGCTGGATATGGATTTGGTCAATGCTCAACAAGCCCGGCGTGCTTTGGACTATTTGGTTGGGTATACCTTATCACCTTTATTATGGAAAAAAATTCGCCGTGGTTTATCTGCAGGCCGAGTACAAAGCCCTGCCTTACGCATGATCGTTGAGCGCGAGGAAGAAATTGAGAAATTTATCGCTCAAGAATACTGGAGCATACACGCACACGCTTTGGCGAGCAAACAACCCTTTAGTGCGCGCTTGGTTGAATACAATGGCGAAAAGCAAGAGCAATTCAGCATTACCAATGCTGAACAAGCCCATGCTGCACAACAACAACTTACTACACTGGCCAATAAACAATTGCGGGTGGAAAAAGTTGACCGCAAACAACGTAAACGTAATCCTACTGCACCCTTTACTACTTCTACCTTACAACAAGAAGCGGCGCGTAAACTAGGTATGACAGCGCAACGTACCATGCGCACTGCACAACAATTATACGAAGGTATTGACACTGGGGGTGGCGCAGTCGGTTTAATTTCTTATATGCGTACCGATTCTGTCAGTCTGGCAAAAGAAGCAGTGGAAGAAATTCGTAGTTTCATTGTCGAACGCTATGGTAAAGATTTCTTGCCCGATGAAGTGCGTGAATACAAAACCAAATCCAAAAATGCCCAAGAGGCGCATGAGGCGATCCGCCCTACTTCGATTTTGCGCTTACCTGAAGAGGTGCAAAAGCATTTAACTGCAGAACAATTTAAACTCTATAGCTTAATCTGGAAACGTACCGTCGCTTGTCAAATGATTCATGCGACCATTGATACGGTTGCGGTTGATTTAAGTTGTGGCAATACCAAAAATATGTTCCGTGCCAATGGTTCGACCATTCAACATGCAGGTTTTATTACCGTGTATCAAGAAGATCAAGATGATGCTAAAAAAGAAGAAGGTGAAGATACGCTGCTACCTAACATGAATGAAGGTGATATAGTTGATTTAGAAAATATTGATGCGGTACAGCACTTTACTGAGCCTCCACCACGGTTTTCTGAAGCCAGTTTAGTAAAAGCCTTAGAAGAATATGGCATAGGCCGTCCGTCAACCTACGCTAATATTATTTATACTTTGCAACAACGTGAATACGTCACGCTCGACAAAAAACGTTTTATGCCTACCGATGTGGGCCGTATCGTTAATAAATTTTTGACCCA
>CAZULF010000068.1:0-11610 GCA_964621215.1 uncultured Legionellales bacterium | reverse complement strand
GGGGGCTAGTTGTTGCGCCAAATGTTGAGATAACTGTTCAAAACGTAATTTCATGACTTTGGTATTTTAGCGAAAGCGGCTTTCGCTTCAGCCGAATTCAATTGAGATAATATTTGATACACAGCGGTTTGTTGCATTTGTTGTTGTAAGTTTTGTAGCTGTGCATCCGTACTTAACACTTGATTTTGGTTGACGGAATATAATTGTTTTATAGTAATGGTTTTAGGACCGAATATAGTGCGGCCTGCTTTGTCTACCACATGATAATTGACAGTATAAAACATCATATATTGTTGCACACTAAAGCTCGCACTTTGAGTCACACTGTTTTGAGTAAATCCTTCATTGTCGATGTAAATAGTTATAGGCGGATGGTTTTCTGTAGCAACAACTTGCGCTCCCATTGATTTCAGGATTTGTTTTAACTGTAGTGTGAGGGGACCATAAGGACTGGAACTATTGATAGCTAATATTTTGAGGTCTGTCGACAAGGGTAACGAACCACGCAGATGGAAACCGCATCCAGATACCACTAAGCCAATGGCGAGTAAACAACTCAATAGGCAGAAACGCAAACGCGATAAAGCTGACACAATTATACTCCCACCACAATATTCACCAATTTACGCGGCACATAAATGATTTTCAAACACGGTTTATCTCCCATCATCCGCAGAATATCAGGATGAGCTAATGCCTGTTGTTTAATACTTTCTTCATCTGCCGTCGTCGCGACTTGCATATCACCACGTAGTTTCCCATTAATTTGAATAATTAGCTTCATCGTATCTGCTTGCAATGCCGTGCTATCAGGCTTCGGCCATTTAGCGATAAGAATATTTTCACCAAAACTTAAATCTCGCCATAACGAGTGAGTAATATGTGGTGCGATAGGGGCTAATGTGCGGAGTAGGAAACTCATACCCTCATTGAGCGTTGCTAAATCGAATTGACTCGTTGCAGGATCAATTTTTTCTAAAATATTTAGAAATTTCATACAACCAGACACAACCGTATTAAATTGCTGTCGCTCATAATCGTATCGCACTTGATTCAATATTTCATGAATTTGACGACGTTGATTCTTTGTATCGTCACTGGCTTGTTGCCAATTTAAACCATCGCCAGCAAAGCTATTATTGATTTGATTGAAATCACGTAACGTTTGATGATGTTGATAAGCCAAATTATATAAGCGATTGAGATAACGATAACAGCCAGCTACCGCACTATCGGACCATTCTAATGATAGCTCTGGTGGTGCAGCAAAAGTCATAAACAAACGCACCGTGTCAGCGCCATATTGTTCGATCAAAGGTTGTGGATCCACCGTATTGCCTTTGGATTTCGACATTTTTACGCCATCTTTTAACACCATGCCTTGCGTGAGTAAATGAGTAAACGGTTCGTCGGAATTGAGGAAACCTTCATCGCGTAATATTTTATGGAAGAAACGTGCATAGAGTAAATGTAAAATAGCATGTTCTATCCCACCGATGTATTGATCGACAGGTGTCCAATATTTTGCACGATCATCCAGAATAGCATCTTCTTGGTTGTAACTGGCAAAACGCGAGTAATACCAGGAAGATTCCATAAAAGTATCGAAGGTATCCGTTTCACGTCGCGCTGCTTTTCCACATTGTGGGCAAGTGACTTCGTAAAATTCTGGCATAGATTTTAATGGAGAACCCGGATCTTTCAGCTTAATATTTTCCGGTAAAATCACGGGTAAATCTGCTTCGGGCACAGGTACATCACCACAGTCCTGACAATAAATCATAGGAATGGGTGCGCCCCAATAACGTTGGCGTGAAACACCCCAATCGCGTAAACGGTAGTGTATTTGTTTGCTACCTTGATGCTTTTGTATCAACGCTTCAGCAATGCGATCAATTGCCGTGGCTGAGTCCAATCCGCTAAACTCATTCGAATCCGTTAATATACCGTAATCACCAAAAGCGGCTTTATCAAGATTACAAACTTGATCGGCAGCAGGTGTGATGACTTGTTTAATGGGTAAATCATATTTATGTGCAAATTCAAAATCGCGTTGATCGTGTGCGGGCACGGACATGACCGCACCGGTACCGTAATCCATCATCACAAAGTTAGCGATCCAAATCGGTAATTTTTCACCGGTAAAAGGATGTAGTGCAAAAAACGGAGTGGCAACACCTAATTTTTCCATGGTCGCCATGTCAGCTTCAGCGACTTTAGTTTTATTACAGGCTGCAACAAAATCAGCGATATGCGTGTCAGTTTTTGCAGCTAGTTGGGCGAGTGGATGTTGCGGTGCAATGGAGATAAACGTTACGCCAAATAACGTATCGGCGCGGGTAGTGAATATACTTAATTTTTCGGTATGATCAGTTACATCGAAATTCAACTGCACGCCTTCAGACCGACCAATCCAGTTGCGTTGCATGGTTTTAACTTGCTCTGGCCAACCGGGTAGCTTGTCTAAATCTTGCAATAATTCATCAGCGTAATCTGTGATGCGTATAAACCATTGCGGAATTTCACGCCGCTCAATCGGCGCACCCGAGCGCCAACCACAGCCGTTGATGACTTGTTCATTGGCTAGCACGGTTTGATCGACCGGATCCCAATTGACTACCGAGTTTTTCTTATACACAAGGCCTTTCTTAAACATGCGGATAAACAGCCATTGTTCCCATTTATAATAAGTGGGATCACAGGTGGTTAATTCACGTCGCCAATCATACCCCATCCCTAAGCTTTTTAATTGTTCACGCATGCGGGTAATATTGCTACGCGTCCATTCACTGGGAGCTGTCTGATTTTTCAATGCGGCATTTTCTGCCGGTAAGCCAAAAGCATCCCATCCCATCGGTTGTAAAACATTCTTACCTAACATGCGCTGATAGCGACCCACTATATCTGGCAGCGTGTAATTACGTACATGGCCCATATGGAGGTGACCGCTAGGGTAGGGGAACATAGCGAGACAATAGAATTTTTCTTTGCTAATGTCTTCGTTAACGGCAAAAGATTGGTGTTGTTCCCAGAATTCCTGGGTTTGTTGTTCAATAGCCTTGGCTGGGTAATGCGCTTGCATCATATTTTTAGTTCACAATTAGTTGAAAAAAGAGCTTGAGCAAGCATAACTCAGCGATGCGGAGCTGGCAAGGGGCCATTCCTCGGATTTGTCGTGGTAGCCTGGATGGAGCGAAGCGAAATGCGGGCTACGGAGAGAGGGCTAAAACATCTGATACAGCTTTACCAAAGGGGTTTCACCCTCATATCCCTGCGCCATTACCCGCAAAATACCTTCTTCATCCATGGGCAAGCGGGCGACCACATTGCCTTGGGCGTCGATCAAGGCCGTGATGCCGTTGTTATTACTGACTAACATTTGTCGGCCAGTTTCCAGGGCGCGCATTTGGCTAATCTGAAGCTGTTGTGGTGAAGCGATGGAATCATCAAACCAGCTATCGTCACTAACATTAAGCAATAAATTAGCAGCACTGACCTGGTGCCAAATCAATGAAGGGTAGGCAATTTCATAACAAATGCTGGCACTGATAGTCAGCTGACCTACTTTTATCAGCGGTTGATCGGGAGCGCCTTTGCTTAAATCAGACATCGGTAGATTAAAGAAATTAATTAATCCATGTAGTAGCTTAGAAAAGGGCACAAATTCACCAAAAGGTACTAGATGGCGTTTTTCGTAACCGGTATTAATGTCATTTCCTAATGAAAGAATGCCATTATAAATGTGTTCTGGATCCTCTTCCACAAAGGTTCCTAGCAACAAAGTACTGCCATTTGTGCGTACCATTTTATCGATCATAGCAAGATAGTCGGGTACGTAATGCGACGGCGCAGGGATAGCGCCTTCGGGCCAGATAATTAAATTTTGTCCCAACTCAGGTTGTGTCAAGCGTTGATATGTTTGCAAAATGTTAATAAAGTTTTGCTCATCCCATTTTACTGTTTGCGAAATATTGCCTTGTATTAAACTGACCGTGATAGGTTTATCGATGGGGTGAGTCCAATGGATTTTATTTAATAAATAACCGCCGGCGAAAATAGCGCCTAATGCGATTAATAAAGCTAATCGAATTAACCAAAATGAAGCAACACGAAATAGCTGCTCTTTTCGACTCATGCCATAGACGAATACCGCACACAAAACCGTTAAATAACTTTCACCATAAATGCCAATTAACGGGACATACCCGCGTAGTGGGGTATCTAATTGACTGTATCCCAAAAATACCCACGGAAATCCAGTGCCAACCCAGCTACGTAGCCATTCACTGGCGATCCAAATTAAAGGAAATAGAAACAGCGTCAGCCAAAAGTTAAAACGTTGGTTACCGATGCAAATATTACTAACTAAACCAATAAAGGCGGTAAAGAGGGCGAAGAACATGACAAACAAAAGCGTTAAGAATGCAGCTAAGAAGGCATTGGTGTCACCAAAAGTGTGGATGCTGATATAAACCCAAGACACACTGGTGCCAAAAAAGCCCAAACCAAATAACCAGCCATACCAGAGGGCTTGTTTTTTAGAGGCATGTAAACAACAACCTAATAAAATAGCTGGGGCAATAAAAGCTAGCCATGCTTGGTGAAATGGCGCGAAAGCGAGAGTGAGTAGGGCGCCGGTGAATAAAAGAAAGAACTCTTTCCCACGTGCTTTCATGTTCTCTTTTCTTGCTTGTGGAGAGCGCTTATTCATGCTGCCTCCAATGCATTAGCAAGATCATTCTTCAAATCGTTTACATCCTCAATACCAACGGATAATCGCACAAATCCATCATTGATTCCCATTGCCGCCCGTGTTGCAGCTGGAATTGAAGCATGTGTCATAATGGCCGGATGTTCAATCAAGCTTTCAACTCCACCCAAGCTTTCAGCTAAGGTAAATAATTTACATGCTTCAAGGAAATGAGTGGATGAAGCTAAGCCGCCTTTTACCGTCATACTAATCATGCCACCGAAACCGCCGCGTAATTGTCGTTTGGCTAGTTCATGTTGTGGGTGGCTCGCAAGGCCAGGATAAATGACATTTTCTATTTTAGGATGTTGTTCCAGCCACGCGGCCAAGATTAAAGCCGATTCACAATGTCGTTGCATGCGGAGTGCTAATGTTTTCACACCACGTAAGGCGAGAAAACTATCAAACGGCCCGGCAACCGCACCAATAGAATTTTGTAGGAAAGCCATTTTTTCTGCCAGTTCGGGCTTATTATTAACCACAACGATACCATTAATGACATCTGAGTGGCCGTTAATGTATTTTGTGGCGGAGTGGACTACGATATCGCAACCATAAGACAATGGCTGTTGTAGCATGGGTGTAGCAAAAGTGTTATCCACCACAACCAGCAAGTTGTGCTTTTGTCCAATAGCAATCACTTGTTGTAGATCAACTAATTTGAGTAATGGGTTTGTAGGAGTTTCTACCCATAGCATGCGCGTATTTGGCTGTATAGCCTGCTCGATATCTTCCGGTTTCGTCATATCCACAAAGGAAAAGTGTAAACCGGCTGAGCGTTGACGTACTTTATCAAACAAGCGAAATGTTCCGCCGTATAAATCATCCATCGCAATCACATGATCACCATGGTCTAATAACTCAAGCGTAGTCGCAATAGCCGCCATACCGGAGGCAAAAGCGAACCCCTTTTCTCCACCTTCTAATGCAGCAATGCATCGTTCATAGGCCATCCGAGTAGGGTTTTGTGTACGTGAATATTCGTACCCCTGATGTAGTCCCGGGCTGGATTGAGCGTAGGTGGATGTGGCATAAATTGGCTGCATCACCGCGCCAGTGCTGGGATCAGGCGTTTGGCCAGCATGGATAACTTGGGTTGCGAGATGATATGGTTTTGGCATATGAAATACCCCTCCTTAAGGCTTATGCCCCACTGTATCGTAAAATGGGAAGAAGGTTAAGAAAATTATTTTCGATCGTTAATATACCTTTAATGTTTTTGCTGTATTATGGCGCCAAAACTTCTATAAACATGAATGAGGCCTGCATGACTCTCACAGTTACTGGCGAAGAAAAATCTGGTTCACAATCCACGGTGCCTGGTTTACGCACACAGCTAGAAATTGAGCCGAGAGATGGGCATAGTTATGTTGAAATTCCGATTTCTTCGGATACAGAAAAAGATTTAAGCTGGCATGAAGAAGAGGGGGATGATAATAATCTTACTCGTCAATTAACATCATCCACATCCCGGGATGAATCACTTGATGGAAGTGATGAGGCAGAATTAGAGCATGAACCCACACCCAACACTAGCGTCATAGTGGCTAGTTATCTCATTCCTATCGTTTCCCGAATAATAGGCTACTTTATTGCATGGATATCTTCCATTACTAGTGCGTTAGGTCAATATTACCCATTAACAGTAGGTTATACCAGCATTACAAAAGAACTCATGATGCTTTTAAGTGGGATGGGTTTAATAACCACCATCATGACGAAAGTTTTTTCAATTATTGATCCCTTCATGTATTTACTTGTCATCCCGCTAAGCTGTTTTGTAGTTTACCTTTCGCGGTATCCCAATTCAGGTGAAAAAGCTACCGCGGCTATTGCACCATTGATGATTCAATGCACTCCAAAACAAGCATTTTCATATAATACATTATTATCTATGTCATTAGTGCCTGTAAGCAGTTTGGAAAATGATTTATCACGAGTCTGTGCTGAATACATTCAAAAAATAGAAAGAGAGCAAACAGATGCAGACTATCTAAAACAATTTCCGGAGCAATTAGATCAGTATTTGTTAAATTTACAAGAAGTGGCAGTATGTCACGGAAAAAGCCTTGAAATAGCTGAAGTAAAGCACCTTGCATTGCAAGCAAGTGCAAAATGTTTTGGCTACGAACAAGTATTAACTTTAACAGAGCTCATTCGAGAATTAGATGTTAATGCTGATCTGCGTCGGTTAGGTCATAAAATAAAAAATCTAGCGAATTCCTCAACTTGGTTAGAGGCGGATGAGTTGCAACTTCGCCATTTTTTAACTTTTTTAGAAACCTACCGCGATTTATTAGGTCGTATATTCTTAATTATTGCTGGATTGCTAGTTGGTTATACCAATACTGCAGCCTTGTTTTTATCAGTGACATCTGCAGATAACAGTAATTTGGCTTTTACTTTACCGGTAGGGATATATTCACTACTTTCAGTAGTTATATTATTTTTTGTTTTTCAGGGTCAAAGTGACCAAATAAAAAATAAGGGTTTAAAGAATGACTTCCAAGCTACTTGTAAGTCGTATTTAATTGCGACCTTAGCAACACTGGGAGGCGTGAGTAGTTTACATATCATTCTACGAGGTGCAAGAGAGGCCATTATACATCGACTTCCTTCTCATAGTATGATTCTCAATCCATTATTAATTGGTGGTGGTGTTATTGGTGTAGGTTCTTGGGTCATAGTTAAAATTTTAGGAGCACAACGGTTTTTACATTTAGAGATGGCTCCTTTCCCCAGCGTTAAGTATAGTTTGTTTTCAAGTGATAATAGGGATTCCTCTCTTGCAAATTATGCGAAGAAAATAATGTCATACGTAAATCCGATATCTCTTTTTACTCAATCCTGTACCAACATTATTTCTACGTTGGTAGTACATAATGAGAGATTACAAGATTGGTTTCCAAAAATTCCATATTTAAATATGCTGATTTCTCTAATTTCAACTCTTACATTAGCTTATTGTGGTTACAAAGCGACAAAAGCTGCTTTACTTCTTGCGGGTGAAGTACCTTCAATTCCAGCAAGACTCTTTCAGATTTATTCTGAACAGGCATTAGAATATATTTATAGTAATACTCATCGCAATGCGGAAGGAAAAAATCCTTCAGTACAAAAAGTATTTAATGAAACACAAATTCTTTTAGGGTGGAAAAGCAACAAGGCGGCGGTTATTGAACATGAAACTTCATCAAGTAGTAGCTCATGTTGCAACCCTTATGGATTGTTTAATTACTTACGTAGAAGCTGGGCCAGAAGTGAACATGTTTTACCTTTATCGATTAATGAGGTTGAAGGGGATAGAAGAGAGGCTTCTTCTTTACTTAGTGGTATAGAGGAGAACCTAAGAAGGCCAGAGGGCTCAGCCTCCTCGGCAGATTTGGTGAGACTTACGCATCCTTTAAGATCTACCTCACCTGGATTAGTAAGAAACTATTCAAGTATGCCAAATCGAAGCAGTACAATCGCACCATCTAGCAGAGATGGATTTTGGACCAGAGAAATAAAGAGCTTTCCTCATACACGACCAGAGTCTTCAGCTAACAGCCCATCGGATAACTCAAGATCTCTTTCTGCCATTATGGAAGGTCAAGGGATGGCTCAGAATCTACTTTAATTAATAACATTCCCGCTATTTTCTACATTACTGACCAAATTTTGTCTGACTTACAAAAAATCTTTCCACGCCCTGCAAAGTATTCAGTTAATAGATTATACTGTGATAACAATGCGTTAACTTTATGGTACGCTTTGAGTTTACCGATTAATCATTAAAGGAGTAGGGATATGCGTTGGGTAAAAACAATGATGGCTATATTAGTAGCCAGTGTTTTAGGGATGTCAGTGGCATTTGCCGGAACGGTGAGTCCGGTAGGTAAATGGCAAACTATTGACGATGTCACCAAAAAGCCACGTAGTATTATTACCATTACTGAAGATAGTCAGGGTCAATTAAGCGGAAAGGTTACTAAAGCGTATTATCGACCTGGTGAAGGTCCTGATGATGTCTGTGTCAAATGTACTGGTGCTTTGCACAATCAAAAAATGTTAGGTTTGGTTATTTTAACCGGCATGAAACAAAGCCCCAAAGACCCTCTATTTTGGAGTGGCGGCCAAATTGTTGATCCTGAATCTGGCAAAACCTATAAATGTAATATTACCTTGGCTCCGGATGGAAAAAGTTTGAAGATTCGCGGGTATATTGGTATTTCTTTGATTGGTCGTACGCAGACTTGGAATAAGATGTAAATTGTAGCCGGGATGGATGCCAGCGAAGGCTGGCATCCATCCCGGCTACTAGGTTTTCACATCCTCAAGCTCAGAAATCCTAGTTTCCGCTAGCGTCACATCCAGATGATGCTCTTCTTCCAATTCAACTTGCTCAATTTTGGTAAAGCGACTGCTGATCTTTGTAGCAGACGTTCGCACATCAGCCACATCGCTGTGGGCTTGATCAATATGCTTGGCCAAGGCATCCATACGTTTTTCAAAACGACCAAAATCAATCGACAAAGCACGTAAATGCGTTTGAATAATATGGACCTGCTTGCGTGTCGCCGCATCTTTCAATACTGCGCGAGCGGTAGTTAAAATCGCCATCAATGTTGTTGGCGAAGCTAACCACACACGAGCTTTTTGTGCTGCTTCAACTATGTCAGGATAATGTCCGTGAATTTCCGCAAAAATCGCTTCGGCAGGTAAAAACAAAATCGCACCGTCAGCAGTCTCGCCTTCAATAATATATTTATCAGCAATATCTTGAATATGTTTGCGAATGTCTTGTCTAAAACGCTGCTCCGCTAATTTGCGATCAGCATCATTAGTATTGCGATCCTGCATAATTTGGTAATTTTCTAACGGAAATTTCGCATCGATAGCAACATTGCCGGTAGGGGCAGGCAAAAATAACATACAATCGACACGTTTGCCGTTCGACAAAGTATGTTGCAAAGCAAAATGATTTTCAGGCAATACATTATGTAATAACGTACTTAATTGTACTTCACCAAATGCACCACGCGCACGTTTGTCGGCTAATAATTCCTGCAAACTCACAACGCTAGTCGATAACTCAGTAATTTTTTTCTGTGCCGCATCAATAATGGCTAAGCGTTCAACTACACGGGTAAACGTTTCAGTTGTTTTTTCAAAGCCTTCATTTAAACGGCGCTCCACTTGCAAACTAATAGTTTGTAAACGCTGCTGAATATCATTGGTTAAATGCAAAACGCGCTCGTCTAGTTGTTTGCTATGGTGAGTTAAGCTATCTAATAATTTTTGTTGCACTAACATACTAGTTTTTTGTAAGTTATCTTGAATGGTTGCCAAGCCAGTTAATTGCTGATTGCTAGACAATTCACGCGCTTGTACATTTTCTTGTTGCACGGTTTCTTTGAGTTGATTAAATAATTTTTCTAGAATGAGTTGTTGCTCAGCTTGGCTCAATTTCAACTGCGAAGTCAGTAAACGATACAGCCCCCACAGTAGCAGACCGCCAATTAGTAAAATAGAGACAACAATGATTAGAGTATCAGCAGACATGATTGCTAGCCTTGTGTGAAAAGAGGTATTATACCGGAGATTTTTTAAAATGCGATGGAGTTCCTGTAGCCTGGATGGAGCGAAGCGGAATCCGGGATTCTCGAATAGAAAACCCGAATTCCGCTTCGCTCCATCCAGGCTACAGGGTTTAGGGGAACACGTAACCATTTATGATTTCAACACAACAACAGTATTACTTGCAACAAATGGGTGTGACCGTTTGGCAAGAGAAAGCCGCTGCCGCTGTGGCGGATATTCAGCCTATGGAACCATGGGATAAGCTCAGACAAGAGGTGGTCGTTTGTACACAATGTAACCTATGTCAAACCCGAACCCAAACCGTGTTTGGCGTCGGTAATCAGCAGGCAGACCTCCTTATTATTGGCGAAGCGCCCGGAGCGAATGAAGATCGTTTGGGTGAACCGTTTGTCGGTAGAGCAGGCCAATTGCTTGATGCCATGTTGGAGGCAATCGACCTGAGTCGAAAAGAAGTTTACATCTGTAATATCCTAAAATGCCGCCCACCCAACAACCGCGACCCATCCTCCGAAGAGGTCGCAAAATGTACCCCTTTTCTTGAACGTCAAATCGCATTAGTGCAGCCCAAGCTTATTCTCGCCGTCGGCCGGATTGCAGCCCATTACTTATTGGGGGTGGATACCTCCTTATCACGTTTGCGAGGACAACGCTTACAATTCGGGAATCACCCCGCGACCTTGCTAGTGACCTATCATCCGGCCTATTTATTGCGTAACCCGCGCGATAAAGCCAAAGCGTACCAAGATTTTCAAATGGTTAGGGCTTGGTTGGATCAAGACTAATGTAGCCTGGATGGAGCGAAGCGGAATCCGGGGATCACGATATGTTCTGGATCCCGCGGACAAGCCGCGGGACGACGATTTGACTTTAAGCCAGTGTTTCCCGGATTCCGCTTCGCTCCATCCAGGCTACAGGAATTTCACGCGAGCCCTACGTTCCGCTAGCGTTCGCTTCCATTTTAAGGTATTCTACCCACGAAATTGTTTCGGAGAGGTGGCTGAGTGGTTGAAGGCGGCGGTCTTGAAAACCGTTGAGGGGCACCCCCCCTCCCAGGGTTCGAATCCCTGCCTCTCCGCCATCTCATTTTCAAAAAATTGGAGTAAACTTTGATTAGCTTATTGCTTATCGACGACCATGACCTGGTGCGCCAGGGTATCAAAAAATTGTTTGAAAATGTCTCTGGAATTAAAGTGGTGGGCGAAGCCAAATCGGGCGACGAAGCACTACGACTAGTGCGCGAACTGAATCCCCATGTTATCCTCATGGACTTACATATC
>CAZULF010000067.1:0-11707 GCA_964621215.1 uncultured Legionellales bacterium | reverse complement strand
GGAATTTTTTCTGGTTTAGCGGTTAGAGGCCCTTCATCTTTATCTATAACTTGTTCGCCAGTTTTAGTGCGCAAAGTTAACGGAGTGATCTCAGTGGCAAACGTGCCATCGTGAGTTGCTTTTTGTGCGCGTTGGAGAGAAGCGATAGCAAAATCATCTTGCGCTGCGCGAGTAAAGCCAAAATGTTTAGCGGTGGCTTCGGCGAACACACCCATTAATTTTCCGTGTTCATAAGCGTCTTCCAAACCATCCAGAAACATATGATCGAGTAATTGCCCGTGTCCCAAGCGATAACCGGCGCGGGCTTTTTTCAATAAATAAGGTGCATTAGTCATGCTTTCCATGCCACCGGCGAGCATAATGTCATGTGTGCCAGCGCGTAAAAGATCATGCGCTAACATGACGGCTTTCATGCCGGAGCCGCACATTTTATTGATAGTTGTACAATGAGTGCTTTGTGGTAAATTAGCTCCTAACACCGCTTGTCGCGCGGGTGCTTGCCCTTGTCCTGCCGTTAATACACATCCCATAATGGCTTCAGGAATATCTTGAGGTTGTAATTGCGCACGTTCTAATGCGGCTTTAATTGCGGCACTGCCAAGTTGTGGTGCGGTAAAATCTTTTAATTCACCTAACAAATTCCCCATAGGTGTGCGCGCAGCGCTGACAATAACAATCGGTTCCTTGGTCATATTCATATCCTTTAAATTATGTAGCCTGGATGCAGCGAAGCGGAATCCGGGTTAAGTTGACCTTGAGGCACGAAAGATCCTCGTGAAGACGCCGTGAATACGTCCCTGTAGGCTCAGGTTCGGCATCCCTGCCTCACATGCTTCACGAAGACATTCATGCCTCAAAGTCAGGCCGTCGTCCCGCGGCTTGTCCGCGGGATCCAGAATACATCATACTTCCTGGATTCCGCTTCGCTGCATCCAGGCTACGAGAATTTCCAAATTACTCTATTCACCCCTGAAACAATTCTCTTCCAATCAGCATCCGGCGAATTTCATTTGTACCGGCTCCGATTTCATATAATTTTGCATCACGTAATAAACGGCCCGCAGGAAATTCATTAATGTAACCGTTACCGCCTAAACATTGAATGGTTTGCAATGCCATTTGGGTTGCATTTTCCGAACAATATAAAATCGCTGCTGCGGCATCTTTGCGCGTGGTTTCACCGCGGTCACAAGCTTTTGCCACAGCATATAAATAAGCACGGGAAGCATTTAACAGCGTATACATGTCGGCTAATTTGCCTTGCATCAATTGAAACTCGCCAATGGCCTTACCGAATTGTTTGCGTTCTCGCGTATAAGGCAAAGCTAAGTCCATACAAGCTTGCATAATACCAACGGAACCTGCGGCTAAAATAACGCGCTCATAATCGAGCCCACGCATTAACACTTTCACGCCTTCATTCAAATTGCCCAGCACATTTTCAACCGGTACTTCGCAATTATTAAATACCAATTCGCATGTGTTAGAACCACGCATGCCGAGTTTATCCAGCTTTTGTGCGGTCGAGAATCCTTTAAAGTTTTTTTCAATGATAAATGCGGTAATTCCTTTAGCCTCAGCAGAAGGATTCGTTTTCGCATACACCACTAACACATCAGCGTCGGGGCCGTTAGTAATCCACATTTTTGAACCATTTAATACAAAATAACCGTCGCGTTGTTCTGCACGTAAACGCATGCTAACGACATCGGAGCCGGAACCGGTTTCGCTCATGGCAAGAGCACCAACGTGTTCACCACTGATGAGTTTAGGCAGATAGCGCTGTTTTTGTGCATTAGTGCCGTTTAAGGCGATTTGATTAATGCAGAGGTTAGAGTGAGCACCATAGCTTAATCCGACTGAGGCCGAGCCGCGACTGATCTCTTCCATGGTGATCACATGTTCTAAATACCCCATGCCCGCACCACCATCTTCGACGGGAACGGTAATGCCATGCAAACCTAAGGCACCCATTTGCGGCCATAAATCACGAGGAAAGGTGTTAGAATGATCAATTTCAGCAGCACGTTCGGCAATCTCTGACCGCACAAATTGACGTACCATATCGCGTAACATCACGGCAGTTTCGCCTAAATCAAAATTTAAGCCAAAAGACATAAGAGGTTCTCCATCAATGGATAATGTTTGTAAGGTTAACGCGGTTTGCTGGAAGCGTCAAATGACGTAAATGTAGCCTGGATGCAGCGCAGCGGAATCCGGGGCCTTGACCCACAAGTATCGGTTCCTCACATCTCACCCCGTCGCCCCGTGGCTTGTCCACGGGGTCCAGAAGGTTATCGAGATCTCTGGATCCCGCGGACAAGCCGCGGGACGACAAGTACCAAGGAGATGAGTAGAGATCTTGGCCTGACCTGCGTCCAGGCTATCTTCCCTGCAGAGGAAGAAGATCGCCTCTCTTCTCGCTCGTCACCAGTGGTAATGTTTCAATCGAACGATAACCTGAAGCAAAGATGCCCATTTCATTCAACATATAGGTTCCACAGATCATGCCTGCAATCGCACCAATAAGGGCACCAACGAGGAAGCCAATTGGACCGCCTGCTATACCAGCAAAGCCACCGACAATCACAATTCCAGCGAGAGGGGTGCCGGCAACAAACAGGAATGCCAATAAGGCTTCCCGCAGTACCTCGGAAATTTGTTTGATTTCGATCTTGGGTGAAGAGCATAATGTGGAAAATCTAGCAGAGGCCGGGGGAGTGGTTGCTGATAGGGTGTTGGTAGGTGTCGCTGTGGCTACTATGGTTGAAATAGCTGTTGAGGACGAGTGGGGCGTGTTAGATAGCGAGCTTGTAGGCGAGCTCATATAATGCTCAATTTGTGTAATTACCTGCGAATGATTATTTTTCCTTGCTACCTCGAGAATAGTCCCTTGAAATAAGGTTGATTTTTTCCCACATGTTTTGTCAGATAAACAACACCGTACATTTTCACGTTCCCAATAATCTCCATCATGATGAAAACGTCCATTAGCGAAACTCCGAACTTCGCCACTTGCTCTGTAATGGTAGTTAACTAAGCCGGTGTTATGAAGCAATTCGAGCGCTTCTGCATTACCAAAAGCGGCAGCAAAATGGGCTAAACTAGTATCATAGTAGGCTATTCTAGCAAGATCAGGTTCTAATTCTAGAAGTATTTTAATCTTATTATTTTCATGATTGTATATGTTATTTACTAGCCAGTTCCAACATGGAGGGGGCTCGTAACCGGTTTCTTCATTAAAGCTATTCCTGAATGACGGAGTCATATAAACGCTATTTATTAGGTTTTTCGTAATGTCAGGTCGTGTTCTTAAAAGAAAATCATATCCACCAGTATACAGTATATGAAATAGGCGCATATATTCATCCAGAGAAAAACGATTAAGATTGACTCCATTAACCATAAAGTAATACGCACACTTTAAATAAAATCGTTGGTAAATCCGATCATGAGCACTTAATGTAGACTCCCTTGGTGCATGTTCAGGTTGGTCCAAGGCTAAGCCAGGTTCAGTGTTAGAAGCGGTACATAACTCTTCAAGCAGTCTTTTTCTATTTGCGTTCACTGAGGTCAGCTTTTGTATAAAGAATCTAACATGCTCCTTGTTATCAAAAAAAAGTTCTTGTTCTACAAAGTTATACAGCATAGGTAAGCTAAGTGGCCTATGAATTGAAGCTAATTGTTCAGCGAACTGATTGATTTTTTTGATATCGACATTATTTATAGCCAGCATGTGATCATAAAAAACAAAACCGAGTAGTGTTTGAATCAGCTCGATAGGGAAAGCTATTTCCTTATTATTAGCAAAAAATTTATTAAGGCTAAGAAGCAAATTCCAATAACTATTTTGATCTTCATCAGAAAAAAAAGAAAAGGATGCAGGGTTTTGGAAAAACTGGAGGTAAATATCATATTCAACTAATGTTGTAACAACCTTAGCTTTTTTATCTTCACCTGGCATAACGTGTAGTCTCCATAATCGTACAAATTTTTAAATGTCATAGAGGGGTATAATACCATCTCATTATTAAGAGTTTATTAGGGCGGTGGCAATTTTATACACGACCCATCTGCCCCTGAACGCTACTGAGTGAAGGCTGGCATTCAGACTACATTTTCGCAATAGCCTGTGATAAAATGACGCAATTACTCAATAAGGAGCCGCGAACAGTGGGCGTTAATCATTCCATGTTAGATTATTTTTTTAATGCAGGATTAGTTGTGAAATTAGTCATGCTGGTGTTATTAACAGCCTCAGTGGTTTCTTGGGCAATTATTTTTCATCGAGGAAGCTTTTTGAAGCAGGCTCGGCGTCAAGCCGCTGCATTCCAGGAACGGTTTTGGGATGCCACCGACTTATCGCAAGTTTATGGTACCTTAAGCCACCGCAAATCGAATAGAGCCTTAACCGGTTTGGCCAGTATTTTTCAGGCGGGTTTTAAAGAATTTACACGTTATAAAAAGTTAGGCGTTAGCGCCAGTGCGACGATTGAAGGCATAGAGCGTGCTTTAAACATTGCAGAGGCAAAAGAATTAGATAAGTTAGAGCAAGGTTTACCTTTGCTGGCCACCATTGGGTCTACTAGTCCGTATATTGGACTATTGGGGACAGTGTGGGGCATTATGACATCATTTCAAGCCTTGGCGACAGTACAACAAGCGAGCATTGCTATGGTGGCACCAGGGATTTCTGAGGCGTTGGTAGCCACGGCCATGGGTTTATTTGCAGCAATTCCCGCGGTAATTGCCTACAATCGCTTATCTAATGGTGCCACTCGAGTTGCTAATCAGTATGGTACTTTTCGTGAAGAATTACTCACGGTTTTCGCAAGACAATTACAAAGCGGAGAAGTGATGGCACGGCCGGTTGCCAGCGAAAGACACCATGTTGATTTTGAGGATGAAGAACAGTATGTCTAGCCGACTAATTAAAAGCCGGCGGGCTAAACGTTTAGTCGCGGATATCAACGTGGTACCTTATATTGACGTGATGTTGGTATTGTTGGTGATTTTTATGATTGCAACGCCGTTATTGACGCAAGGCGTGGATGTGAATATGCCGCAAGCAGCAGCAAAAGTGATTGAAAAAGAAGATCAAATGCCATTGATTGTGACAGTGGATCGTGAAGGAAATTATTTTTTGAATATTTCTACCACGCCAGACATTCCCGTGACACCACAACAATTGAGCGTACGCGTAGCAGCTGAATTACAGCTCGCATCTCAACAAGGTAAACAACGGCAAGTGCTAGTGAAAGGCGATCAAAATGCAGATTATGGCAAAGTCGTTGGCGCCATGGTGTTATTGCAGCAATCCGGCGTCAGTAATATTGGTTTAATGACGCAACCACCAGAGGCGAGCAGCTGATGGAAAACGTATTACCTTTACGCAAATCATTTACTTTATCGTTATTACTGCATTTTATTATTTTTGCCGCATTAATTATATCGTTTGTTTTTTCTGAACCGACTAGACCACCAACCACATTGAATTTGGCGCAATCAGAAAAAATCGTGCAGGCGGTGTCGGTGAATCAAGAACAAGTGGAAGAAGAGATCGCCAAACTGAAAAATCAACAAACACAACAACAAGCCTCGGAAAAAGCCAGATTAGCTGCTATGAAAAAGCAAGCGGCGGAAGCGGCAAAACAAAAACGCGTGCAAGAACAGCAACTCGCGAAGTTAAAAGCGCAGCAAGATGCATTGGTGAAACAAAATCAAGATAAATTGGCACAGCTAGAAAAGCAGCAGAAATTAGCGCAAAAACAATTAGCGTCGATTGAAGAAACCAAGAAGCAAGAACAAAAAAAATTAAATGAGCAAAAGAAACTGAAAGAGCAACAAAAACTGAAAGCGCAGCAAGATTTGAAAATCGCTGCCGAAAAAAGTTTACAACAACAAATTGCGCAAGAACAAACGCAATTGAACGCCGCCAAAGAACAACAAGTTAATAATGAATTGGCAAAATACAATGCTCTGATTATACAAGCGATTAGTCAACAATGGATTATTCCAGCAAATAGTGATCGATCCGCTACCTCTATTTTATTTATCACGTTAGCCCCAGGCGGCGTGGTCAAAAATGTGCAATTGAAAAAAAGCAGCGGCGATGCCTTGTTGGATCGCTCAGCGATTACAGCAGTTTACAAAGCGTCACCTTTACCCGTTCCGACCGATCCTGCCTTGTTTAAACGTATGCAGGAAATTGAATTGAAAGTAAAACCCGAGGATGTGGTGGGGTAATCAATATGTAGCCTGGATGCAGCGTAGCTGAATCCAGGAAGAAAGCTATGAGATGCTGACAAGCTTACAGACCTCGTGGCATGACGTCTTCATGAAGCGTGTGAGGCAGGGATGCCGAACTCGAGCGTACAGGGATGTATTTACAGCGTCTTCATGAAGATCGTCATGGCACAAGGTCCGGACCTGGATTCCGCTGCGCTGCATCCAGGCTACACGATATTTATTTTTGAAAAGGTACCAAAATGCGTAAAATAATGATACTTCTTACGTCCATCGCGATCGGGCTAGTAAGCCAAAGCGCAGGGGCGGCGTTAAATCTTGAATTAACCAAAGGCATGGCAGCAGCCATTCCTATCGCAGTTGTGCCTTTTACCGATAGCCAAACAAATTTTCCCGTCGACATCGCGAGCATTATTCATCATGACTTAGCCAATAGCGGCCAATTTAATGTGTTAGCGAATGGTAGTATTGCTGAGTATCCTCACACCTCAGGACAGATTAACAGTAAATATTGGCAAGGCAAAAATGTTGATGATGTCGTAGTAGGTAATGTGCAATCCATCGGTGGTGGCCGTTATAAAATTACTTACAGTTTAGTCAATTTATTTAATCAAGCACCGAATAATATTTTGCTCACTGAAGAATTGACGGTTTCTGAAAATGATATGCGGCGTGCAGCACACCACATCAGCGATAGAGTTTATCAACAGTTAACCGGTGTGAAAGGAATATTTTCCACACGATTAGCCTATGTATTAGTGCAACGTCATCCAGGACAACCAGCTAAATATATGTTGATGATCGCCGATCAAGACGGTTACGGTCCTAAGCCGATATTAATTTCATCACAACCGATCATGTCACCGTCATGGTCACCGGATGGCCGACAACTGACATATGTCTCTTTTGAAAGTTTCTTGCCACAAATTTATGTGTCAGATGTTGCAACAGGCAAACGCCGATTGATTACCAGCTTCAAAGGTATTAATGGTGCGCCTGAATGGTCGCCCGATGGAAGAAAATTAGCCGTGGCTTTATCGCGTGGTGCAGCGAATCCTAATCTGTATTTGTTGGATATGTCATCGGGCGGCTTACAGCAAGTTACCAATGATACGTCTATTAATACCGAACCAAACTGGTCACCAGATGGTCAATCACTAATCTTTACCTCTGATCGTGGTGGTTCACCGCAAATATATGAAGTCAACCTAGCGACTAAACAAGCGCAACGTGTTACATTTACCGGTAATTACAACTCAAGTGCGTCTTATACCCCCGATAGACAAAATATTGTGCTCTTGAATCGCCAAGGCGGTGGGTTTAATATCGCAGCATTGAATTTACAGACGGGCAACGTGCAAGTGTTGACTCATGGTGGGAATAACCAGTCGCCCAGCGTAGCGCCCAATGGTAAGATGGTAGTGTATGCTACCAAACAAGCTGGGCACAGTGTACTAGCCATGGCATCGACCGATGGCAAAGTGAATGTGCAGTTACCTGATCAATTGGGTGATGTGCAAGAGCCCGCCTGGTCACCATTTTTGAATTAATAAAATCTCTCCCCTCTCCCGCTTGCGGGAGAGGGGCAGGGGAAGAGGGTCTTAAATTAGAGGGGAAATGAAAATGACAAATTTATCTCGTATCTTAGCCGTAGGTCTTATCGCAGTAACGCTCGCCGCATGTTCTTCTAAAAACAATGCTGGCGTAGAAAGTGGTTATGCTGGCGGCACCGAAACGGGTGGTTTAGGCAATAATGAACCTTTCGTAAATTCAGATTACATGGCTAAATTATTAGGTATTGATAAAAACACCATTTATTTTGATTTCGACAAAAGCTATGTGAAACCAGATTACGATTATGTGTTGCAAGCGAATGCTAATTATCTGAAATCGCATCCTTCTGCTAAAGTTCGTTTGGAAGGTAATACCGATCCTACCGGCAGCCGTGAATACAATATCGGTTTAGGTCAACGACGTGCTGATCAAGTTCAACAACGTTTGGAATCAATGGGTGTATCTGGCCAGCAACTCGTTACGGTGAGTTATGGTCAAGAACGTCCAGCGATGATGGGTGATAGCGCACAAGCTTATCAACTCGATCGCCGTGTTGATTTGATTTACGAGAGCAAATAATGTTGCCCCTTCTCTCGTCGTCCCGCGGCTTGTCCGCAAGAAGGACGTCGTCCCGCGGCTTGTCCGCGGGATCCAGCTTGTGGATAGCCTTATTGTGTTTGCAACCCTCACTCGCACTCGCCGACGCGCCTGTAGTCAACGGACATCCTGTTGCATCCGTGTCCTCAAGCAATGGTATCGTAATGAGTGGTTCGCAAGCTCCGGCACCAGCGTCTATTAATACCCCGATGGTGGCATCCGATACAACCCAAACTCCAGATCAAGCATTAGTTACCGCGGATGATGTTAGCGATACGCCATCGATGATGACTGATGTGAACAAACGTGATCCAGCCTCACAAATTATTTTATTACAACAACAGATTCAAGAATTACGCGGACAATTAGAAGAGCAAGGTCATGCCATTGCACAACTGCAAGCACAGCAAAATGTCGCTGCACCGAACACGGCTGTTGTTGCCCCTACAGTTACATCAAGTGCAGTGACCTCAAATGCAGCCACCTCAGCCTCTCCTGCAGCGATGGCAGAGACTCCGACGGCAGCATCAGCAACTGCAGCAGCTGTAGCGACAACAACAGCTGTCGCCAGTGCTAACACCAACACCAATGCATCCGAAGAACAAATGTATCAAGATGCCTATAAATTGGTTGCAGCCAAGCAATACAGCAAAGCCACGGTGGCATTGCAAACCTATTTACAACAATATCCCAACGGCCAATATGCAGCGACATCGCATTATTGGTTAGGTGAATTAGCACTGATTGAAGGCAATTTACCGCAAGCACAAAATCAATTTAATACCGTAGTGACTCAATTTCCACAGTCACCTAAAGCAGCGGATTCTATGCTGAAAATCGGCATGATTTACTATAATCAATCGCAATGGAAACAAGCCCGAGCACAATTTACCGCCTTAAATAGTAAATTCCCCAATTCCGCCTCAGCACAATTAGCCCAACAACAATTAAAACAAATGCAACGTCAGGGTAATTAAGTTCATGTTCTCCGAGTATTGATTTTTCTGAAGTTGTCATCCCGAGCATTGGATTCCCGGTAATGGCAGTGGTCAGAGGAAATCGTATTTGTAAAATAGTTTCTTGAATCGTAGCAGCGAGGGATCTCCTCCTTAATGTGTTCTTAATTTGCACACGTTTATATTATATGGTATTCTAGCGCTCTACAAAGGTAGGCTAATGCTTATTTTTTAGTTTTTAGTTTCAACATTACCATCTTTAAGTAAAAAAGATATAAATCCTGTGAGGTAAAATAATGAGCGGAAACTCTTTCAAAATAGTTGTGCTGGGCGGTCGAAATGTTGGGAAGACTCAGTTGATCAATCGTTATGCCCGCAATGAGTTTAATCTAGAATATAAACAGACTACAATAGTTGAAACCGAACACAAGAAGCTTAGTCGAGAGCTGCCAGGGATTGATAATGGTTTTTTATGTATCAGCCTGGAAATCCTGGATGTGCCTGGATGTTTTAATGAAGACCTTAGGGGTATGCCTTTACTTTTAAAGAACTCGTCTACGATTATTCTTTGTTATGATACGACTAATGTAGCAACTTTTAATAACCTACCTAAATATCTTCAATTGGTTCGACAGACGGTAAATCAGGATATCCCCATATATCTTGTCGGGACAAAGTATGATTTAGTGGGGCAACGTCAAGTTGAGCAAGAACATGCTCAGGCCTATGCCGAACGAGAAAGACTACATTGGTTTGAAACCAGTGCCAAGTCAGGTACGGATATCACCGAGTTGTTTGATGATATTACAGAGACATTAGCTCCACTAGCTCCACTGCAAAAGTCTTCAGCAAGCTCTTCTTTGAGTACAGCTTCAACAAAGCCAAAGACAGTAGAGGATGTGAAAGCAGAAATCGATGGTGAAATAGAGCGACTTCGAGCTAAAACTTGGCTTAACCTCTTTTCTTCCTCTGGAGAAGCTAAAGTAACAGCGCTTAAAAGATTAAAAAACGCTCTGAAAGACTCTGACACGGCTAAGACTAAAATATCCTTTTGGAGTACTGCAAACGCACCCGTAATCAACACACATCGATTCTGGCAAAGTAGCGGCGAACAGACAGCGACAGCAAAATTTGTTGAGAAAATTGCAGGATATCAGTTTTCTTAACGTGGGCTAGCCTCCGTAGCCTGGATGGAGCGAAGCGGAATCCGGGTTTTCTATTTGAGGATCCCGCATTACGCCGCGTTTTAGAACAGCGACAATAATAAATGCTTGAGCGCGGCTAATGACGGGCTACACGCTGTATTTCTACTTCTAATACCACCTCAAAAACTGTCCATTTGGACAATTACATTTTTTATTCAGGGCTCGTAAAATGCTTAGCATAAATTAAGTATTTGAGGAGCATTTACATGCCAATAGAAGTACAAGACTTATTAGATGCTATAGCAAGCAAAGATACGAGTTTTATAGATGATAAGAAAAATTTCAATGCAATAAGCGCATTACTAAAAGCTGAACCAGGAAGAATAGTTTCCGTTTTAAGCTGTTTAATCGATGTGGCAAATAGATATCAAGAAGAAGAAAATAATTTCGAAAATCTTTTGTATTTTTTCGATAAGCTACGTTCGGTGCGACTTGAATTATACAAAAAATCTAATATAACATATGCACTGGCAGCGCAGCTAAACAGTACAAAGCTACTTGAAAACACGCCAGATGATGCCCCGGGAAAGTTGATGTTACTGGTAATGCTAGCGACAGAACTGCGTTGGGGACATTATGTATACCATAGCGATCATCAAGATGATTATTACAATCATAGATATATTAATAAATGGTTTTATTCTTCGTATACATTGAAAAATACTCCAAAGTTAATTGAAAAAGTCTATGAACATGCCATAAAAGCAGATCTGGAAGCAACAGCAGAAAAGCTACTCGATTTTTCAGTTCCATCAGAAGAACCCCATCTCAATCCACCAGAAGCTGATAAGGGGTCACAGACTAAAAAACCTGCCAGATCGATTGTATCGACTCCATTCATTGATCTAGCAACTAGATCCTTTCTCTCCGATACCGCCAAAGAATCTTTACGTGAACGAGTTAAGTGTAAGATTCAGAAAGAGAAGGAATCGATTTCAAGTTCTTCAAGCGCCTCAAAGGCATCTAAACCAGCAAAGCCTACGGGAAGCGTACACTCTAGAATAATCAAGCGACAATGTGAAATAGGGAAATATGACGTAGCTTTGCGCTATGTTAATCAAAAAATAACTGACCCAGCTAAGCGCAAGGAAGTTGTAAAAGAAGTAAATAATTCAACTTTGACTCAAATGTATAATGAATCTCTTCCAC
>CAZULF010000066.1:0-11787 GCA_964621215.1 uncultured Legionellales bacterium | reverse complement strand
TTTCAATAAAATCGGGAAAAATATCGAGACTAGTCACATGGTGCGCTTGTTGCGCTAACAGCGCTGTGAAATAACCGGTTCCGGTGCCAATTTCCAATACCCGTTCATGCGATTGAATGGCTAATTTTTGCAAAATCTTGGCTTCTATTGTAGGCGACAACATAACCTGACCATGCGGCAAAGGGATATTCATATCGGCATAGGCCATCTGCTGATAGCCCTCAGGGACAAATAGCTCACGAGGGGTCGTATCAATAATTGACAACAGGGCCTCATCAAGCACCCCGTTCGTCCGCAATTGCTGCTTCAGCATGTTCGTGCGCGCAATTTGGGTATTCATGCGTATTTACTCTATTCTATCTACTTAAAATGCATTTTAGGTCCGCTAGTTTATCAAGCTTACTAAAGCAAGGCAAAGGCTTTGGTGCAAGGGAGAAAATAAATTGACAAAAGTCGCACATTGTGCTATTTTTAGATATATGGAAAAAAGTAAATTACAATATGAATTTTCAGCTGAAAAAAACCAACTCTTAATAAAAGAGCGGGGTATAAGTTTTGAGAGCGTTATAGTTGCGTTAGATGGAGGAGGATTATTAGATGTTATCGCCCATCCTAATGTGACAAAATACCCAAATCAAGAAATTTATATAATTAATATCAATGAATATGTTTATTTAGTGCCTTTTGTGAAAAAAAATGAGCAAACTGTATTTCTTAAAACCATTTTTCCGATTCGAAAACTAACTAAAGAATATTTACATGGTAGGTGTGTGATGAGTAAGAAACGAAATGTATTAAATGTCAAGCTCGATGCAGATGAGCAGGAACTGCTCGATTCTGTTGAGCGCGGCGAATGGAAAACCGTGGCAGACTTTGAAAAAGAAGCCGCCTTTGCTAAAGAGGCCGCGACTAATTTTCTTCGGAAAGATGAAAGGATAACCGTCCGTCTTTCGAAAGGCGATTTGGACCGATTAAAACAAAGAGCAGCGTATAAAGGGCTTCCCTACCAAACATTCATTGCTAGTGTATTACATGAATACGCGGCCGGGCATTTTACTGAAGTTGCATAGAGATTTGTTGAGAGGAGCGTTATATCGCCCCTGCAGGTAAGCGCTCTTTTATAATCGAATTGTCCTCATCTCATAAAGTTGCCAATAATTTTGTGATATTGCAAAATCTGGAAAGTGATATACAGTTTGTATATCCTCCTAATCGACCACTGAAAATCTTTGACAGATCTCTGCAAGTAACAAATCGTAATTTGGTCTTGCTGCTTGGATAATACTTGTTTCCCACGCTGCCATAGGATTTTTAATAGTATAGGTGTTGCCTTCAAGATGAATAGTAGGCCACTCAAAGTCGATAATAATGCCATTTCTTTTATAGCCTTGCCTTTTCCACATGCCGTCGCTTTGATTATAACCAATCGGTTTTTGAGGATGCTCAGCTGATCTTTCTACAGTTAAAAGACATGAATCAGTAAACCCCATATTTTTTGCTTCGTAATTCAAGCTGAGAAATAAAAGATTAAATATGCCAATTTTACGAAAGCGGGGAGAAATCAATACTTCACCATAATAATAGTATTTATCGATATTATCTAATCCTCGATTTTGCATTGCTTGGCTTAATTCAATGACAATACCCGAGTGAGAAGTCAACGGCATACCACTAAACATGCCTGCAATTTCATCGCCATAATATACGACATGTAGCATGGCATTTGGTTCATTGGCATATTCTTTCAAGTACTGGGACTCATACTTAATATTACCATCATATAAATAAGGGTATTCTCGAAAAAGAGCTATTCTTAATTGTGCTAATGTGGAAATACATGCGGTAATCTGCGTTCCTCGCAAAATAATTAATTTAAACATTCCCAAAATCCTTCGATGCAGTAATGAGATATACTTTCTAATTCCACCTATCGACCACATTTTACATATAATACATTAATCTTAAAAATAGATTCGGTTTATCCCCATGTGCATGGGGGACAAGCTATTACCAATTACTCCTTGTTTTCCGAATATAAAATACAAGCATCGATTGACGCATAATAATGATGGTTTCGCCATTCTTTGGTGTAACCAACTAATTTGTATGCTTGTAATTGAGAGAGAACTGTAGAAACATAGTTGGGTTTTTTCTCTAGTATTTCTGCAATTTCATTCACTTGCATAGATTCGCTTTGCGCAATAGTTTTTAAAATAAGTTCTTCGTTACTGCTTAAATGAAATCGATCAATGCGTTCTCTGGCATAGTTAATCACAACTGGCCTGGCTAGTTCTAATGTGATTCGATCCGACAGTGTGCCCAATTGCAGTACGTTAAATAACCGGGTTAGTAACCCAAAAATATAGCGTAAACGTCCTTTCGTAATTTCGTAAAGATAAAGAAAAACTTCGTTATCTATTGGTAAATTAACGTGCTCATTGATCCGAAAGTATTTAACCCGCTGCTCGATCATAGCTAAATAATCCTTTTTTGACAGCGGTGTTATCTCTGTTTCATAGGTAATAATATCATCAACTCGATCAACTTCTTGTGCGATAAAACGACGCAAAGACAAATCTCCAACTAATAACCAACTGGTTCCCGCCATTTGAAAATAATCTCGCATCACATTCAGCAATGTTTTAAGATGATCCTCGTTTTGAACAACACCCACATCTAAATTATTAAGCTGAATTAAAATACCGTATTTAAATCCTAACGCATGAACAACCTTGACTAATCCCTCCAGATAATGTGCTAACACTTGTGTTGGCATAATCATCGGTTGGCTATTACTACTCGATTTTCCGTAATGAGCACCAAACCCAAATGCAGTTGCACCAAAAGAACGGTAAGTCTCTGTGACTTGTTGAACCATCGCTTTAGCTTCTTTAAACTTTAGTTGGTCTTTGACTAGATCAAAATATTGAATCTCCAACGTTGAAACAATATTGGCAATTACCGCTGCCATCAATGTGTCCGCATTCCAGGTAGGCTCAACTCGAATCTCGCTGGTGGGTGTAAAATACTTCCTTTCCGCCTGAGCATTAAATCGTAGATAATTACCAAATGAAGTCGTACCCACTCCGCGTGCGCCCTCGATAACCATCACCATATTGTTAGAATGCAATGCAAATTGACTATTCTTTATCTTTTCGATATTCCCCGTATATAATTCCAGTGTATATGCCGTAATGGGCTGCGTTTTAAAAGGTTCATCTCTAAATCCCATGGATTCCCATTGCATCACAAATATCCTCATATCATTAAGTGGCCATAATTTTTATGATATCATAAAAAAACATGATATTACAAAATTTTATGAGCTCATAAAATATTTGGCCAGAAAGTGAGATGATAACTAATCTATAAAATTCATATATTTTTCAATAAATTAAAAGCTGATTACGCCACTGTGGGGGTAGCAGAACACAGAAAATCACGGTACTTATGACCAGCAGAGGAGAATTGAAAACTGCCTCTCATCAAGATTTCACTTTTCAGGTTGACAAAATCGACGCATTATCGAAAACTAATTTGCATATAATGCTAGACTGTTTTTATTTTCAAGGAAATTTATGAGCAACAATTATACAGCAGAATCGATTGAGGTCCTCAGTGGACTGGAGCCGGTTAAATTACGACCAGGCATGTACACCGATACCCGTAATCCTAACCATTTGGCGCATGAGGCGATTGACAACAGCGTCGATGAAGCAATGGGGGGGTTTGCATCGACGATTGATGTGATTCATTATAAAGACGGTTCATTAGAAGTGATTGATAATGGTCGTGGTATGCCGGTTGATAAACATCCCGAAGAGAAAATGACCGGGGTGGAGTTGATCATGACGCGTTTGCATGCGGGGGGGAAATTTTCTCAAAAAAATTATACCTTTTCGGGCGGTTTGCATGGAGTGGGGATTTCGGTTTTAAATGCCTTGTCGGATAAAGTGATTGTCACCGTACGGCGTGATGCGCAAGTGTATCAAATGAGTTTTGCTAACGGTGATAAAACCAAAGAATTAAAAGTCATTGATACCTGTCCCAAACGAGAAACAGGCACCAGCATCCACTTTTGGCCAAATGCAAAATATTTTGATAGCGCTCGATTTTCTGTGAGTCGTTTAAAACATACTCTGCGTGCTAAAGCCGTATTATGTCCTAAATTACGGGTGACTTTTTATGATGAAGCCAGTAACGAACGTTTAGAATGGTATTATGAGGCGGGTTTACAAGATTATTTGCGCGATGCCTTAGGCGATAATCCCATATTGCCCGAAGAACCTTTCATCGGCAGTTTTTCTGCCGCAACCGAAGCGGCTGATTGGGCCTTAGCCTGGATGCCAGAAGGTGGCGAATTAATCACTGAAAGTTATGTGAACCTCGTTCCCACGGTGCAAGGTGGTACTCATGTCAATGGCTTGCGCACGGGATTATTGGATGCCTTACGTGATTTTTGTGGGTTACGTAATTTATTACCGCGAGGCTTGAAATTAACTCCCGAAGATGTGTGGGAAAACCTCAGCTATATTTTATCCGTTAAAATGCAAGAGCCTCAATTTGCTGGTCAAACTAAAGAACGTTTATCTTCGCGACAAACAGCTGCATTTGTAACCGGTGTGGTGAAAGATGCTTTTAGTTTATGGTTAAATCAACACACCAAATTTGGTGAAGCGTTAGCAGAATTTGTGATTAATAACGCACAAAAACGTTTACGTACGGGCAAACGGGTAGAGCGTAAAAAAATTACCTCAGGTCCCGCCTTACCAGGTAAGTTAGCCGATTGTACCTCACAAGATTTAAAACGGACGGAATTATTTTTAGTAGAAGGGGACTCTGCCGGTGGCTCTGCCAAACAAGCGCGCGATCGTGAATTTCAAGCCATTATGCCGCTGCGCGGTAAAATTCTAAATACGTGGGAAGTAGAATCGCAAGAAGTGTTAGCTTCACAAGAAGTGCATGATATCGCCGTGGCTCTGGGCGTCGATCCCGGCTCGAATAATTTAGCTGGTTTACGCTATGGTAAAATTTGCATTCTTGCCGATGCCGATTCGGATGGATTACACATCGCAACTTTATTATGTGCACTGTTTGTTAAACATTTCCGTGCGTTGATCGATGCCGGCCACATATTCGTTGCTATGCCACCGCTCTATCGCATCGATATCGGCAAAGAAGTGTATTACGCACTCGATGAAGATGAAAAACGCGGCGTGCTCGATCGCATTAATGCCGAACATAAAAGAGGTAAACCCAACGTACAGCGATTTAAAGGCTTGGGTGAAATGAATCCGCTACAATTACGCGAAACCACGATGGCGCCTGACACGCGCCGCTTAGTACAACTTACCTTGAGTGATGGCGATAACACAGACCAACTGATGGATATGTTGCTCGCCAAAAAACGCGCCGGCGATCGCAAAGTCTGGTTGGAAACGAAGGGGAATTTGGTTGAGGTGGTAGTGTAAAACAAGTAGCCCGCATTAAAGTGCATCGAGATTATGATATACATGCTCGTAGTATCCTGCGCGTAGGTCCCACCTATATTATCCTTACTCATTGCAATATAGTCTTATTTAAGCCAAACTATAATCCGTTAGACTAGTTTTTTAGAGAAAACAGAGGGAATTATGCAAAGTTGGCAATTACAAGAGGCTAAGGCTCGACTGAGTGAAGTCCTGAAAGAGGCTTCATTACATGGACCTCAAGAAATTATCCTAAAAGGGAAGCCAGCCGTTGTGGTTATTTCAACAAACGATTACAAGAGGTTACTAAAAAAATCGAAACCTTCGTTTATTGCATTTTTACGGCAATCACCACTAGCAAAAACTCGCCTGATTCTCAAGCATGATACCTCTACCACAAGAGATGCGGATTTATGAGTTACTTACTCGATGCTAATGCCCATTGAATAACTCGCAATGTGAACGATTTCCAATATCCTTCACTGGAGATCATTTGTCCGTGGGATGAGTAATAAGGAAAAATAACAATGAAAGCAATAATTTTGGGCGCTGGTGCGGTTGGCATAGCCTATGGTGAATTTTTTCGTTCGGCTGGATATGATGTCTCTTATTTAATGAGTCCGACGACTCATGATGCAATTAAATCTAGCGGAAACAGTTTCCACGTTCATCTAACTGATTCTATAGTGTTAGAATCTTCGTCACCTTCGATTCATTCATCAATCGAGACGCTTCCTAAAGATGCGGATTTGATTATTATTACTCTAAAAACCACTGCCAATGATTCACTTCGCGAAAGTTTACCCTCTTTGGCAAATGACAATACGGCGGTTCTCGTCATGCAAAATGGGATTGGAGCGGAAGAAGAAATACAAGCGCTATTACCCAATAATCCCATTATCGCTGCAGTTGTCACTATTCGAGCACTACGAACCGCTGAACCAGGGCATGTTAATGTTCCCATTATAGGCGCATTAAAGTTAGCCGCGCTTAAACCGGAGCATCAATATGTATGTGACATGATAGGAAATGCTTTCGCAGCATATTCGGGAACTAAACCTGAAGTTATTATATCAAATAGCGTTAAAGAAATTCGATACCTGAAGCTTTTGTGGAATGCTACCTTCAATACTCTCAGCACATTGTGCCGCCTTTCGGCTTTGCCGCTATCCACAGAAGAACCTTATAAAAGTTTTATTGAAACACTCATGCGAGAAATTATTAAAATCGCAGGGCGCGATTCGATAATTATTCCAAAGGATATAATTCAAACTTTATTAGCCGATACAGCTAAACAAGGTGAATATTATCCTAGTATGTATCTTGATTTGATAGCTGGGCGTGACATCGAAGTGAAATACATAGTGAGTAATCTGCTTGCCATAGCAACTCAACATGGCATTAAAACTCCTTTTTTAGCATACATCAACTCTCAATTAATTTTCTCTCCAATCCCTCAGCTCACTGCACAAAATTTGCAGTCTGAATTACTCAAGAAACAAGATTTATTTTGTTATTTTTCTGGTTATTCACACGGCATCATCGAAATAACAAGCGTTACACAGGATGATGAAAAAGCCACAATAGAATTAACTTGTTATAATAGGGGAGAATATAAGTTATCCGAGAATGAGTATATCCAACTTGATGGTGTACCTTTTCAAATAACCAGTTGTTGGAATCAACTGTTTACTGCCACCACCACAATAGAGTTAGTAAAAGATACTTCGTTAGCTCAACCTAAGAATGGAGACATGCTTAATTTAGGAATATTAGCAGAAAACGATTTCACTCATACTATGTTGTGGATGTTACAACCATCAACAAAAGGAATCGTTGTTTATACAGGGTGGTCTAATATAAAGGGACACCAACACACTTTACAATTAGATTTTAAAGCTCCTGAACAACTTGAAGACGTGATAAAGGGCAATATTCATTTAGGTCTAAATGGTGCTAGCCTTACTGCACAAAATGTCACAAAAGAGGATGGTTGGACAAAATTTTCAATTTTCTGCGGACAAGAAACACGAGAAAAAACCAAGTTTAATGAGAGATTGCCGTGCAACAGTAAAATAAACCTGACCGAAGGTGCGGCAGTGATAAAACGGCTTTAATCATTCGCTAACATCCATCTAACAAGATTTTTCTTTTGAATTTCGCATCCTTCGTAATTCAGTGTTTCTTCTCTCTCATCTAACGTTAATAGAATATTATTGCCTTTACCTAAATATTGGTCGGATTGAGCCAATGAAGTCAACTCTCTTTTGGTATTCTCCGCATGTAGGGTTTTACTAATTTGATACTTCATAAACTGTCCATTTCTAGTTTTAGTAATAAAATCAATTTCTGTACCGTTGGCTAAAGCTCCATAATAAATATGTGGATATAGTCTTCTTAACTTTAGATAAACAACATTTTCTAATTGCCTAGCATAATTAGTGCCGGTATTACCGAAAAGATTAATCAACCCAGGATCCACCGCATAATATTTTTTATTTTTGGAAAAAACTCGCTGTAATTTCCAATCAAATTTCTCAACCTCAAAAACAGCAAATGCTTTAACAATATAATCAATATAAGTCGACACTGTGTCTGATTTAATATTAACTCCTGCATTATTAAGATGATGGCTTAAACGCAAGGGTGAAATGATAGTCCCAATACTCAGCATTAAATATCGTAATATCTGCTCAAGTACATCGACTTGCCGCACATCAAAGCGCTCGACAATGTCATCTAAAATAACTTTGCTGATAATCCCTTGTATATAAGAATATTTTGTTTCCTCATTTCGGATTGTCAATACTTCCGGTAACCCACCGAACTTTAAATACTCGTTGAATGCACTCATAATTTCGATAGCTTGTTTATGGTAAGCGATTGATGATGGAATCAAGATGTTTTTATAACTCAACACCTCATCAAATCCAAACGGTAAAATTTCAAATTCAATAAAGCGTCCGGCCAAGTTGCTACCAATTTCTGAAGACAATAATTCAGAGTTTGAACCCGTTAAAAATATTTCAATGTCTTGGTCTTTTTCATAAAGGGTTCTGACCAATTTATCCCAATCATGTACTTTTTGTATTTCATCAAAGATGAGTAATTTTTTCCCGACTACTGCCATATCGCGCAAAAACATTTGCACAATATTATCTAAAGCCACAATGGTATTGACCTCTGCTAAACGGTAGTCTTCAAAATTTAAATAAAGAATATTATCAAGCGGATAAATTTGATTTTTCATTAACGTATTGGCAACTCGCTGGACCACGAAAGATTTACCCGCACGACGAAAGCCCGTAATGACCTTAATGGGTTTTGATTGAGCCGCTTCAAGCAGCTGAGTATCATACACGCGTTCGATACCCGTGACAGTTCTTATAATATTCTGCCACTCAACAATCAAACTCACATATTTTTCTTGGTCCATACGAACACCCCCTACAGATTATATTACTCTATAAAGGGATGAAAGTCAAGAATACACAACTTTATAAGGGGTTGTATTTCATATTTTCAACACCTTATGAGGGGGTGAAAACTAACAACATACATTATCTTGTTGATTAATCGACAGATAACTCGTGTTTCAACATTAACGATTGCGGGGTGACCCAGCAACTGAAGTGAACGCTTCTTCATGCGCTGAGGTACCACTATTGGGGTGGTCTACAATCCATTGCTTTTGCAGGTCACGAATGTTCTGTGGAATCAGTGCGGCTTCGATTTCTTCAGTATCCGAACCGCGAATCTCGTGGGTAGCATGAGAAATATCTACACGTTTGTATAGGTTGTCTATAGTTGATATTGCTTCCTCCTGCCGAGAATTGGCTCGATTATATGTGTTACAAGAAAAATTGATTTCTAAATACCCAATTGTATCAGTATGATAGAGTAATACAAAATCAGGACGTGTGGGTTGCTGCTTACCCAAAACCTCTTTAAGTTGTTTTACTGCGTCTTTAGTAGAAAATTGAATCCTTATTTTACAAAGCTTATGATATTTTTTCTCAAAGGTATTTATTATCCAATATATTTTTTCTAATCCCTCTGCTGAAAGTTTAGATATAGATGAAGATGAGTGAAACATGGCAGGTGGCTTTACTGGTCTGCTTCCATACGAACTTGAAGATGAAGATGATGCTGTAGCTGACGGAGCTGATCTAGCACTCTTATCATGTGTCTTGCTTGCTGATTCTGCTTGCCTGGTAGGGATGAATGCAGAATGATGGACACTGGACTGGGATGATGAAGCACTGGCACAACTATGTTGTTGATTTAATTTTCCTAATGCTGCTTTTAATTATTCATACTGAGCTACTTGTTGACGTAGGGTGCTTAACTCAGTTTCTGTTGCTTGTAAGTGGAATTGTAGATTAACTATTGTTTGACGCTGATCTGAAATTATCTTTTGTAATGTTGTATTTTCAGCTTGTTGTTGGGACAACAAAATTCTAGGATCGTTTTGCGAAGTGACATACTGTTGGTATTGAGTTGTTAACGTCCTCCATTTGCGTTTGAGATCATCATCTTGCATAGTGAGTGGTTCCAATGAAGTGACGACTAAATTTAAGCTGCAAATCATATGTTGCCCGTTTCTCGTGATCCAATAATGCTTCTTTTGCAGGTTCTAAAAGCTGAAAAATCTGTTGACAAGTCGCTTGCTCCTCCTCTGTTTTTGCCCAATTTATCACTTTATCAGGATGCCAAATTAAACATTGAGTTTTAAAGCCAGCTTTAATTTGATCATCTGTCGCATCGTCTTGAATACCTAACAAGGCATAATGTGAGAACATTATTAATCTCCTAAACAGTCATAGAATTATTCAATTTATATAAGGTGTGCAAATATAACACAGGAATAGACTCTCGGCAACTCTGGCTTTTTTCTTTGCGCTATCCCGTGCAGGAGTCCCGCATTACGCCGCGTGAAAGAACAACAATAATATTGAAATTTCGAGCGCGGCTAATGACGGGCTACATTGGCTCAAGGCAATTTTCCCCGGATTCCGCTTCGCTCCATCCAGGCTACATATAGTGACCTTCAGGTATGAATAAGTATATAATAGCTAAAGAGCTATGGCATCGAGGGCGTGAAAAAAGATTCTTACAGGCGCGTCAACGAACTTAAGGGAATAACAGTATGCATTCATTACCGCCGCTCATTTATGATCTGATGATTATGCTTTGCATAGCCGGGCTCATCACGCTGTTATGTCAGCGCATACATCAGCCCGTCGTATTGGGATATTTGATTGCTGGCATCATCATCGGGCCTTATACGCCTCCGTATGCTCTGGTTCATGATCTAGCAAGCATCAAAACCTTATCTGAACTGGGCGTGATCTTTCTGATGTTTTCATTGGGCTTGGAGTTCAGCTTTCATAAACTTGCCAAAGTCGGTTTTTCATCCTGCATCACGGGTTTGTTTGAAGTGGTGCTTATGCTTTTTATCGGTTTTTATGTTGGTAAATTACTAGGTTGGTCGTTTAATGATTGTTTATTTCTCGGAGCAGCGTTATCTATTTCATCTACCACTATTATCATCAAAGCCATTGATGAGTTGGGTTTAACTAAAAAACGCTTCGCCGAAATTATATTCGGTATATTGGTTGTTGAAGATTTGCTTGCCATTTTATTGTTAGTGGCATTATCCACCATCGTTACCACCAAGAATATATTGTCGTTAGATATTCTATGGGCGGCGGGGAAATTAATACTTGTCATTGGCGGTTGGTTCATCGCCGGTTATTTTTTAATCCCGCCATTTTTACGTCGTATTATGCAATATGCTAATGATGAAACTTTGATTTTGGTGAGTATTGGTCTCTGCTTATTGCTGGTTTCTGTTGCTGTCAACTTTCATTATTCTGCGGCTTTGGGCGCGTTTATCATGGGTTCTATTTTAGCCGAAACACCGCTCATTCATCGGATAGAAACTAATATCAAACCCATTCGCAATATGTTTGCCGCTATTTTCTTTATTTCTATCGGTATGCTGATCGACCCACAAGTTATTATCCAAAACTGGCAAATTGTTTTATTATTTACGGTTATCACTATTATTGGCAAACTACTCAGCACAGGATTGGGTGCCTTTCTCAGCGGTCAAAGTTTAACGACGTCATTACGAGTTGGGTTCGGCATGGCACAAGTGGGTGAATTTTCCTTCATTATTATCGGTCTTGGATTCGTATTAAAAGCCATTAATGAACAGCTTTATCCCATCATTGTCGCTGTTGCCGGAATTACGACCTTTACGACTCCCTATCTCATTCGTTACTCGGATCATCTTGCTAAAAAGCTTGATGCC
>CAZULF010000065.1:0-11792 GCA_964621215.1 uncultured Legionellales bacterium | reverse complement strand
TTTACTCGAATTAATGCAACCTAAAATTGAATTCCTTTATAAAAATTTGAAAAAATCCTATTTAGGCAAAACATCCTCTTCTTTGATTGAACAAAGTAAACATTCTGCTTTGGCTATTTCACTGGTTACACGTTACGCTAATGGTTACGCTGTGATACCCCAACTCACGTCAACCAATGCAATGGATGCTGACGGTGTTTCATTGCACGCGAAAAGTTTATATCGTGCAATATATTACTTAAACTATGTTTTACTTGCCTCTTATCAATTACATCTTGCTGTACCAACCCAAACTTGGTTACATTTACACAAATTATATTTGCAAGCTGAACAACAAGCTTTGGATAATATCACAGTAAATAACACACCGAATGAGCCTCATACTATTAACGAAATTTATAAAATCTGTCTGTTATTAGCGGCTAGCAATCCTTATCAATTAGGTATCACAGACATCCAAAAACTTTACGATGCGCTAATTCAATGGGTCGAACATATTAAGATACAAAAAGATGATATAAAAAATGTGACTTTCATCTTTTATTTAAATGAGGATTTACCACCAACCCATTTGGGTATAAATAAAAACATTACTTCATCGCCTTTTATGCGAGGAATTAATACCAATACACTATGCCAGCATGTCACCACCATCATGAAACAACGTGAGCCTAATATCCGAGAATCGAGTAATATGTTAGCTACAACCCTATTACAAAAAATCATTACTGCCTGGAGTAATTTTTCTGAACGTCATCCTAATCGCTCTGTACACCAAGGGTCGATGCATATTGCTATTGGATTGGCTAGTATTTATCATCATCTAGGTGAAAATAAACCGCGGGCTGAAAACGACATGTTTTCTACTGTTGCGTCAAGCCCAACCTATCCTTTGTACATATGGAATATTATTAACTCCAGTGCGACCGGATATTGTTTTCAAACCGATCTTGCCAAAATTGCTGGGATTGAAATCGGTGAGTTAGTCGGCTTACGACTCAAGTCAGAAAGTACTTCCAATGAGCCTTGGCGTATTGGTACGGTCCGTTGGGTCAAGAAAGTGGATGCAGAGTATTATCACATAGGCATTTTGATGCTGGCTCAGAATTCCAATATTCTCGCTGTCCAAGCCATCCGCGCTGACTCCAAACAACGTTATCGCTCACTTTTGTTGTTAGATAGGACAAATATTGACCATGAAAATACACTGATTATGCCTGCTGTTGATAACGTTATATCACATGAGCATTTAACTGTGATCAGCTATGACCAGAAGATTGATATCCAGTTAACTGAGCCAATCTCGATCACCGATCGATTTAGTCAGTTTAAATACGAAATTCTTGAGGAATTCCCACAATAAATGGTACTATTGTGCCGCGCTTATCGCTGTGCGGAGATAGACCTCGATGAAAAATTTACTATTAGCTTTCCTGAGTGCGAGTGTACTTTGTTTAGGGCACACCGCAAAAGCCGATGTCCTAAGCAATGACGGTCAAGCTACCGCCCACTATTTTCAATCATTGCAAAAAGATCCCAACTCGCAATTAGTTTTCCTACAAAATATGCCTAAAGGTGGTGATTTACATAATCATCGCTCCGGCTCCGCTTATGCAGAAAATATGATTGCTTATGCAGCACAAGATAATTTGTGTGTTGATCCCACAACCCTAGCTGCGGTAAAACAAGATAGTTGTCCTGAAAATCAAAAGTTTAGTAAATTGTTCGCTAATGAAGAATTGTATAACCGATTAATCAATAGTTGGTCGATGCGCAATTATGTGGTTAATCCACAAGAAAGTGGTCACGATCACTTCTTTGCTACTTTTTTAAAATTTTTACCTGTAAGTAACGCCCATCGCAGTGAAAATTTAACTGAATTAGTCAATCGAGCAGGCAGTCAACATGAACTATACGTAGAAACTATGCTGACAGCTAACACTGATAAAGCCATTGCTATTGGTGCAAAAACCGCATGGAATAATAGCTTCGATATTATGCGTAAAAACTTATTGTCGCAAGGCATCAATATGCTGGCAGCTGACTCGCATCATGAGCTAGATCAAAATGAAGCTTATCTACATAGTCAACTAAAATGTAATACGGCTCAGGCAGCTCCCGGTTGCAATGTTACCGTTCGTTACCAACAACTCGTGCTACGTGATATGCCACCAACTCAAGTATTCGCACAATTACTGGCTGCATTTGAAATAGCTAATGATGATCCTCGCGTTGTTGCCATCAATATTGTTCAACCTGAGGATAGCTTCTATGCTTTGCGTGATTATCACTTACAAATGCAAATGATTGATTATTTGCATCGACTTTATCCCAAGGTACATATCAGCTTACATGCCGGTGAGTTAAGTCCTGGATCTGTCACACCTGAACAATTGGCATTTCATATTCGTGACGCCATAGAAACAGGGCATGCTGAGCGAATTGGACACGGTATTGACATTGCCGGTGAAACTAACTCGCAACAATTGTTACATGAAATGGCGGCCAAACATATCCCAGTCGAAGTCTGTTTAACTAGTAATGCGCTTATTTTAGGTATACAAGGAAATCAACATCCCTTGCATTTATATTTAAAATCAGGAGTCCCCGTCGTATTAGCTACTGATGATGAGGGCGTATTACGTACTGATTTAACACATGAGTATCAGCGCGCAGCTTCAACCTACGGACTAGATTATCAAACGCTCAAAAATCTAGCCCGCAACAGCCTAACCTACAGTTTCATGCAAGGTAACAGTTTGTGGCAAGATCCAAAACAATTTTTACCGATTGATGCATGCAATAAAGAAAAATTGGGCGCTAAAAAACTGGTGACAGCTACTTGCAAAAACTATTTGCAACAAAATCCTAAAGCACAACTGCAATGGAATATGGAAATGGATTTTAATGGATTTGAGCAACAGATGGCACAAATTTATAGAGCACAACTAGCACTGCAATAAAGCGGAAACATACAATGAACAATGTGATAACTACACTTTCAATTACCGCACTAGAATTGCATAGCGTTATTGGCGTTCATGCGTGGGAAAAGCAAATACCACAAAAACTATTATTAGATCTTGAGGTGGGATTAGATATCGCAGCTGCAGCAAGCAGTGATGATATTCAACAGACACTTGATTACAGCGCACTAGCAACGTTATTAATTGACTATGCCACGGAAACAAAACATGCACTCATTGAAACTTTAGCACATCAATTACACCAACGTATTTTGGAAAAATTTCCCCAGGTGCAGACGCTACTGTTGACATTACATAAACCGGGCGCACTACCCAAAGCAAAATCGGTTTCTGTTAAAATAAATTGGATAAAAAACAAGATATAACTTCATGCTACATATCGCCCTATATCAACCTGAAATTCCACCCAATACCGGCAATATCATTCGCTTATGTGCCAACATGGGCGCACAACTGCATTTAATTAAACCCTTGGGATTTAATGTCGATGATGCCAAACTACGACGAGCGGGTTTGGATTATCACGATTGGACACAATTAATAATGCATGCTGATTTTAATCATTTTCAGAAATCGATGAAATCTCGTCGCATATTTGCCTGCTCAACCAAGGGCGAAAAAATTTATACTACGACCTCGTTTTCTGATGAAGATGTTTTATTATTTGGTCCTGAAACACGTGGTTTACCGATAGAAATATTAAATACTCTGCCCTCAGAACAGATCATACGTATTCCCATGATGCCGAATAACCGTAGTTTGAATTTATCCAATGCTGCAGCGATTATTGCGTATGAGGCTTGGCGACAGTTGGGATTTTGCGGAGCTGTGTAAAAAAATGTAGCCTGGATGCAGCGAAGCGAAATCCGGGCTACATGGTTAACAACGCGTCAAGCAAACTGCTGGCGCCGATGCGGAAATGTTGCGGCGTGCACCATGCCTCACTCATTGTATCGTGGACAAGTTGGATATATTCCTGTGCTTGTAACAGTGTTTTAATACCTCCCGATACTTTCAAACCTGCATTGGGATTCACTGATTGAATAGCTTTCAACATTTCTTTTGCTGCAGTCATTGTAGCGCCAATAGCAATTTTACCGGTTGAAGTTTTGATAAAGTCAGCGCCCACTTCCAGCACATAACAACTTGTCTGATAAATTAATTTTGCTTCAACCAATGCCCCCGCTTCAATAATGACTTTTAAATATTTATCTTGGCAAAGATTTTTAGCTGTTTTTATCAGTGTTTTCGTCGTTTGATAATTTCCTGCCAAACAATCTTGATAAGGAATCACTAAATCAATTTCATCGACATCCGCAGTTAAAGCGTGCTCAATTTCCTTTGCTACCTGAGAGAGTGAACTATTACCCTCAGGAAAATTTACCACTGTGGCCACTTGAACAGGAGTGTGTTGTAATAATTTTTTTGCCAAAGTAATAAATTGAGGGTAAATACAAACCGCAGCCACATTAGATAGTGGGGTATTCGCTTTACTGCATAAATCAGCGATTACCTCAACAGTATCGTTGCTATTTAAACTGGTTAAATCAATCAAACTAATAATGTGCGGTATATTCATTTTAAAGCTGCTTGATAAAGGCTTTAATTAAACGCATCATATCATCTGCGGCTTTTCCAGCATAATGTAACGTGCCTTCATGCGTAATGGATTCATCACTTAATCCTGCAGCTAAATTGCTAATAGCAGCGACCACAACTACACGTAAGCCACAGTGTCGAGCAACTATCACTTCAGAGACGGTTGACATACCGACTGCATCAGCGCCTAATGTACGAAAAGCACGGATTTCCGCAGGCGTTTCAAACATAGGCCCTAATACGGAAATGTAAACACCTTCAGCAAGATTAATATTCAGATGATTGGCGACACTATGCATCTGTGCTCGTAACTCAGGATCGTAAGCATTTTCCATACTCACAAATCGTCCACCAAATTCTTCCTCATTCGGACCAATTAGCGGATTATTGCCTTGCATATTAATATGGTCAGTGATGACCATCAGACTGCCAGCTCCCACTTCAGGTCGAAGCGAACCAGAAGCATTAGTTCCGAGTAAAATTTCACAACCAATGACTTTAAGGGTTCGAATTAAATTTTTAATTTTATCGTTGGTTGCGCCTTCGTAATAATGTGCCCGGCCTTGTAAGCAAGCGACCGGCACCCCTTCCAAATAACCCAGCACCAACCGCCCACTATGACCAGATACTGTGCTAGTCGGAAAGCCCGGTAAATCTTGATAAGGAATGAAAGTCGGCTCGGTAATATGATCAGCTAACCCACCCAATCCCGATCCCAACACCAAACCTACTCGCGGCGTAAAGTTGGGTTTCCGTTCATTAATAATTTGAGCTGCTTGATAAGGTAAAGAAGTAGAAACCATGAAGAACTCCCATCATGATAAATAATTAATTATACCAAATTCTCCGGTCCGAATGATAACGGAAATAACTCTTCCAATGTCATAGTTTTGCAGGTGCCATCGACCGCACAAATATGCACTAAAGTGGTATTTTTAGAAAATTCTTTTATGCGTTGTCGACAAGCGCCGCAGGGAGAACAAAGGCCTTTGCCATCCCCAATTACCAAAATCTCAGCAATCTCATGCTCACCCGCTGCTACCATTTGAGTAATGGCATTAGCTTCAGCGCAAAGAGATAAGCCATATGAGGCATTTTCAACGTTACAACTCGCATACATATTCCCTTGCGCGGTCAAGACACAGGAACCTACAAGAAAGCGGGAATAGGGGGCATAAGCGCGTCCACGTGCGGCCAAGGCCCGATCAAAAAGCTGTTTCTGGGTTGTATTCATAGCGATAACCTACCAGTTTTAATAAGGGGGAGGGATGTTACCATATATTTTTAGCAGAAAACAGACCCTATTGTTCCGAAAACGTGGCCAAATAAATGATAACGCTCAATCCGCCTTCCTCTCGCGATTTTAATTCAATACTGCCCCCGTGGGCGCGGACAATATCATTAGCTACAGTTAAGCCAAGGCCCGTACCGCCTGTTTGACGTGAACGCGAATCATCACCACGATAAAAAGGTAGAAAAACTTTATCTAATTGATCTTCAGGAATACCCGGACCATTATCGTTAATGGTAATGAGATAATGATCTTTGAATTTTTCCAGTTGGACTAATGCATCGCCGGCATATTTTACTGCATTTTCAATTACATTATTTAATACGCGTTTTAATCCGACTACACCTCCATAAAAAGTAGTACTTTCAAAGATTCCCATATAGTGGACTTCATGATTAACACTGGAAAAATCCTGGCAAACTGAATCAATCAATGAAGCTAAATCCAACCAAGTACGCTCTTCCTTACGACCTTCTTCGCGTGCGAACATCAACGTTTCTGCTAGCATTTCTTCCATTTGGTCTAAATCACCAATCACTTTTTGTTGCAATTTTTCATCTTCAATATACTGTGTACGTAATTTTAAACGTGTAATCGGTGTGCGTAAATCATGTGAAATCGCAGCTAACATTTGTGTGCGAGCAGCCAGCAAATCTGTAATCCGACCTTGCATTTTATTCATGGCATGAGCCATTGCGCGCACCGCCGCTGGACCATCGATGGGTAAAGGATCTGTGCGTAAATCTACGCCTAACCGTTCAGCTGCTTCAGTAAAATTTTTTAACGGCATGGTATAGCGATTAATGGTCCATAAAGAAAATAAAATCATAACGGTCAACGCAATTTCAACAATCAGTAACACAAATGAAAATCGAGATGGCGGTTGAATGACGGCCAATACGTTAAGCCAACGATCGGTGTTTAAATAAAAAGATAATTGAATCTCCGGGGATTGGTCACTGATTTTTGACAAAATATGCCATAAGCTTTTATTTTGAAATTGTAATGGCCATTTAGGCTTTTCATTGATTGAAACGGTAAAATTAGGGATATTTAATTCTTTAATTATGTGATTTTGCACATCGGGAGGTGCATTTTGCACTGTTTGGATTAAGTTAATAACCTGACGTGAAATGACATCTCGATTCACTTTAAATTCAGCGCTATGATTTCTTTGTGAATACATAGCGAATAAAATCAATTGTGCCAAGATAACGCCAGTTAAAATGGCTAATAAAATTTTACCGAACGCCCATCGCGGGAGTTTCATCCAAATTTTATTTTTCATATTCATGATTAATCACTTTTTTATAGTTGTCGTGCCAACCTACGCTGGCACGACAACTTTGAAAAACTTACTTACTAACCAACCTTTCCACTTGTGGTGCAAACATATATCCACCTCCACGCACGGTTTTAATAATTTCAGGTTTTTTGGGATCTTTTTCTATTTTTTGACGTAAACGACTTACTTGAATATCAATACTACGATCAAATGGTCCATAACTACGATTATGCAATAATTCTAACAATTGATCACGACTTAATATGCGACGCGGACGCGTCACGAAAGTATTCAATAAAGCATACTCGCCTGCACTTAAAACTGTTTCAATCTGATTCGCAGAAATTAAACGGCGTGTAGCTGATTCGAGACGCCAACCGTCAAATGCAAAGATATCAAATACCGCATTAGGAATATAAGACCCGGTAGCTGATTCTTGACTACGCCGTAACACAGCTTTGATACGTGCCACTAGCTCACGTGGATTAAACGGCTTGGCGACATAGTCATCCGCTCCCATTTCCAAACCAATAATACGATCAGTATCATCACCATTGGCTGTGAGCATGATGATCGGTACCGATGATTCACTGCGTAATTTACGGCATAAAGATAAACCATCTTCACCAGGCAATCGAATGTCTAAAATAATCAAGTCCACTGCCTGTTGTTCTAGTATGGCTGTCATTTGTTTACCATCGCCCGCTGTTAAAACAGCATAACCATACTTGCGCAAAATATCCGATAACAATTCACAAATTTCGCTATCATCATCTACTAATAGTAATTTGGCGGCTATTTCCATGTGGCCTCCTTAGCCAAACTAGGCAAATCAATTTGATTTCCCGCCGCTTGTTGCATAAAAAAGTTTTTTAACCAAGGTAAATTATCAACCCATAATAAGCCTTGATTTCGAGCCACAGATAACGTTGAGTTGGTATTGCTGAACACGTGTTTAAATGCATCCATCACATGTAACATCATGCTATTGGCACTGCGGCGATCACGCTCATAGCGTCGCAACATGGGTAAATAACCAATAGGACGCTGCCATTGCTTAGCTAGAGCGATCGTATCCACTAACGCAGCAACATCTAATAAACCCATATTCATCCCTTGACCGGCTAAGGGATGAATCGTATGTGCCGCATCGCCGACTAACGCAAGATGAGGTAACACATATTGCTTAGCGTGACGCATAACTAAAGGAAAACTAACGCGTGGGCTTACCCACTCAATGCGGCCTAAACGATGCTCAAATGCCTCTGCCAATTGCTGCTGAAATACTTTATCCTCCAAACTTAATAATTCGTTAGCACGTTCTGGGGTGCACGACCACACAATTGAGCAGTAAGAAGGGTGATTTAATGGTAAAAACGCTAATGGCCCGGTGGGTAAAAAACGTTGCCAAGCTGTTTCTTGATGCGGTAATTGGGTTTGTACAGTACAAACAATAGCAACGTGATCATAATCACGTTGTATCAACTCAATACCGGCATGCTGTCGTACCCAAGATTGTGCGCCATCTGCACCTACTAATAATTCAGCTTGTAATGTCGTTTCACTGCGCAATATAATTGTATTAGTAGCGGGTAATAAACTCGTTGGAATCAAATCAAAATAGGTTTGTAAATTAGGGTAATCCACTAATTTCTCTTGCAATGCTGCTAACATCACACTATTTTCAATAATATGTCCTAAATGGGATTGCCCGACCCAGGCGCTATCAAAATGAATTTGCCCGGCTCCCGTTGCATCCCAGACTTTCATATCACGAAATGGGCTCACCCGTCGTTGTACGATAGCCTCCCACACACTTAAATTCTGAAATATTCGCTGAGATGCCTGGGTGATTGCACTCACTCGCAGGTCATATTTTTGTTTATCCAATACGGGCGCAGCCATCGGTGTTTTCATTAACAAAGCCACATCTATATCGCGCTGCGCTAACGCTAAAGCAAGTGTTAAACCAACAACGCCATCACCCACTACAATCACTTCATGTTGCTTCATAGCGGGATTCCTCGTGCTAAACGGGATAATTTTCCTAACGTACCTGCACCGTATTTTCCCAGCAAAGTTTTAAATGGTGGAATCAATTCTAATCCAGTCATGGCTAGGTTACGTGGCAGTCTCAAGCTAGGCGTAGAAAATATTTCAATTAAATTATCGGTGAAACGCACTGTACGCTGTTGATCACGACTACGTTGTTTTAAGTACGCTTGAAGTAAACTAGGATCATCTAACCGCTGAGAGGACTGATTGGCTTGCTGCAATAATTCGGCTAATACTGCCACATCACGCAAGCTTAAATTAAAACTTTGTGCCGCAATGGGATGCATCGTGTGTGCGGCATTACCCACCAGTAAAAATTGCGATAACGCTTGTTCTGGAGCGGTGGTTAATTTCAAGGGATAAGCAACTTGTTGTCCCATTTTAACAAAACGACCTAAACGATAACCAAAATACTTTTGTAATTTTGATAAAAAATCGGCTTCTGTTAGATTTTGCCACTGCGCTAATTTATCAGTACTGACTGTTACAATCACGGTGCTAAAATTCCCCTGCATAGGCAATAATGCAATGGGCCCATCTGACGTGAAACGTTCATACGCGACATTGCCATGCGAACGCGATAATTCAACCACGCCCACTAATGCCGTTTGATGATAATCTTTTTCTTCGATACTGAGCCCTAACTGTTGGCGCAAATTAGATTGTGCTCCATCAGCAGCAATTAACAAATCGCATGTTATTTGTTTTTCTGAGGCTAAAGTAATATGCCATTGCTTATTATTTTTCATTTCTGCATTTTTGATAGCAGCGGGACAAAAAATTTGAATATTCGAATGCTGCTGCACCTGCTGTTGCAATACCTGATTTACTTCGGCAATTTGCACTACATAACCCAAAGCTGGCATCTGTTGATCACGTGCATGAATGCGAGTCATACCAAAATGGCCTTTATCAGAAACGTGAATATGGTGAATCGGCGTTGCATAGGGTGATAAGGCTTGCCACACTTGCAAACCTTCATAAATACGTTTGGCACCATGCGAAATAGCGATCGTGCGTGATTCTAATAAACTACGCTGTGCATTATGCAGTGGATAGGGCTCAATGACTGCAACCGAATAGGGTAACTTCGACAAAGCTAATGCTAGGCTATTTCCAACCAGCCCACCGCCATTAATCACAATGTCAAAGTGTGTCATTGTCATATTTGCTACTGAGTTAATACTTGAGTCGAACTATCTAACTTATCCATTTGTTTGAATATTTCATCGCTGGAAACATTAATACCCAACGCAGCATTGGCTTTCAGTGTCGCTGCATAATTTTCTTCTGCCTGCTTCTGAATCATTTCGATGTTGAGTGTGGTATAGGATTCTTTCTTTTCACTCAGCCAACCGTTAATAATTTTTAAATCATTTAAACTTAAGGTGCCTGCGGCTTCTTTTAACGCTATAGTCGCATTCAAATACGCATATTCATCGGTAGAGAATTGTCTTTCCGCATCATATAATTTTTGCTGCGCTATCAAAACATCCAACATCGTTTGGGTCCCGACTTTATAGCCTTCAATGGTGCTACGTAATGAACTTGCATTGGAAAGAATAGACTGTTTATCGGCTTTGACTTGATTAATACCTGCAACGACATCGTTATAACTGGTATGCGCATTATCGACAACACTGCGATAGGTTGTTTCCACATTAGCTAATGCTGCTTGATATTGATACGCTGCTTGTTTTGTTTCAGAAACAACTAATCCACCTTGGAAAATCGGTAAGCTGATTTGTACGCCCACGGCATTATCCACCTGATTGACTGAGCGACTTTGTGCTGCACCTTGCCAAAGACCTGTGCTGGTTCCATAGGCACCGATGACCGGGAATGAACCTGCACGCTGCTTACTTACATTAGCATTAGCTGCATCCGCCGTATATCGCTGGGATATCAATCCCCAGTTTTGCGCAACTGCAGTTCGTACCCATGTCTCAACATTGGCAGGCTCTGGCATTACTAACGGCAATTTATTTTTTAAGCCCCAGAGTTTGTCATAATAAACTCCGGTGATGGCGCGTAAATTTTCACGTTGATTAATCACATTATTTTGTGCTGAAATTTCTTGTGACAGTAATGAATCATATTGTGCTTGTGCTTGATATACGTTAGTAATAGCAATCACACCCACTTTATACTGTTGACGCGCTTGATCTAGTTGTTCATACACCGCTCTTTTTTCAGCTTCAACATAACGCAGATTATCTTCCGCTGATAACACATTAAAATAAGCCTGTGCTGTAGTCGACATTAAATTTTGCAATGCTGCGTTATAGGAGGCTGTGGCCGCTTTAGAAATATATTTAGCCTGACTCAAGTTCGCCCATAGAGCATAATCAAATACAGATTGCGTTAAGCTCACTTGATATTGTTCGACATTAAAATCAAATGTACCCACACCAAAGGTTTCTGTGGGTGCACCGGGTAAAAATGGCAAAGAAATAGTGGTTCCAGCGCGGCTATTTAAACGATCATGCTCAACGTAAGCTGCCGTATTTAATTGTGGGAGTAATGCGGATCGTGCAATCGGCACACCCTCTTTATTTGCTTGCAATTGCGCAAC
>CAZULF010000064.1:8302-12174 GCA_964621215.1 uncultured Legionellales bacterium | reverse complement strand
CAGCGAGCCTGTTTTGGGTATTACAGAACTGGTTGAACAGAATAAATCACGTATTCAGCAAGGTATTAAAGCCTACGCTGCGCTCGATCAGCTGAAAAAAAATGAAAATAATGCCCAAGCTCAGCAAGCGTTAACTCAATATGCAGATGATTTAGGTTATGGATTATTATTAAAGAAATATACTGAAAATGTCGTCGATGCGACACCAGCGCAAATTGAGCAAGCCGCGTGGGATACGGTGCCTAGCGTTTTCGCCTTATTCTGGTCATTCAGAGTCATGGTAGCATGTGGTTTCTTCTTTATTTTCTTGTTTGCAGTGGGTTGTTATTTAACGGTTCGCAATCGGTTTGAAAAACCTTGGTTTTTATGGACTGCCTTGTTGAGTTTACCGTTGCCGTGGATTGCTTGCGAGGTAGGTTGGTTTGTAGCAGAGCATGGTCGGCAACCTTGGGTGATAGAAGGTATTTTACCGACATTTTTAGGAACTTCATCGCTCAGTCATGGTGATCTCTCAATCTCACTGTTTGGCTTTGTTTTATTTTATACATTACTTGCCATAGTAGAATTTTATCTGATGATAAAATATGTTCGATTGGGGCCAGACGGAATGAGAGGGTAGTCTTATGTTAGATTATGAAGTATTACGCATTATTTGGTGGGGTTTATTGGGCGTTTTGCTCGCAGGTTTCGCCATCATGGATGGATTTGACTTAGGTGTAGGCATGCTATTGCCTTTAATTGCCAGAACCGATATCGAGCGCCGCGTGGTGATCAATACGGTTGGCCCTGTGTGGGAAGGAAATCAAGTATGGATTATTTTAGGCGGCGGCGCGATTTTTGCTGCGTGGCCTTATATCTATGCGATTTCATTTTCAGGTTTTTATTTAGCGATGTTGCTGGTGTTAATTGGATTCATCTTACGACCGGTCGGTTTTAAATATCGTAGCAAATTAACATCTGAAGCTTGGCGACAATCCTGGGATTACATTTTGGCAATTGCCGCATTTATTCCAAGTTTAATTTTTGGTGTGGCATTAGGTAATGTTTTGCAAGGAGTTCCATTTCACTTTGATAATGAACTACGTGCTTTTTATACCGGAAGTTTTTGGGCTTTATTAAATCCATTTGCCATACTATGTGGATTAGTTAGCGTGCTTATGTTGTTAATGCATGGTGCTGCATATTTATCGGTGAAAACGGACGGTGTTATTAGTCAACGCGCCATTAAAACAACCCGATATTGTGCAGTGACGGTATTAATATTATTTATTGTGGCGGGTGTTTGGATTGCAAATGGTATAGATGGATACGTTGTAACTAGCCCCGTTGTAGCGGATGGATATTCTAATCCATTACATAAAACTGTCATTACACAGCTGGGTGCGTGGACTCAAAATTTCAAACACTATCCGGTTACTCTGGTGGCGCCCTTATTAGCGATCTTTGGTGCTATTGGGGTTTTCTTTCTGGCAGGCAAGGGCAGTAGCAAATTAGCTTTTGTTATTAGTAGTCTTGCGGTCTTCGGCATTGTTACGACTGTAGGCGTGAGCATGTTTCCTTTTATCTTGCCCTCATCGACTGATCTGTCGGCAAGCTTGTTAGTGTGGGATGCCTCATCGAGTCAATTAACTTTATTTATTATGTTGATTGCTACGGCCATTTTCTTACCGATAATTTTACTATATACGGCGTGGGTATATCACGTGCTTAAAGGCAAAGTGACTGAAAAAAGCATTTTAGATGAAAACAAAACAATGTATTAGGGGTAAATGACTATGTGGTATTTTGCGTGGATTTTAGGAGTGGGTTTCGCTGCCACTATTGGTATTTTGTTTGGTATTTGGTATGAGGGTTTTGGGCAGGATTGATAGTGTAACCCGGATTCCGCTTCGTTCCATCCAGGCTACATTGGCGTAATGCAGGATCCCTCAGCGCTTCGCTTCATCTAGGCTACAAGGGCTACAGAGAGACATAGACTTAAGCTCGATATCTCTTAAATCAAATCACTGCCTCCGCTTATACGGCAAATAGCGCGGTTCCCACATTAACGACTCAATATAGTCTTCTAACGACCCTTTGGGTTCATACATTGCAAGACCTTCTTCTAAGACTTGTTTAGCCACAGCCACAGCAATACATTTTGCTACATCGCGTGCTTCATCCAAAGAAGGTAACAGTGGAGCAGTAGGATTTTTCATCACAGGCGAATAGTCGCTTAGCGCGCTACAAGCAGCCCATAGCGTATCATCTGACACGTGTTTAGCTTTAACAGCAATCAATCCCAATCCTAAACCAGGAAAAACTAAGGAATTATTACACTGAGCAATGCGGATATCACATCCGTTATAAGTAACATGCTCGAACGGTGAGCCGGTCGCAATAAGAGCTTGGCCCTGAGTCCATTCTAGCAAATCATGTGGATGGGCTTCTACTCGCTCGGTAGGGTTTGACAAAGGTAGAATAATGGGTCTTGTAACATGTGAAGCCATGTCTTTAACAATAGCTTCCGTAAATGCACCTGCCATGGTTGAACATCCGATCAATATAGTCGGCTTCACATTGCGCACAACATCAGCCAAAGTGATTGATGCCATGTTATCTAATTTCCAGGTTGAGGGTTCTTCTGGCGCTCGCGCATAAATACGCTGAAATTCACTTAACTTCACCATATCGCGCGTCATCAAACCTTGACGATCCAGCATCCAAAAACGTGCTCGAGCTTCTTCTATGGTTTCACCTTCACGCACCATGGCATCTACGATTTGATCAGCAATACCTGTGCCGGCAGTGCCTCCACCAAATACAACAACGCGCTGATCTTTTAATTTTTCGCCTTTAGCATGTACAGCAGCTAAAATGGCAGATAAAGTCACTACCCCTGTACCTTGCATATCATCGTTAAAGGTGCACATATTGTCGCGATAACGATCTAAATTACTTCGTGCGGTATTACGACCAAAATCTTCCCAGTGCAAAAATACATTGGGGAATTTTTTCTGAACGGCAGTGACGAAGCGATCAATAAAATTATCATATTCCGGACCTGATAAACGCTCGTGGCGCCAGCCTAGATACATAGGGTCTGCTAATAATTTTTCATTATTAGTGCCTACATCTAATTGAATTGGCAGGGTACGATTAGGATCAATACCACCACAAAGTGTGTATACCATTAATTTAGCAATAGGAATATCCATGGCGTTAATGCCTTGATCGCCAATGCCTAAAACGCCTTCACCATCGGTCACGACAATGACATCGATTTCTGGGTTAGAACGATTGTCAAGAATGTCTTCCATGTGTTCTTGTTCGAGATAAGAAATATAAAGCCCACGTGGACGGCGAAATTCATTACTAAACTCTTTGACAGCTTGTCCCACTACAGGCGTGTAAATATAGGGAACCATTTCAGATAAATGCTGCGAGACTAATTTATAAAATAAAACTTGATTAGTATCATGTAAATCATTTAAAAAACGATTGCGTTTTAATTCAGTTGCGTAATTTTCAAATTGCTTATAACTGCGTTGTACTTGTTCTTCTAAAGACTCAATTTTTGAGGGTAACTTTCCTAACAAATTAAAACTCATGCGCTCTTCTTCAGTAAAAGCACTGCCTTTATTGAGCTGGTGCACACTCAACAATAATTTACCAGCAAGAGAGGTAAGAATGTATTCGTTATTATTCTCATCACGGCAATTTTTATAATCTAACATGTTTATGGTCCTTGAATCCTAACTTCGGAGGCGGGATTATAGCATAAGGCTAGGGAAATAAGGTAGAGTAACATGATCTTCGTCGTCCCGCGGCGTTTGCGCCGGGGTCCGGTTATATAGAAATTTTATTGTTGCACCGGACAAACCCCGGGGGGA
>CAZULF010000064.1:0-8292 GCA_964621215.1 uncultured Legionellales bacterium | reverse complement strand
TTTTGTTTTTTTACCTTTATTTGGGTGGGCGCGGGGTTTGTCGGGGGTATCATTGTTATGTCGATTCATTCTGGATCCCGCGGACACGCCGCGGGACGACGATTTCTTTTGCAAAACAGGAGCCCTTTTCATGACCTCAAAAACTCTCATTCTCACCCCTAAAATCTATGATTATTATCAGCGCAATACGGTAAGAATTCATCCAATAATGGAAGCTTTACGCATGGAAACCCAGCAAATGCAAGAAGGGGGCATGCAAATTTGCCCTGAGCAGGCGGCCTTTCTGCAGTTACTGATAAAAATGCTAGGGGCTCGTAAAACCCTGGAAGTGGGGACGTTTACCGGTTATAGCGCGCTCGCGGTAGCTTTAGCGTTGCCGGAGGATGGGAAAGTGATTGCTTGTGATATTAATGATGAATGGACAAATATTGCTCGACGTTATTGGCAAGAAGCCGGAGTAACACAAAAAATCGACCTACGCTTAGCCCCTGCCTTGACAAGTTTACAACAGCTTAGCGAGAATGGAGAACAAGGCACCTTTGATTTTGCTTTTATTGACGCCGATAAGGCTAACTATCCACACTATTATGAGGCTATTTTGCCTTTGATGCGGGTAGGCGGCGTGATTGCGATTGATAATGTGCTCTGGTATGGTAGGGTGGCAGATGCAGCGGATGTCAGTGAATCCACCACGGTGATACGAAACTTAAATCGTTTTATTCATCAGGATCAACGCGTTGATATGTGTATGCTGCCTATTGGAGATGGACTCACTTTAGCCTATAAAAGGAACATGTAATGGCGATCACCAATGATAATCCGATGGGAACAAAGGGATTTAGTTTTATCGAATACGCTACCCCTAATCCTGAATTATTAGATCAACAATTTAAACAGTTAGGATTCACTGCCACAGCAACGCATCGTCATAATGCATTAACCTGTTATCAACAGAATGCCATTCGCTATATTATCAACGCGCAACCGCAAAGTTTAGCTGAACAATTTGCTGAGCAACATGGTGCCTCTGCTTGCGGTATGGGTTTTTTAGTTGAAGACGCCTCCTATGCATATGAACGAGCGCTAAAACTGGGAGCAAAACCATATCCAGTCGCACAATTAGATCTGCCCGCTATTTATGGTATCGGTGGTAGCGCCTTATATTTTGTGGATGATAAATTAGAGAAAAAAATATTTGAACATGATTTTCACCCACATGCAGGAAAAATGCTGCAAACGCCTAATGTGGGATTACAAGCAATCGATCATTTAACGCATAATGTACGCCGTGGTCACATGGATGAGTGGGCAGATTTTTATATACGCTTATTTAATTTTTCACAAATACGCTATTTTGATATTCACGGTCAACAAACGGGTTTAATTAGTCGCGCCATGGGCAGCCCTTGTGGCAAAATTAAAATTCCGCTTAACGAATCCACCGATGATAAGTCACAAATTGAAGAATTTATTCAAGAGTTTCATGGTGAAGGTATTCAACATATTGCATTAACCACCAATGATATTTACGCCACAGTCGAAGCTTTGCGTGAACGCGGAATTGGTTTTATGGATGTGCCTGACACTTATTATGAAATGCTGGAAGATCGATTGCCTAATCATGGTGAAGATTTGGAGCGTTTAAATAAGAATTATATTTTAGTTGATGGTAATACTCAAGCAACACCTAAAGAACTACTACTGCAAATTTTTACTAATACAATGTTGGGTCCTGTTTTTTTCGAAATTATTCAACGTAAAGGCGATGAGGGTTTTGGTGAAGGTAATTTTCAAGCGTTATTTGAATCGATTGAAAGGGATCAAATTAAGCGCGGGGTGATTTGAGGAGAGCCCCTGTAGCCTGGATGAAGCGAAGCGGAATCCGGGTTTTCTATGCGAGAATCTCGGATTCCGCTTCGCTTCATCCAGGCTACGCAATGTAACAATGGAGAAAAATATGTTGAAGTTATATAGCTACTATCGTTCTAGCGCCGCATTCCGCACTCGGATTGCTTTGAATTTAAAGCAAGTGGAATATGAAATCATTCCAATCCATTTGCTTAAAGACGGTGGTCAACAACATTCATTATCTTACCATCAACTCAACCCACAAGGATTAGTGCCTGCACTAGAAGATGATGGCAATATCATCACTCAATCGATCGCCATTATTGAATATTTAGAAGAAAAAATTCCTACACCCAGCATCCTTCCAACTGACTTGATTACCCGTGCAAAAGCACGTGCCGTTGCACAAGCTATCGCATGTGATATTCATCCACTCAATAATTTGCGGGTATTAAATTATTTAACCCAACAATTTTTAGTTGACGAACCACAAAAAGTAGGTTGGTATCAACATTGGATTGAATTAGGTTTACGAGCATTAGAGCAACAGCTGGCACATGCATCGACTACGGGGAAATGTTGTTTTGGCAACACGCCGACTATCGCAGATATTTGTTTGATCCCGCAATTATTAAATGCCCGTCGATTTCATTGTTCTTTGTCAGACTATCCAACTTTAATCGCTATCGAAGAACATTGTTTAACATTACCTGCATTTACCGCAGCACTGCCAGCTAATCAGCCGGATGTGGAATAGAAAGTTTTAACGACTTAATTTAACAGAATGATATCTATTCTATGGAGATTCAAAAATGATAGAGACACAACTTTCAAATGGATATGAATCTGACAGCGGTTTTCGCGATGCCTTTTCACGCATTATGGGAGCACCCCCCACTAAAGTGCACGCTGCTAACGTTTTAAAAGCAGCGTGGTTAGACACACGTATGGGGCCTATGATTGCAGTTTCTGATGACAAAGTGTTATACATATTGGAATTTGTCGATCGACGAGGACTTGAAGGTGAAATTGAGCGCTTACGCAGTAAAACTAAGTCAGCCATTATTCCAGAACGCACGGCACCGATTGATTCGATAGAATTGGAATTGAAGCACTATTTCGAAGGCACATTGTCGGAATTTAAAACCCCAATCCAAATGCTAGGCACGCCGTTTCAACAAAGGGTGTGGAAAGAACTGCAACAAATTCCTTATGGGGAAACACGTTCTTATCTAGAGCTCGCTCACAGCATTGGCCAACCCACCGCCTGCCGCGCTGTCGCTAACGCTAACGGCGCCAACCAATTGGGTATTATCATCCCTTGCCACCGTGTAATTAATAATAACGGTGATTTAGGTGGCTACGGCGGCGGTATCAGTCGAAAACAATGGTTGCTGCAACATGAGAAGGGACATCGATAGCTCTCTGTAGCCTGGATGGAGCGAAGCGGAATCCGGGTTTCCTATTCGAGAATCCCGGATTCCGCTTCGCTTCATCCAGGTTACGGGGCTAGTTTTTTATTTCCTTTAAGTAGTTTAATATCTGACTCGCTGCCAACTCCACCGCGTATTTGACAATTCGGATGGGGCGGTAGGGGATTTCCGCATTAAACTCTTGTGTTCCAGCGGCAGAAGAGAGCGTCATATGTATAGTTGTGGTTTTTGATTCATCTAAATTCTGCCAATATTCTTTCAAGCCAGACACAGTGATTACAGCTTGAAAATCAGTTTTGCTCTTATCGCCTTCGGCAAAGTAAACATGGTGGTAATTTTGTTTTGAAGATAATCTTGTTTGTAGTAATCCACCAGTGGCATCATCAACAATTAATAGCGGCTGAGTTAAGGTGGCTAGTTTTTCTTTTAATAGTTGCGAGGCAGGAATATATTCATCCGCTAGTAAATGCGGTTTAATTAGTGGTGTAACCGCCGTCAATAATTTACCTACATCACAATTTATGGGTGCTTCAATTTTAAATTCTAAATAAGGGTAATCAATACGATAACCGGTTACCACATTAAAACCCATTAATGCCTGTTCTAATTCAGCAGCAATATGACTTTCACTCACATTAAATAAGCGCCATTTTTTCTTGAAGCGCGGTTGTTGCTGTAGATAGTGAGCCAAATCAGGAAAAACATAATGCTCAAACATCGGCAAACATTCATTCGGTGGCCCAGGCATTAAATAAATAACTTTAGTCACTCCTGTAGCAACGTGTGTATAGCTGACTTTGCAGCCATTGGCGGTGCCATTGGGATTATCCAATACAATAGCGGAAGCAGGAAACATTGCTTGTTGTCGATTATTTTCGGTAATAGTTAATCCATAATGTGATAATCGATGCATAATGTAGTCCCAACTTTCGTCGTGAAATACCAATGGTTGTGAAACGAGTTCCGATAACGCATAGCGTGTGCGATCATCCGTAGTGGGTCCTAAACCTCCGGTCACGATAATAATATCGTGTGATTCAACTAAATATTCGAGTGCTTGCAAAATTTCACTTTGATCATCGCTCACCATCATATGCATACCAATGGGGTAATGCTGCTCGGTTAATTCACGTGCCATATGTTGAACGTTAGTATTTAAAATATCGCCTTGTACTAACTCAGTTCCTGTTGCCAAAAATCCAATACGATGCGACATGATTTACGATTCCTTTATGGAGAGGTGTTCATCGTCTTGTATTGCAGGTTGAGTCGTTGATGCATTTACAAGAATATTACCTAATAGAATGAGTGCAATGCCAATAAGGGTTGAGAGTGTCCACTGAAATTCTTCAAAAAATGACGATAAAACCAGCGCGACAATCGGTGTTAACACAAAAACATAGGCCGCCCGTTCCGGTCCGATATTGCCCACCAATTTGAGGTAGGTGCCAAAGGCGATGACAGTACCAAAAAAGCTTAAATAACCCAACGATAACAAATAGGGCGCAGACCAATCGATGCCAGGCATTTTTCCCATACATAAAGCAATAATCATCGTTGCTAACGTTCCGTACAACATGCCCCAAGCATTGGTTTGTAATACGGGTAATTTCAAATCTTGATTGTGTTTCGAGATTACATTGCCTAAGGAGGCGACATAGGTAGCAACGAGACATAAAATCGCCCCAACCATAAGCTCTTTCAGTTCGCTTTTCCCAAGTATCGCACCGAGGAATTCATCCCAAAATACCACAACTAAACCAAACACACCGATCACCGCACCGAGCATTTTACGTGCATTAAACGGGGTTTTTAAGAATAGATGCGAATTGAAAATATTCATAATAGCGATAGTGGCAGCGGTGATAGCGACATAGCCACTGATTAAATGCTGTGATCCGGCGTAATAAAGTATATAGTTGACGGAGAACAGAAAAATACTTTGTAGCATGATAATCCCATGCTCTTTTCGGCTAAAATACAAGGACTTACCGGCAAGTAGGCAAAATATGAATAAAATCAATGAAGCTGAACCGAATCGATACACTACTGACCATAAGGGGTCAACGGACTCCACTTGATACTGAATTCCTATCCAGGTTGTACCCCAGATGATGATGGTGATTAGATAATAGAGGGAATTTGTCATAGTGTGGCCATTACGGTTGGATAATGAGGGATATAGTACCGTAATTCTTGATAACGAACAATTTTTAGAGATCTCGTCGTCCCGCGGTTTGTCCGCGGGACGACGAGAAAAAAGATTGGTTTTACTAGTGGTTTACCTTTTTGAACTTTGTCGGTATAATCGCGTGTCTTAAATTATGCGAAAGTGGCGGAATTGGTAGACGCACTGGATTTAGGTTCCAGCGGGGTAACCTGTGAGAGTTCGAGTCTCTCCTTTCGCACCAAATTCTATAACACTGGTAACGAGGTATTATTAAATGCAAGTTTCTGTTGAAGTAACAAATGGCTTAGAACGTCGTTTAACCGTTGAATTGCCTTGGGACCTTTTTCATAAAAAAGAAGAAGATGAGCTAAAAAAATTACAGAAGCGCGCCAAAATTGCTGGCTTTCGTCCGGGCAAAGCGCCATTAGACGTGGTTAAACGTAATGCACCTGATTTACGCCATAATGTCATGTTTGAATTAATGCGCGAATATACTTGGAATGCGATTGATGCTTACAATAAAGATGAAAAAAATGAGAAATTGCACTTAGCGAGCCAACCTCGCTTTGAAATGCCGGTATTGGAAGCGGAAAAACCCTTTAAATTCTCTATCCTATTTGAAGTATTTCCTGCTATTGAGCTAAAACCATTAAAAAATGTCGAAATCAATAAAGACAGCGCTACAGTAACCGAAGCGGATGTACAAGCTACCTTAGATAAATTGCGTTTACAAATGCGCGAATGGCATGCGGTAGAGCGTGCAGCTAAAAATGACGACCGTGTTGAAATCGATTTTGAAGGTTTCATTGATGACCAACCATTTGAAGGCAATACGGCTAAGCATTTCCATCTAGAATTAGGTGGCCATCGCATGATCCCAGGCTTTGAAGAAGCCATTGTTGGCATCAAAGCAGGTGAAGATAGAACTATCGATGTGACTTTCCCTGCGGAATATCATGCCAAAGAATTAGCGGGCAAAGCCGCTAAATTTGTTATTCATGCCCACCATGTTGAAGAAGCAAAATTACCCGAAGTGAATGAAGAATTTGCTAAATCATTCGGTATCAAAAATGGCAATGTGGATGACTTGCAAAAAGAATTGCGCCAAGGTATGGAACGTGAGTTGGAAATGGCGTTGCAAAACAAACTAAAACAAACTGTGTTTGAAAAGTTGGTTGAACTAAATCCAATTGATGTTCCGCAAGCTTTGGTAGATCAAGAAACGGAAGAAATGCGCCAGCAAATGGAGAAAAAATTCCGCACCAAGATTGAGAAGGATATGGCTCCTGCATTATTCGGCGCGACCAGCAAGCAGCGTATTACTATTGGCTTATTAGTGAATGCGGCTATCAAATTATTTGAAATTGAAGCTGATGCAGAGCGTGTGAAACAAGTTATTGAGAAACGAGCTTCTGCATTTGAAAATCCAGAAGAAATGATTAGTAACTATTACAGCAATAAACAATTGTTGAACGATATTGAAGCGTATGTTATTGAAGAGCAAGTGGTTGAAAAATTACTGCAAGATGCAAAAATCATTGAAACACCGGTATCCTTTACCGATGTGATGGGAGCCAAGGAATGAATCGAAAACAAATTTTGGAACAATTAGTTGAAACATCACCCATTAGGAATACCGGTGGTTTGGTTCCTATGGTGGTTGAACAAACCTCCCGTGGTGAACGTGCGTATGATATTTATTCTCGGTTGTTGAAAGAACGTATTATTTTTCTCGGAAACGAAGTCGAAGATAATATGGCTAACTTGATCGTGGCTCAATTATTGTTTTTAGAATCAGAAAATCCTGATAAAGACATTGCTATCTATATTAACTCACCGGGCGGTGTCGTGACTGCTGGCTTAGCTATTTATGACACGATGCAATTTGTGAAACCTAAAGTCAGCACCTTATGCATTGGACAAGCTGCGAGTATTGCCGCGCTACTATTATGCGCTGGCGAAAAGGGGCATCGCTTTTGTTTACCTAACTCACGCGTTATGATTCACCAGCCTTTAGGTGGTTTCCGAGGTCAAGCCACGGATATTGGAATTCATGCTCGTGAAACCTTGTTCGTTCGCGAAAAAATCAATCAAATTATGGCGGAACATACCGGCAAAGATGCCGCACAAATCCATATCGACACAGAACGCGATAATTTCATGAGTCCAGAAGAGGCTATCAGCTATGGTTTGGTGGATGCCATCATGAATAAACGGGGAACTACCTCGACAAAGTAGGAAGAGAAAAATAGGCCCCAACCAGAATTCTCTCTCTATGCTATTCTTATAGAAAGTGGAGCTTGAAAAACCCTATTGAGCCCCCATTTTTATAAAGTAGGGGCTGTTGACAATTTTACTATCTCAGGCATAGTAGAATTTTCGATAGTTATAAAGGTCTATCTCCTTAAATTTAAAGGTAAATTGAATGACAGACGAAACTCATCCAGAAAACACAAATGATAAGCTCTTGGCGTGCTCATTTTGCGGTAAAAGTCAGCATGAAGTAAAAAAACTGATTGCAGGTCCATCAGTTTATGTCTGTGATGAATGTGTAGAATTGTGTAATGACATAATTCGCGAAGAACTGCAGCAAGAGATTTCTGTCCCTCAAGGCAGCGATTTGCCTATTCCTAGCCAAATCCATGACGTTTTAAATCAATATGTTATTGGTCAGGAGCAAGCTAAAAAGGTATTATCCGTTGCTGTTTATAATCATTACAAGCGATTACGTTACGGGGAAACGACCTCGGCTGAAGTTGAACTGGGCAAGAGTAATATCTTGTTAATTGGCCCCACCGGCAGTGGTAAAACCTTGCTGGCTGAAACATTAGCTCGCATTTT
>CAZULF010000063.1:0-12836 GCA_964621215.1 uncultured Legionellales bacterium | reverse complement strand
CACATAAGGCTGCTGCTGCTACGTCGGGTTGCACACCCGCATGATGCGCTGCAGCGATTGCCGCTAACGCATTAGCAACATTATGTGCGCCTAACAGAGACCAACTCACTGTACCGACCGCTTTTCCAGCATGTATTACCGTAAATTCGCTGCCATCAGCGGCGGCATCTGTCACTTGCCAATCGGCATTGTCCATGCCAGTATATTCTACCGGTGTCCAACAACCACGTTGTAAAACATCGGCAATTTCAATTTCATTACGCGGTGTGATAATTAAACCATTACCGGGTATTGCGCGAACTAATTGATGAAATTGACGTTTAATATCGTCAAGATCATCAAAAATATCCGCATGATCAAATTCCAAATTATTTAAAATTAACGTCTTGGGCCGATAATGCAAAAACTTCGAGCGTTTATCGAAAAATGCACTGTCATATTCATCCGCTTCAATCACAAAATGTTGGCCTTTACCCGCACGAGCAGAAACTGGAAAATTACCTGGCACACCACCAATTAAAAAACCTGGCTCTAATCCTGCGTATTCCAAAATCCACGTCAACATACTCGAAGTAGTGGTTTTACCATGCGTACCTGCCACCGCTAAAACCCAACGTTTTTGTAAACAAGCTTGCGCAAGAAACTCAGGGCCTGATTGATACGGCAAGGCTTGATTTAGTACATATTCTACTGAAGGATTACCGCGTTTCATGGCATTACCAATCACAACCATATCAACATCGGCAGGAATGGCTTTCGGCTCGTAACCTTCCGTTAATGTAATACCCTGCTCTTCTAATTGCGTGCTCATCGGTGGATATACTTGCGCATCCGCACCACTGACACGATATCCCATGGCTTTCGCTAATACGGCGATGCCTGCCATGAAGGTGCCACCAATGCCGAGAATATGAATTTTTTTGGTTGCTATTGGCATGAAGGAATGATCCTTATGAATGGTTAAATAGAGAGTGAATGACTAATGGAATTAAATTAATGATAAAAATTAAAAACACCGCGCGCTGAAAGGTAATATCCAATGCGTGTCTTAAAATATGCGCTGCGACCAGAAAACGCCATAACAATAAACCTATTACCCCGCTCAATAAAGTCGCATTCAGTCCCATCGGTAAATGTGCTTTGGCTAAGCCTTGAGATAATATGAGATTGATTTTTTCTGGCGTTAAATTGCTGATCCAACCCATGCTGATGGCAATATAGATTGTCAATGCAAGAAATAATCCACATAACAAAGTAATCACGGCAGAAGAGGTTACATAAGCCAACATGGTTTGTACATAGCGCTGTTTTTTATTCGCTGCCGATAGTAATAGCCAAAAGGCAATGAAAATATAGAGTACGTTAAACAACAAGGTCCAGGCTTGAACACCTCCGCCCGTCATTAAGAAAACGGCACCTATTATCAAAGCAATTAAAAATCCCAGGGTCGCCGGAGAATAAGGCACATCCTGCGGTCCTTTTTTAAAAAGCAAAATTCCAAATACACTACTGAATAATTGTTTTAACATTAAATTACCTCAAAATATTTTGTCACACCCCCCTATTTTGCAGTATAGTTAGCACAAATTCTAGGGAGATGACGCATGGCAAACGCTTTTTATGCTCAATCTGGCGGTGTAACTGCCGTAATTAACGCTTCCGCGTGTGGATTACTTGAAACTGCACGCCAACATAAAGATAAAATTCACAATGTACTAGTGGGCCGAAATGGTATTGTCGGCGCTTTAGCTGAGGAATTATACGATACTAACTTGTTGAGCGACGACGCTATTGCTCGTTTACGACATACTCCAGGCGGCGCTTTTGGTTCTTGCCGCTATAAACTGAAGGGGCTTGATGAAAATCATATCCAATATGAGAGATTATTAGAAGTATTTCGTGCACATGATATTCAATACTTTTTTTATAATGGTGGTGGTGATTCACAAGATACTGCCCATAAAATTGCGCAAATGGCGCAAAAATCGAATTATCCATTGACATGCATTGGTATTCCTAAAACCATCGATAACGATTTGCCCATCACAGATAATTGCCCCGGATTTGGTTCTGTTGCGAAATATGTCGCTGTGTCGATTCGCGAAGCCGGTTTAGACATTGCCTCTATGGCTGAAACCTCAACTAAAGTTTTTATCATGGAAGTCATGGGCCGTCACGCTGGCTGGATTGCTGCCGCTGCCGGATTAGCCAGTGAGCATGAGGGTGAACCCCCGCATATCATTTTGTTTCCAGAAATTCCGTTGCAACAAGCGGTTTTTTTGGCGGAAGTCGATCGCTGTGTTAAAACTTATGGTTATTGTACCATAGTCGTCTCTGAAGGCGTGAAAGATGAAAATGGGAAATTTATTTCTGACGCAGGTTTGAAAGATGCATTTGGTCATACGCAATTAGGTGGCGTTGCTCCCGTCATTGCTAATTTGATTAAAAGTAATTTAGGTTACAAATACCATTGGGCTGTGTGTGATTATTTGCAACGCTCTGCGCGTCATATTGCTGCTAAAGTTGACGTAGAACAAGCCTACGCCTTGGGCTGCGCCGCAGTCGAGTTAGCATTATCTGGTAAAAATGCGGTGATGCCGATTATTGTGCGTGATTCATCGACACCTTATCGTTGGTCGATTGGGGAAGTGAGTTTAGCTGATGTTGCCAACGTCGAACAAAAAATGCCTTCCGACTATATTTCGAGTAATGGCTTTGGAATAACTTCTGCGTGCCGTAATTATTTACAACCCTTGATTATGGGAGAAGACTATCCTCCTTATAAAAATGGTTTACCCGATTATGTGGCTTTGAAATTGCAGTTAGTGGAGAAAAAACTTCCCACATTTAATTTGAAATAAAATGTAAGCTAACATAACTATGAACACATCTATATCCAAACACCAAATTCACATGCAGTTCATTTTGTATGCTCTCGTTGGCATTTGCGCCACAGCAGCACAATATATGACGCTGATTAGTTTAATGAGAATGACGGCATTGCATGCGGCAACTGCATCCACTGTTGGCATGGTGATTGGTAGTGTGGTGAGTTACTATCTCAATCATCGCCTTACTTTTCAAAGTACTAAGCGCCATCACCACGCGTTAGTACAGTTTTATATTATTGCTGCCGTTGCAACTGCACTGAATGCGCTTTTTATGTATATTGGTGTTAGTCAGTTGCATTTGCACTATATGACCGCACAAGTAATATCAACTATCTTAGTGTTGTTCTGGAATTTTACTTGCAATCGGTTATGGACGTTCCGGATTTGACTTTCTCGCCATAACGATAATAAACACTTTGCACGCGTCGACCCTCAGCTGTTTTTTCCAACTGTATGATGATATCGATCACCGTTTTTAATTCACGATAAATATCCTCATCGGTCATAGAGGGTACATTGTTTAGTTTATACATTTGTGTCATGCGCATAAAAGCAACTTGAGGATTATTCGCATGCAAGCTGGTCATGCTACCTTCGTGGCCTGTAGAGGCAGCACCTAAAAAATCGATAATTTCTTTGCCGCGAATTTCACCGACAATGATACGATCAGGGCGTAAGCGTAAAGATGCTTGCAATAATTCTTGCATAGTGATGTTAATTGTAATTTTATCACCTTTCATTGCAAGTAACTGTACTTGATTAAGATGCGGTGCATGAATTTCTCTGGTATCTTCTAAAATCAACAATCGTTCATGATGAGGGATAGTGTGCAAGCAAGCGTTTAGAAATGTGGTTTTCCCGCTAGAGGTGCCACCAGAAATGACAATAGTTTTTTTAAATGTTACCGCTTGTTTGATAAAGTTATACCAATCGTTATTTTCATATAACGCAAGTAATTTCTTATCGTCATTTGATAGTTGTGGTGATGTGTCGTTTGTTAAGTTGACACCGCTGGCGGTGTGATAAAAACTTGTTGACCGGTAATCTTGTAGAGTAACATCTCGAAACACTTTTCGCCGAATGGACAGTGTAGGGAATTGTGTTATTGGAGGGATAATTAGCTGCACTCTAGAGCCATCGAATAAGTTGCCGGATAAAACGGGGTTGATGTCGTTAAGTACTTGAGCATTTTCGCTAGCAATCAGCTGAAACAGAATGTTGAGATGCTGTTCGGTTAGGACTTCAATGGTATGTCGTATCATTATACCGGTTTTTTCTATATAAACTTCTTGGGGTTGGTTAATTAGGATTTCGTTGATTTGTGGATCGTTGAGAAATTCTGCTAGGGGTTCTAGCATTCCTTTTGATGTAGGGGCGTATTTGAGAGTTGGCTTAGTCATGATTCACCACCGCGTCCAGATCAAGATCTCGAGCCACGAACACATTAATTTTGGTACCTTGATGGATAATGAGCGTGGGTTTGATGTTAATGGATTTATCTAAAACATTACTCGCCGTGTCATTTAATGATTGGGCCATGGTTGATCGATAATAAGCAAGGGAATTATACTGATCATCACCATTGACACCCGCCGTTGCAGCACCTGCACCCAAAATAGAAAGCAACGTTGCTTCACCAAACTGCGCCCAAAAATGTCGATTTATGCTATCGGCGCCCTGCCCTGATATGCCTTGATCATCTGTACCAGGGCTATGTAATTGTGCTGATGTGCCATCTGGCAAAATGATGCGATTCCATAAAATCATAACTCGTGATTGACCTTGTACGATGCCGGAAGAATATTGGCCGATCAAACGTGCTCCCGCCGGAATAAGTGCTTGATTGCCTGTATAGGCATAGACAGGCTGATTTGTTACCGCACGTACCATACCAGGAAGATCAGAATTAATCGGTGTTTCTAATATCGCTTGTATCAACTCGCCTTGGGCGATAGTTGCAGTTGGGTGAGTTATCTGTGTAGCAGTCACGGTATCAACGTCGACTTTTTGATTAGCAAATTCACTATTCATGCTGTGTTCGGAAAAAATTGCCGCAATTTTATTTTGCGGGCTAATAAGATTAGATAACAACTTATTATCTGCGCCCGCGTCTCCTGCAGCAAAAAAAGAGCTGGGAGCATTAAGTCGCATGTCAAACTCACGTTTTCGTGCTAGTAATTCTTGCTTTTGCTGTTCCCTTTGTTGATTTAGTTGTTGTTCTAATAAGGCAACTTGCGCTGGATCAGGAGTAGATTTTTCAAGTGGGCTGTCAATACGATAGGGTTCTGAATCATTACTCTCTGAACTTGGGTTAGATTTTTTCCTATTTTTAAATGCACGTAAAGCTTGCATGTTCGTCTCTAATGATGCTGTGTAATTATTGGTGGAATGAGCGCTGGCTTTTCCATTATGGGATTGACTTTTTTTGTGCGTTACAAAGAAAATAAAAATAAGCGCCGCAATAATCAATAATAAAAACCACAATTTCTTATTTTGCGTTAAATTTTCAGACGTAACTTTTGATAAGTTAAGTGACTTATCATCCTGCTCTATTTTTTCAATGTCATTTTTATTTGAATCCAACATGATTCACTCCAGCGTGTGTTCTCTTGATTAAGTCATCGTTAAATAAACTAGCTACTGCATATTGACCATTGCGCAGAGTAAATTGTGGGGCAATACGTTCAATCACTAAATAATTACCCTGCCGACGAAAATTAATCACCGACTCATGACCGGCAGTATTGTCGACAGCAAAAACTGCCGGAACAGGCTGGCCTTGTCGCAGCTCTAGATAAGTAAATTGTCCATCATCAAAAACATGCAACGGCAAAATGCTGCGATCGCCGTTGTAACTGTAGTTCCAATTATATTCTGATGGATCTTTGGCTAGATTTAGCATTGCCGCTTGTGCCCGTAACATTTTGAGCTTTTCTTCTTCGGGATAAATTAATCTAACCACATAGGTTGTGTTTTTTTGTTCTATGTCTGAAGAGGCATGCAAATGAAAATAGTAGCTGCGTTTGTCGGTAACTACTGTGACATTAGTGTCTGACTCAGGAATAGTGGGCTTTAGAAAAAACATATAAGGTGGTACGTGTTTATTGTCAAACTGCCAAGCAATGGCATCACCCGTTTGCACATCGATGATATGCTCATCTTTATTCAGGATAAACTGGGTTGATGTCATGATATTTAAAGTGATTGGAATCACATTGTCGGGATTATACGCAGCAACTTTAATTCTTGCATCACTACCTAATGATTGTGGCTTTTCTGCTGCATATGATGGACTTGTAAGAATTAGTAGCGTAATGATCGTAATTAATGTTTTTTTTGCATGCCGAAGTTTCATGATTTTTCCTTTGCTGTAAATTTACAATTTTTTTAAATTACGTTGGCTAACGCTGTACTGCATGACGGTAAAGCCATCCCAGTTTTTCCACTTAGCCTCTGGCTCCACAGGTGTGCCGCGATATTCCCATGAAAGCAAAGCCACATAGGAAAGCATAGTTTTTTGTCCTTGCTTATCCGTGGTAACTGTAAAATTAATTTGAGCTAGATTGTGGTGTTTTGGTTCAATTTTTTGCGTTGTTTGCTTTTCAGTATCCATAAAAATAATACTTTCTACCGTAACGCGACGGACCCCTTCCTCTCCTAATTGCAAAACTGGAGAATGAGGATTATTCATGCTTTGTTCTTGTATATATTCATCGGCAGTTTTATTACTACTCATTAAAACAACTTGCTTATATTGTTCTTCATAAGAAAAAGCACTATATCCTTCTCGATGTGTAATATAATTAATAATTTCGCTTTCTGTTTGTGCTTGAGTTATATTGTTTTTAAATTCCTGTGGTGGGTCAACCCATGTCACGCCATTATTTGTGGTATGAACAACGATCAGCGCAGTTTTTTCTAATGGCATCATGACTGCGATGGCAAAAACTAACGCAAAGGATAATATTAACAACAGTAACGCTGCTAATCGGTATTGTGCGGTTCGAGCAACCTGCGTTGCGTATAAATCGTCAGCCCAGCTAGCTGCTTCTTGAAAGATGGTTTGTTCGTGCTTTTCCTTAGTTTTTTTCACCGCTGTATTTGCATGATTTTTTTTTAGAAACAGATTTTTTATTACCATATCATTATCTCCTACACTATCTTGTAGTGCCAACTCTTGCTAATATCCAATCTAGAAAATGGATGCCAGCCTACGCTGGCATGACAGGCTCAGATCTTACATTTTCCGATTACGCCACCAAATTAGGGTGGCATTTATTGGTTGATTTTCTCGGGTGCTATTATTGACTACACCTCGTTTGTCTTTGCCTCGACCTGATACGATAGATTTTCCTATGCGTCCGGCTTGTCGCGCAGTAGAAATGATATTTTTGCCTGATTTAGCTGCTAAACTGAGCGCATCTAAATCAGCAAACATCATTGCACCCATGCCAATCACACGACCCAGATGAGCTGCTTGTCTTAAGATATTTAAACTGATCAAGCTGACAAAAATAATACCGAGAATTTCCGCAGGATTAATATTTGAAATATCGGTGTGCGGTGGAAAAACCCAACTCATCATGACTAGCACCATTCCTAATGCCGCTGAAACAAAAATGATTGCCATAGCTTGAGCACTGATTTCACCTAACCAGCGCATAAATAATTGCTCGGTAGATTTAAATAACATAAACGCTACGATTAATGGCGCCAAGCCAAATAAAAGCGCCAAAATAGCTTGTGTTACTAGCAAATAACCACTGGCTGTCACCAAAACGGCACATCCTAAAATTAATTCCGCAGTGCCTTGTAGTAAAGGTAATGGATCGGTAAATGAGGCCTGTTTCCAGTACTCCTCTGCGATATTCCAAACATTATTTAAGACTGATTGAATACCATGACCAATGTCAGTTTTCGTCTGATATTGTGAATATGCGATTCCCATAACGGTATTACTGACCGTATCGATAGCGCTACTAACAATAGTAATAAAGTAATGCGTGAAAAAGTCCCAGTTCATGGTAAAGCTATAAATTAATCCCACTTTGAGCACACTTTTAACCAGATTCCGCATGGAAATTTCTACCCAGCCATAAGTGATAGAAACTCCCATGATGACGTAATACAAAGTGATCGCCGCCGCTAATGGCGCTTCCAATGCATCTCTTAACGCTTGATAGGCGTTTTGAGTATAATTATCCAGAATTAGCTTAATGGCTGAAAAAATATCAGCCACAAAGGTATTTACGTTAAATACAAAATTAATGTCCATTATTTTTCTTCCGTGTGCCGCAACGCCAGACGCCTTCACAGTTGTTGTCAATAACATTTTTAGATAATATTTTCCACATTGCTTTGCTGGAAATATTGGCAACTGTCACGTCTTCATAATTTTGTTTTCTGAGAAAATTAGCATGCCCTGTCACTTTAGCTTTATCTGCCATAGCTTGATATAATGCTTTGCACGCTTTTTTGTCGCTCACCTGATCGTTCATGCATTGAATATAAAAATCAGCTACTTTGTAGTTAAGATTAAACTCTCTGTTTATCCGAGGTTGCACTGCTTCAGCCGTTTCTACTAAATAAAGTCCCGCGACTTGGTGTTCATGCTCGGCACTGTCTGGACTGATTTGTTGCAGCAATGGATTAGTCTTAGTCTCATCGCCGCAGGCAGTGAGAGTTAGAAGTGCGAGTAAGATGCAGCTAGTCTTGATAGTGTGTTTTTTCATGGCGTTTCTCCTTGGTTGTGGTTAAGCTTCATCGTGTATAATCCCAGCTATTAATCGGGGCTTTTGAACAGTTAGCGCCGAAATTGGGACATGGAGTGTTTAGTGTTGTATGATTTGTACATGCGGTGAGAAAAAATAGGTTGCAAATCGATACACAATGTAAAATTAAATATTTCATTTTTCCCCTTATTGTGTTATTTCATGACTAGTAAACTCAATATGACGTTTTTCTGCCGCTAAAGTGGCTGCGCGTTGTTCTCCCATTTGTTGATTAGTAAGAGTTTGCATTCTTAATGCAGCTAATTGAACATAAGCCAGCTGAGCTAATAGCTTTGAGTTTAAGTCAGTCGCTTCTTTATCTGTTTTTGCTAAATTAATATCGGTTGATAATTCTTGAATTTCCTTCATATGTTTATTAATATCATTATATTGATATGCAGCTTCGGACATTACCGCCGCATTGGTATCAACTGCAGTTGCATAAATACCGGCTTGATTAGGTAAGACATGATATTTTGCTTGCAAGTCTTGTTTTGAAATGGCTGGATATTGCGATTTATAGGCTCTTAATAAATCTTGATAGCGCTGATTATTTCCTCCAGACATACCTTGTAATGTCGTCTTCCAATCATCCGCTGTCCATTGCCAGGATTGCTTAAGATCATTGTTATACAAATCACCGATGGAAGTGTTGTTAATTTTTAGTAATCCAGTTAAATCATTATGCACACCTCGTATTTCTTCTATGGATTTATCCAGCCTTTTAATTTGATCACCTAACTTTAGCAATCCCCCATCATCAACAACGTGCATTGGCATTGCTTCTGAGCTACCAATGGGATTAGGTTCCGGCTTAGATTTCGCTTGCGCGGTGGTTAACATACAAAAAAAAATTACGCTTAATAATGTAAGTTTTTTCATCGCTTGCTCCTTACTAAAAAAATGGGAATCCACTCTCTTGGGTCATTACCAACTTCTAAACGAATTTGATCACATAGCTTTAAGTTGGCTTCATTTGATGAAAGAATAGGTAGCAACTCTGGCATACAGTTTAAATTTAAGGTACAGAGAGATGACATTTCTTTCTGCTTAACTAAGAATAATCGTTTATCAACCGGGACATTTTTTATCGCAAGAAATTCCTCTTGTGTAAGGCCAAATGCCGTATAATCTTCTGCTTTTGCGGTAGTATTTCCAAAAAATATACTGGTCGCGATATTGTTAATAATTACTCCGTTCAGCGGCGATTTTGATACTGTTTCAGGAGATTGCGTAGCAAAGATAATATGCACGTTTTTGCTGCGAAAACTGCCGAAAAATTCCTGTAGCTTTGCCTTCCACCAAGGATCATCTAAATATTGCCAACCTTCATCCATATAAATTGACATTAATGTGCCATCCATCGACAATTTCAAACGATGCATGATGTACATCATCACCGTCGCTCGAACCAATGAAGATTCATTATCTAAAAAATGGGTCATATCAAAACCCATTTTGTTGTAAATATGAAAATTATCGACCGGGTTATCAAACAAGTAGGCATATACTCCTTCTTCGTATTTTCCTGACTTTCGTAACCAACGACGCAATGCTGGCCAACGAGGAAAATTAGCAGGTAAGCGCTTAACCGTGTTAGATAGCACTCGATGTTCTTTTGACAACATAGTAAAATTGTAATCAATGCACTCCTTAATTGCCTCCAATGTTTCTTGCTCTAATACAGGCTTATCTTCATTTTTAACTAATTGTGCTAGCCAATCTGCACAAAATTGTCGATTAAGCGCCGTGTCCTCTAATTGCAATGGATTAAATTGCACACTGGTGTCATTTGGACTCAAGCAGGTGTAATAGCCCCCAGTTGCGCGAATATAAATATCCAATCCGCGTTTGCGATCGAACACAAATGTTTTTCCACCATAGCGTGAGGTTTGTGCATCCATGAAGGACATAAAAGCAGTTTTACCCGCACCTGTGGCACCTATTATCAAAGTGTGGCCATTGGTCGGTGATTTTCTATCGCTAGAAAAATTTTGCAGATGATAGTTAAAGAAAAATGGCGTTTTTGATGGAGTTTCTAGTAAAGTGACTGCTGCTCCCAGATGATTACCGTCTCGATAACCATGACGGTAATTATGTAAAGGACAGAAATCAGTAAAATTATGACTGGTGATAATGGCATTGCGTGCAATCATATTAAAATTAGTGGGAATTTGCGCCCAAAAAGCCGCTTGTTGACCAATATCTTCACGCACCACCATAATTCCCGATGCGCTATAGCACGCACTGGCATGATTGATTTTAGTTTCTAATTCCGCTTTGGTGTTGGCTAAAATCATTAAGCTGTGATGATGATACCCCATGATGGTTTCATTACTGGCAATTTGATCGCGTAGCTCATCAAGAGCAGCAATTTGTGAGTGGCTATCATCTTCAGCACTGCGTAATTGTATTCCTCTGTTTTTTGCTTGTTTTTTCGCTTCCTCTTGCGATAACAGTGCAAAAGTATGAGTAGAAATAAATTCGCAATCTAAATCTAGCAATGGGTCTAACACCAATACATGCGTTTCTTCACTGTATTGCTTAATGGATAACATAGCCGCAAATTGGCAATCCTCTGTTGTCGCCCCTTGAAATTGGATACTGGTCCCGAAGAAAAGACGCTTTCGACTAAGGTATTGCGCAAGAAATCCTTGTGGATATAAATGCATACATTTTGAAACAGCATTCATATCATTAAATATGGGAGCCGTTGTTGTAGGAGAGCGAAACTGAATTTTTTCACCCCCATTCACTATGAGTGCTAAAAACGTCGTTAATTCACTATAACCTAATTGTTGATCACGGCTCCCGAGTAGGTGTGGTTTGAAAACAGATAGTTGAGATATAAGCAATGTTACTGCTTTTTCAAGGGCTTTAATTTGTTGTTGTCGCCGAATCGCTCGCGCACTTTTTACAGTTTTTTCACTTAATTTTTTCCATACAGAAAATAATTTTCCGGTTTTTCCTGCCGTAATGCCCTTATAAATAACAGTAAGATATATTACATTTTGATACATAGATCGCCCTTGAAATTGGGCATGATATTGCTTATCTACTTTACGGCAAAAATCATCGACAAACTCACCTTCTAAATCATTTTTAATTTTATGCCGATGCAACGTAACATGTAGAGCAATAGTGTCGTCTAAATTTTTAATCGCTTGCTGCCATAGTTGATGATTTTTTTTAATAAAACTCATCATCTCTGTATCAAATGGCACACCTTCTAAACCAATAACGGATCCAATACAACCATTACTGGCTTCAAAAATCGAAGCGCTATTAAGATGTGTGATAGGAAAATATTTAGATATATTTAAATCCTGTTTAACATACTTTTTAAGCTTAGAGGGATTATGCGATTCACTTTTAAAAAGCGGCATAGCTGTGACACCCCCATAATGATTTTATCGGCGAAAACCCGCAATTTAAGCGAACAAATAACACTTTAAAGCGATTGGGATCGGAGTAACATACAAGCCAACTAGCAAGATACAACGGCACAAACAGCACTAACATGAATGCATTGTGTGAAACCATAAATAAAATGAAGACGCTCATGCCCTCCAATAATAGTGCGTCAATGGTTACGCCTAACATCATCGGTGGACGTGTGAGTGCTAAAAAGACGGGATTAATATCAATGTGCTCCATGATGAGTCAACCACCTATTCCCATCACGGTACCGACGATATAGCTAGCACTGTAGATCAATCCAATGCCTAACATGGTGCCGACTGCTTGTTCTTTTTCGAGATGCCCGGTCTTAAGCCAAAGGAATCCCGTTCCGATAATAGCTAACGTACACAAACTCGTGCCAAGCGTGCCGGTGATATAGTCAGTAATACCCGCCAAAGCACTTTTTAGTTTGTCATCACCACTACTGGCGAATGCCGTAAGAGGAAAGCTTAAGCTGACGGTGATTTTGGTTAGGTAATGTGTGTAATATTTTTTGAATTTAAATGCTGGTGTCGTCATCGTTCAATTCCTTCTGTGATTATTTACCTAATATTAATTACAATAAAATGTTTTAACGCATTTTATTGCATTGTATACGGGTGATTTTTATTTTTCAATATTTATTTTATGTTTTTTTGAATTTTTTAGATTTATTGAAGAAGGAAAAAAGAAATATAGACCTTGCAGCATGAATGTCTTCATGAAGCATGTG
>CAZULF010000062.1:0-12854 GCA_964621215.1 uncultured Legionellales bacterium | reverse complement strand
ATCGCTTACATTACCCGATTTTTTGCCAACCGGATATTTACCCTTAATGCCGAACATACCAGATAATTGCTCATTGTCAGAAGTCAATTGGGTCGACATGATGGAGGGTATCGCTGATGCTCAACTCGATTGGCAGCGCTATCAGGCTTTAGTTGTTTATACTAAAGGCATAGTGTATCAACATCTGAAAACAAGTTTTACTCCTTATCAGGAACTTGGGGAATGTCGCCGTGATATGTTGAGCAATCCAGAAATACAAGCTTGTATTAACTTGCTTAATTGGCACCACAGACAGATGCATTTAAAATATCATCCAGATATAGCCCGACCCATTGGAGAGATATGGACTCTTACTGGCAAGCAAATGATCGAACAACTTAAGCAACGATTGCAGCCCAATATCCAAAAAATGGAGACGTGGTTTCAAAGTCACGTGGAAGAAATACAAAATCATGAAAAATTATCCCAGTTCAAAAGTAACTGCATGAAATACAAAACTGATTTGGAACGGTTCTTGCTAAACACGGAAGGATTTTTGACTACTGAAGACACCAATGATCCGTCTTGTAATTTAATCATATCGATTCATGACATTGCAAAATATATACAAGTTTGGCTTGAAAAATTTGAAGAAATAAGCGATCTATTATTAAGCGAGTGGTCGTATGAGCGGCTGGCGCTATTGGGGGAGTTGCAACTAGCCGAACAACGCGTGTCGAATGGTGAACAAATAAATTCGGATATAATTGATACACTCAAAACTGAAATGAACCAAACTTACCATTATGGCATAGTTGGTATACGGATGAATAATGAAGTTTATCGAGCATCTGAAACCTATATGTTGTCCGCACTACCTACGGAGTACGAACGAGGCTATGTAATATATTACACAGTTTATGATGATTATCCAGGAGAAAGATATTTTGCAGGTGTTCATTATGTTGATGCAGAGAGACAGTCATGTAATTTATTAATGAGTTATTCCAAGATACACGACAACCAACATTTTTGTGATTTTTTAAATAATTTATTGGATACCATGCAGAAGAAAGAAAGTATCGATTTACCTCAGGATGAATCTGATGAGGATGAAGAACTTCAGAGTGATAATGATAACGATCAAAAAGACAAAAAACTCTATAATATGGTTATTGAATTCCAACCCCGGACCCTGAAAAAGAAAGAGATACAGCAGATGCAGTTTGCTGTCAACATTATACCGTCTGGCATACCTAAAAATGCCTTAGTTAGAGCTATGGCTGCTGCAATAGTGGGTGATGATTATCAGGAACGCCTATTTTATCCCTCGCAAATAATAAAAAGGTGTTTGGATGATATAGAGTTAACCTTACCTCAAAAAAGGTATGGTCGGTTTGGTCATAATGCCAGGAATGCAGAAAGTTATATAAACGGTTTCGCAAGTATTGTGCGTGATCTTGAAAGAATCAGCAGAGAAATATTGAACGAAGATCTACCTGCGCCTGCTCAGAGCATAGAAGAACAACCCGCTCAGCATCAAGAAACACATACATCATCTTCATCGAGTTCAAGTAAAAATATTCCTACGTCCCCCAGAGAGGCTCATGGTACGCTATTTCGTCATTCAAACACGTTAAATACCGCTAACGTTGATACAGATCTCACTAAAGCAAATTCGTTGCCCCTTTCCGACACAAAAAGTTTCGGCTAGTTTTTCAAGAACCCAACTTCACAAGAGAGAGCAAACTACTTGAAAAATCGCTACGCTCTATCATGCGGAAAAGCAATAACATCGGCTATGTTATCGGTGTTGGCAGCTAACATGATTAAACGATCGATGCCTAGGGCGACACCGGCACAGTCGGGGAAGCTGTGAGTGAGTGCGGATAATAAATTTTGATCGATTGGGGTTTGTGGGTAACCTAATTGTTGACGTTTGGCTAAGTCCATTTCAAAGCGTTTGGCTTGTTCTGTTGCATCGGATAATTCATGAAAACCATTCGCTAACTCCATCCCTTTAAAATATATTTCAAAACGTTCAGCTACGGAATACTCTTTTTCATGACGCACTTGTGCTAATGCTGCTTGCGAGGCCGGAAAATCATAAATGCATGCTGGAACGTGTTTGCCTAATTGTGGTTCGACTACATCCGACATCAATAACTGTAACCAAAGATCACGATCGTTTTCATTGATATTGCTGGCTAACTGAATACCGTGTGCGTTAGCTGCATTTTTTAATTGCGTGAGGCTAGCTTGATGAGGATCAATATCGGTGTAACGTAAAAAAGCTTGTTGATATGTCAAACGTTCGGATTTAGTGACCCCTAAAATGCATTGCAAAAATTCATCCATTTCATCCATCAATTGATAGTGATCAAAGTCAATACGATACCATTCCAGCATAGTAAATTCAGGATTATGAATGCGTCCGGCTTCGCCATTGCGAAAGGCTTTGCAGATTTGAAAAATTGAGCCACAGCCGGCAGCGAGTAAACGCTTCATAGCATATTCGGGTGAGGTGTGTAAATACAGGGTCTGAGTTTGTTTATCACCCATAGTTTGGTATAACGTTGGAATAGACGCAAGGTGAGGATCCGTAGTCGCAGCATGGGACATTATGGGCGTTTCGACTTCCAATACATTGCGTTGTTGGAAGAAAGCACGTATTTTTGCATAGATTTGCGCGCGTAGTTGTAACGCAACAAGAGTTGCCGTGGGTTGCCATAATGCCATCAATGTCTCCTATGGAAGAAAGATACAAACGAATTTTATTCTTTAATAATACGTTAAGCTTTCTTTGGTAAAATCCTAAACAAACGACTTGGCATAATAGCAAATTAGCTATCAAAAGTCTTGGGCAATCAAAAACAATAAGGCAGGTTTTAATATGGGCGCTAATTCGAGCAAACAAGAAAGCACAATACCAAAAATTAGAGCAGCTGCTGCTGGACCAACTTCACACACAGAAAGATCCAATACTGCCGTTGTAGCAGCGACATCGCCGACTGCGCCAACCGTTGCTACCACAGATGCACCGCCACATTTATTGCAAAATAACGTTAGTGATGTCGCTTCACCAGAGATTAATCTTTTACAACTAAGCACCTCTGTATTGACTGCTCTAGAAGTTATACAGGAGCCATCTCCTTCTGATACTGCAAATGGTGAACTCCCTCAGGCATTAGAAATTACCGCCGCACCAACACAAGAAGAAACACAACCTTCTCCCGTAGTTTCTTTTAAAAAAAGAGGTGAGGTAACTCCATTCGCTTTTGATGAGGATGAGCTATCATCAGAGGAAGAAGAGGAAAATGTTGAAAGCGATGCAGAATCAGATGAAGATGCTCTTACAAGCAACGAAACCTCTTCTTTACCTCGTCATGTTACAGGTAGTATAAATATAAATACTCCATCTCGTTCACCTTTATTACCTGCCTCTATCGGAAGTATACCAAAAGCTGATGAGATACCTAATGAATGGAAAAGACCTGACAAAAGGCTGCCTCTTCAACAGAAAATACTATCGCCCTCTAAAACAGACGATGATAGCTTTGCTGTTTCGACAAGGACTGTAAGTAGCAGTCTTGCCACATCATTAAGTTCAAGTTCGATGTTTAGAAAGGGAGCCGAATCATTTCAAGAGGGTTCAGATATTTTTCCTGAGTCATCTCGAGCAAACCAGAATGATAATGAGGAAAAAAAAGTTATTTCACAGCCAAGTTCGCCGAAGTTATTCACTCCAGTAGGTTCTGCACCTGGCGATAAAAAACCGACAAAATCTCAAAGTTCATCGACGCTAGCAAAGCGTAGAAATGTAGAGGCGCCGAAGCCTGTGGGAAGGGAACCTGTGATAAGACAAGAGGATGATAGACTTTTTTTCCAACTTGAGCTTTAACACACTGAGGACCCTCATTACGCGTGGGATGATATCGTTCTAATAAAATCGAAGTCTTGAGTGAAGCGTGTGAGGCAGGGATGCCGAACCCGAGCGTACAGGGACGTATTTACAGCGTCTTCACGAAAGACGTTCGTGGCACAAGGTTCAATCTTCCCGGATTCCGCTTCGCTCCATCCAGGCTACATGAGTTGTAGATTACGATCGGATATCTTCGAAGAATTTCTTCACTTTGTTAAACCAGGTTTGTTCGCGTGGGCTGTGATTGCGATCATCGCTATGAATAGCCGTGTTAAACTGCTCGAGTATTTCTTTTTGCTCTTTGCTTAAATTCACTGGTGTTTCGACGATGATTTTACAAATTAAATCGCCGGGGAAACTACTACGCACCGTGCGCACGCCCTTGCCGCGTAAACGAAATAATTTATCGGTTTGCGTTTCGGCGGGGATTTTTAGGTTGACTTTACCGTCGAGGGTGGGGATTTCAATTTCGCCGCCAAGCGCCGCTGTAACGAAGCCGATAGGGACTTCACAATGTAAATCAGCGCCATCACGCTGAAATATCGGATGCTCTTTAACACTAACCTGTACATATAAATCTCCTGTTGGACCACCGTTTAAGCCTGCCTCACCTTCGCCAGTTAAGCGAATGCGATCGCCTTCATCGACACCGGGAGGCACTTTAACGGAAAGGGTTTTTTGTTCTTGTACACGACCTTGACCATAACACTTGCTGCAAGGATTACGAATAATTTTGCCGCGCCCATGACAAGTCGGGCAAGTTTGTTGCACTGCAAAAAAACCTTGTTGTATGTGCACCACACCATGGCCATCGCAATCGGTACATGTGCTGGGATGAGTACCCTTCGCTGTGCCTTCACCATGACACACACCACAACTGACCCAGGTTGGAATTTTAATTTGAACGGTAGCGCCCTTAACCGCATCGACTAATGATAAGGATAAGTTATAACGTAGATCGGCGCCGCGTTGTGCGTGCGGTTGACCGCCTCGGCCACCGCGTGCATTACCAAAAATATCACCGAAAATATCGCCAAAGATATCACCGAAACCTGCGCCGCCATGGAAACCACCGCGACCACCGCCCATAGATGGATCCACACCCGCATGACCGAATTGATCATAGGCCGAACGTTTTTGGGGATCAGAAAGAATATCGTAAGCCTCTTGCACTTCCTTAAATTTTTCTTCCTGCTTTTTATCGCCTTGGTTACGATCCGGGTGATGCTTCATTGCTAATTTGCGAAAAGCTTTTTTAATATCGGCTTCACTTGCCCCTTTGGCAACACCCAGGGTTTCGTAATAATCTTTTTTTGACATGTAAGTTACTCGTTTCTAATTTAACGCTTTGTAGCCTGGATGGAGCGAAGCGGAATCCGGGGATCTCGAATAAGGATCCCCGGATTCCGCTTCGCTCCATCCAGGCTACATTAACTACTTCTTCTTATCGTCGTCGACTTCTTCAAATTCAGCGTCCACTACATCACCTTGATCCGGTTTAGAACCGGCGTCAGAGTTAGGCTGTGCTTGTTCGCCTTGAGCGGATTGTTGTGCTTGACCCGCCTGTGCATACATTTTTTCAGTCAGTTTTGAAGAAACTTCGGATAAAGCTTGCGTTTTCGCTTCGATATCCGCTTTATCTTCCGTTTTTAACGCTGCTTCCAGATCTTTAATCGCCGCTTCAATTCGGCTTCTATCTTCATCGGTCGCAGCCTCTTTTGCTTCCGCCAACGCTTTCTTCGCAGAATGCAGTAAAGCATCGCCCTGATTACGCGCTGTCACTAATTCATGGAATAACTTATCTTCATCTGCATGCTCTTCCGCATCTCTTGCCATACGTTTAATTTCATCTTCCGACAATCCACTGGAAGCATGAATTTTGATAGATTGTTCTTTACCGGTCGCTTTGTCTTTCGCTGATACGTGCAAAATACCATTCGCATCAATATCAAATGTCACTTCGATTTGTGGCATACCGCGTGGCGCAGGTGGAATACCGACTAAATCAAAACGACCTAATGATTTATTGGCGGATGCACGTTCGCGTTCACCCTGCAATACATGCACGGTTACAGCGTTTTGATTATCATCTGCCGTCGAGAAAACTTGGCTTTTCTTGGTAGGAATGGTAGTGTTTTTCTCGATGATTTTTGTCATCACACCACCCATGGTTTCAATACCTAAGGATAGTGGTGTCACATCTAACAACAAGACGTCTTTCACTTCGCCGGACAATACCGCACCTTGAATCGCTGCACCAATAGCCACCGCTTCATCGGGGTTCACATCGCGACGTGGTTCTTTGCCGAAGAAATTTTTCACGGTGTCTTGTACGCGTGGCATACGTGTTTGACCACCGACTAAAATCACGTCATTAATATCGGATACACTTAATCCCGCATCTTTCAATGCTGTTTTAACTGGCTCGATAGATGATTCAATTAAATCTTCAACCAACGCTTCCAATTTTGCACGCGTTAGCTTGATATTTAAGTGTTTAGGTCCACTCGCATCTGCTGTAACGTAGGGTAAATTAATATCGGTTTGTTGCGTAGTAGATAATTCAATTTTGGCTTTTTCTGCCGCTTCTTTCAAACGTTGCAACGCCAATGGATCATTACGTAAATCCACGCCACTATCTTTCTTGAACTCTTCAATTAAGTAATTAATGACGCGTTGGTCGAAGTCGGCACCGCCTAAAAACGTATTACCATTCGTTGCTAATACTTCGAATTGATGTTCACCATCCACCTCAGCGATTTCAATAATCGAAATATCAAATGTACCGCCCCCTAGGTCATAGACAGCAATAACAGAATCGCCGCGTTTTTTATCCATACCATAAGCCAACGCAGCCGCTGTTGGTTCATTAATAATACGTTTCACTTCAAGGCCAGCAATGCGACCCGCATCTTTGGTTGCTTGACGTTGTGAATCATTGAAATACGCTGGCACCGTGATCACGGCTTCAGAGACCGTGGTGCCTAAATAAGCTTCCGCAGTTTCCTTCATCTTACGTAATACGGCAGCAGAGATTTCTGGCGGCGCTTTGCGTTCACCCAAAACTTCCACCCATGCATCACCATTGCTCGCAGCAATAATGCTGTAAGGGCAATGGGTTTTAATCATTTTTTGTACTTCTGCATCTTCGAATTTGCGGCCAATTAAGCGCTTGGCTTCATAAATTGTATCTTTGGGTTTGGTAACCATTTGACGCTTTGCCGCTTCACCCACAACTGGCGGGCCATCTGGGCTAAAAGTCACAATAGAGGGCGTAGTGCGTCGACCTTCGCTATTTTCGATGACGCGGACTTTGCCGCCTTCCATAATCGCGACGCATGAGTTGGTGGTACCTAAGTCAATACCGATAATTGGTGCTGCCATAATTTCTATCTCCTGATTAACTAATTAAATTCTATAAATTAAATATGGGGTTGGTTTGGGTCATTTCAAGGGGACATCTTGAATGAAACCCGGATTCCGCTTCGCTGCATCCAGGCTACATTGGTTTTTGATATTACCCCCTATTTACTAATAATCACGCGGGCTGGGCGAACCAAGCGACCATGTAATTGATATCCCTTTTGAATAACTTGAATGACCGTATTGGATGCAACGCCAGGCACCTCTACCATCGACATGGCTTCATGTTGATGCGGGTCATAAGGTTGATCCACAGGATTCAGCTGAACCACACCAAATTTTTCCACTGCTTTTAGCAGCATCTTGTAGGTCATCTCCATGCCTTCTAGCATCACTGCCATGGTATCGCCGCCATTGGCAGCCATTTGCAGTCCTTGCTCAAAACTATCCAGTACGGGTAATAACTCATTGACAAACTTTTCTAAGGCATATTTATGCGCATTGGCGATATCTCGCTCCACCCGTTTGCGCAAATTATCCATCTCGGCTTGGGTGCGTACAAATTTATCCCAGGAGTCCTGGGCTTTGGTTTTTGCTTCATCCAATGCCAGCTCCAGCTCCTCAATGGCTTTGGCCTCTTCAACCGGCACGGTTTCTGTCTTCATACCCAGTGTTTCAGCCACTTTAGCGAAGGACGACTCCGTCTCTTCGTGTTTGTGGTGGGGATTTTTATGTTTGTTACTCATATCAGCCTCTTAGGTTTTATGTCAGTTAGTACTATGATGGGGGCAGTTTGGGATTATTCAATAGACTACGGTTGTAAACATTGAATACCATATTGAGGAGTAAGCTTATCTGCGGTAATAAATGTTAAATTTGCTGCTTTTGCTTGGGGAATCAATAGGAACACCACAATAGAAGCATGCCCCAACGTCTGTTGTGATAACACTAATCCGCGTTAGGGCATGTTGCGTGGCCGGGTATGCAATAAGTTATGTTGATTATAAAACGTTGTTAATTTCGTCAGAGCATTCTCGAAAGAAGGTAAAAATTCAAAACCCTGCGGTTGTGCACGATATGACATAACACTTTCAATTAATGCATTCTGGATAAATTGACAATGTGGTAGCAAATTAAGATCGAGTTCGCATCGATCAACAATGGTTTTGATCTGCGCATGATATTCTTGTAATTGTTGTTGTATCACTATTTGAGGTACCAGTACTTTGTCGGAGTTTGCCGCTACGGTTGTCTGGTTGTTTTCTGTACGTTTTTTATTTATGGTATTTATCAAAAACAAAACAGCGCAAATTTGATTTGTTACATTTAAAGTATTTGACTCTGTTAGTATGGCAGCCCAAATAGAATTTGCCGGGGAGTTAAACAGTACATGCTTCAATCCAACATAAAGCTGCTTTATCATATTCATATCTAAAACACACTGACTGATAAACCGCTCATGGGTAGAGTTTATCTCTTCATAGTCCCCTAAACGTAACGTCACAGCAATAAAGATATATTGATTATGCGTTAGCTGCATACTTTTTTTCATGCCTGTTAGACGATTAAAATAGGTTAGCACCATACTGCTCTTATCTAGAAAATATGATTCATCATGTTTCAATTGTATATCCTGTAAATCTGCCTCACTGGGAGGTTGATCCATAAAAATATAATCACATGGCTGGAAAAATTCCGGATCAATAGCAATACCATGTTGTAACCATCGCACAGCATCATATATTTTGTTTTGTGCAAACAGTTGGTTAAGCAGTGGCATGCCCTCTTCGTTGCGCACTTCTAATATAGGATAACTTCTTTCAGGTGCACTTATCGTATTGAACTGAGGATATTGTTCCATTAATGCCAACATTAAATCGATTTCACCCGCTTGATATACGCAATGCAATAGGGTAGTACCATCCTGGGATGCACGCTCCAACACTGCAAAGCCTTCTGTATGCACCGAATAAAAACCAAATGCATCGCTATAGGTCTCCAACATATGTCGCAACTCTTGAGTATTCTGGGGTGGCAACAAATTAAAAAATCCGGTTGCTTCATCCTCAAGCGGTTTAGGTTCGTTTATAAATCGAACTTTTGATGCTTGGCTTTTACTAGAAAAAAACAAACTGCCTGCATGGCTAGATTCAAATGAGTTACTTAGATTGAGCTGCTGTTGTGTTTTTTCGCCAAATCTTACAATCAACTTTTGTAAATCTTGAAAACAGTTTCTTATATCTTCCGAAATAATCGCTATGGTCTTTATGTTCTCCTCCGGTATAACAACGGCATGGTGTAAGACCCTAAAAGCTCTTATATATTTTGGTTTAACTTTTGTTTGACTAAAAGTTATTAGCGTACCTAATAACCCACTAACTTCCAGACGAAAATTATCCGGCGTAATAAGCCGTGATGTATGAATATCTTGACTAAACAAACGTATCTCAATATTGTCAAGCCAAATTAAATTATCACGTATTAATCTTAGGAGTTGGTAATATTTAAATAAAAATTGGCGACACATTTCATTACTTTCATCTTCTTCCGGCATTGCGCTCACAGCAAAACATTCTATTAGATTATCTGTATCGGTTAAGTTATAACATTGTCCAAAGTTATTAAATTCCTGAGCTCTATCGGCTGCACTTTTTACTGCGTCTTCATAGATAGTTCCTTTTGTTAACGCAAAAATAAAGGTTTTTGTTGATTGAGGTAGCGTCACCTGGTTGACCAATGAATTGATAAGAATGTAGTAATTTGTCGATGTCATGCTATTTATCTTATCTGCATTATCCACAATCCAAGATGTTAAGCCTTCTAAAGACTCTGGGTATTTTTCAACGATGCGATAAATTTTAGAATAAAAATTATCGAAATTTTTTTCATTCATAGTACCGACTGTAATTAACTGCTGTCTCAAAAATAAGACATTAAAGAATGCATAAAAGCGAATTTCATAGGATTGTTTTGAAAATTCAATGGTAGCTGTGGAGTGCGGATTAGCTAATAAGGCTTTTGCAAGAGCCGAAGCACCACGACCATTGAGACGTACTTGATCATTGTCAGTGAGATCTACATGCAAGTTGCCCACATATTTAGGATGCTCAACTGCTTGAGCAAGTGCTATGAGAAACTCGTCAGTAACACGATTGGCACTCAATTTAAATGTTAAGTTTGCTGGACAAGGGCTATTTTGTAATACTGATGCAAGCTCAAGTAAACTATAAGAAGAAATCTCATTGTCATGAAAATTAAACGTAGTATTTGGCGGAACAAAACCTTTACGTAGCGCGGTGATTAACCAAGATAGATCTCTAATATTATTGTTAATAAATTCTAGTGTTAACTTTTGTGTATAGTGCGGCGGTGCCAGGTTGGCAAAAATTAATTCGTAAGCCTGAAGCCCATTCAGCTCAAGGTGAACACATAATGTTGGTGGACAACTCCTATGCTTCAGGAGACGAGCAATTATCTTTAGCTCTTCCACTCTAATAGGTCTTCTTTTAATTGAAATAGTTAATGCTGTTGGTTTATGTTCCTCAATAACACTAAAGATATTATTAGTAGTTTCAACTATCATCATAAGGCTACCTATACAGTATATTTTTGTGTAGAAAATAATCAATAAGCTCATTCTACGCAAAAATTGTACATTTGTAAATATTGGTTGAGCGCTAATTAATCACTCCATCACTCATTCAGCAATCCAAATAGGCAGACATTTATATTTTTCAACTAGTTAATATAAAGCCACTTGCGAATAAGCCATACTAAATATGACAGACTCTATGTTGCTGTTCCCACTATGAACCCGTTATACTGCTGAATATGAAATCAGGCCTATTCGACTGGATTATATTATGACCACAAAAACCGGTTTTAAAACCATCGGGCTCATCGGCCGCTATCGCGGTAATTTGTATATTGAAACGCTGGAAACGTTAATTGCTTTCCTACATAAAAAACACATAAAAGTGATACTCGAACAAGAAACAGCGCATATGTTGCAAGATCATGCTTTGCTTGCCGTATCTCGACAAGATTTGGGATTGCATTGTGATTTAATTATCGTTGTTGGCGGCGATGGCAGTTTATTAGGCGCAGCGCGTTGTGCTATTACCCATGATGTGCCGGTAGTCGGAGTCAACCGTGGGACTTTAGGATTTTTAACTGATATTAAACCTGATGAAATAGAAACTAAAATCGACGCTATTCTACATGGGCACTATGTTGAAGAAAAACGATTTTTATTGAATGCCTCTGTACATCATCATAATAAAATTTTAGCGAGCGGCATTGCGTTGAATGATGTAGTGCTGATGCCTGGTGATATTCCACATTTGATTGATTTTGATATTTATATCAATGAACAATACATGTGTAATCAACGTGCGGATGGCATTATTATTACTACCCCTACCGGCTCAACTGCCTACGCTCTTTCTGGTGGCGGTCCCATCTTACATCCCAAATTAGATGCCTTGGCATTAGTCCCGGTATTTCCGCATAAATTATCGAGCCGTCCCATTGTGGTAAATGGCGACAGTGTGATTAAAATTTTAATTGGCGCCGATAATGAAAGCACACCTAAAATCAGTTGTGATAGTCAAGAACGTGTCCCTGTACCACAAGGTGGATATATTCGTATTATGAAAAATCAACAACAATTAAGATTGATTCATCCTATCGATTACGATTATTTTGAAACGTTACGGAGTAAACTCGGCTGGGAAGCACATAAATAGGAACCCTTTTTATGTTACGCAGGATTCAAATTAAAGACTTTGCCATTATCGATAACCTGGAGCTTGAATTACCCTCGGGTATGACAGTGATCACGGGTGAAACTGGCGCGGGGAAATCCATTGTAATCGATGCCTTGGATATTGCTTTAGGCGAACGCGCGGACAATAAAATGGTGCGCCATGGTGCTGAGCGCTGTGAAATTATTTTAGAATTTGATTTGCAGCATATTCCTGAAGCACGCGCTTGGCTAGCTGAAATGGATTTAGCCACTGACGAAAACAATTGCATTTTACGTCGGATTTTAGCCGCTGGCGAGGGTCGTTCGCGTAACTATATTAATGGCTCTATCGTTACTTTACAGCAATTGCGTGAGCTCGGTGGTTTATTGGTACATGTTCATGGTCAACACCAACATCAAGCCTTAGTTAAACGCGATGAACAACGCGCTTTACTCGATCAATATGCGGCACACCCTCATTTATTAGATACGGTTAAAACCATTTATCAACAATGGCGTGATATACGTAAAACGATTGAGTCTTTGCAGCAGTCGCAACAACATGAAGCACAATTAGCTTTGTTACGTTATCAAGCGGAAGAATTATCGCAGTTAAATTTACAATCCGATGAGCTAGAGTTGTTACATCAGGAACATAAGCAACTCACTCATGCAGAACAATTATTATTTCAATGTCAAGAAGTGTTGCTCGCTTTAGCGGATGATACCGAGACCAATGCTTTAAAATTAATTAACCATGTCATGCAGCGTCTTGAAAGCATGAAAACAATAAGCCCACACTTGGAAAGTGCTTATGGTTCATTAAAAAGTGCCTTAATTGAA
>CAZULF010000061.1:0-13324 GCA_964621215.1 uncultured Legionellales bacterium | reverse complement strand
GCTAAAGTATTGGATGCATTGGGTGACGAACATACCATCGCAATTAATCCCAAAACCGGTGACGTTGTTGACACCACAATTGTTCCCATGAAAGTTAATATGAATGAAGCGGTAGATAATGTCGTTAATGCTGGTTATACCAATGTGTATTTCATTGAGATGGATCACGGTAAATACACTGTAAAAGCCTTTGATAAAAACAATAAAAAAGTGAAATTACTAGTTGATGGCACCACTGGCGCCGTTAGCACAAAATAATTTTATAAAAAAACCGTCGTCCCGCGGCTTGTCCGCGGGATCCAGAATGAATCGACACGCCATGGAGCCCGCGAATAAATCGCGGGACGACAAAAAAAGAGGAACTGACAGTCCCACCATGTTTCGACAAAAATACATTTCCTTATTTCTATCCTCTTACTGGATCACTGCAATTTTAGCGGCCATTCTAAGTGTGTTACCTTATTGCAACTGGTTGGCTTTGGTGTTGATGGCATTAGTCACATTACACTCTGGCTATCGGCAAGGTATCCTACTTTTATTGGCGGTACTCATCCCTCCCTTTATCAAAATATATTTATTCACGCACGGTCTGGGATGGGAATCACTCATTAATCCTATATTTACCTGGCTTGCCGCATTAGTATTATGGCGATATCGTTCATGGTCAGCCGTGCTGGATTACACCATAACCTTTATCCTTGCTGCGACTAGTTTAATGTTTCTCGTTGTTTCAAACCTAGAAAACTTGTGGTTACAATTTTCTTATTGGATTATCGATTATGTATCCTATTTAATTACTAACAATACACAAATCCAAACCCTGCAAAATATAATGGGGCCTCAAGTTCCTATCATGAGCTCCTGGCTAAATTTCACAGATTATTTACGCGCGATACATTTTTTTGATTATTTCCCAGCGGTGTTTACTAGTGTTTTTATCAGCTGTATTGCATTAGCGTTATTATGTTATGTGTTGCTAGCGCAATTTTTATTGCCTCCATCAGATAAATCCGCAGGCAAATCTATGTCTGAAGAATTACGAGGCATTCGCTTACATGGTATTGCCACTGTAGCATTTGTTTTAGTTCTAATCGGGGCTCAATTACAGAATGCTTTTGCTCTGCAACTAGTTTATGGTTTAGCGTTTATTTATGCGTTAGCAGGATTAAGTCTCTGTCATTGGTTGATGAATCGTTTAACACCCATCTTAGCATGGATCAGTCTGATTTTACTTTACACTTTTTTAAGTATCACTCCTGTTGCCGTAGGAACCGTATTAATCGGCATCGCCATTATCGATAGTTTATTCAACATTCGCCGTGGTTTGGCGCCCAAACAGAATTTGAAAATTGAGGAAAACCCATGACCAAAAAATCTGACCCAAAATCGTCTGCCCTTAAATCACCTGACTTTAATTTTGAAAAATCCCTTACTGAGTTAAACAAACTGGTGGAACAACTTGAAACCGGTAAACTAACGCTAGAACAATCACTAACGGCGTTTGAGCGTGGGATTCAATTAACACGTGATTGTCAGCAAGCTCTTACCGCTGCTGAACAAAAAGTGCAGATTTTATTAGAGCAAGATGATAAAGCAGCACTAGAGCCTTACGATAAAGATGAGTAAATCGCCTGCCTTTGCACATAACATGGCACAATATCAGCAACGCATTGAAATGCAGCTGGAGCAATGCTTGCCGCCACTCACTCAAGTGCCAACTCAACTACATGAAGCCATGCGTTATGCCAGCTTATCCGGAGGTAAACGTTTACGAGCGATGCTAGTTTACTTCTGTGGAACCAGTTTAGGCATTAATAACTTAGCCCTATTAGATGCAAGTGCCTGTGCGGTAGAATTGATTCATGCTTATTCATTAATTCATGATGATTTGCCGGCCATGGATAACAGCGATTTACGTCGCGGCAAACCCACCTGTCACTTAGCGTTTGATGAAGCTACGGCTATTTTAGCGGGTGATGCGTTGCAAGCTTTAGCTTTTGAAATCTTAACAACCTATGGGCCACCTTTGCCGGATACTATACGTTTGCAAATGACAATATTGTTAGCAAAAGCCTGCGGCACTTCCGGCATGGCGGGTGGTCAAGCTTTGGATTTACAAGCCAGTCAAAAAGTCATTTCATTGGAAGAATTAATTCATCTGCATCAACTCAAAACCGGTGCCTTAATCGAATGCAGTGCTATGCTCGGCACGCTAGCTGCTCAATGTGCTTATCCAACCCATATTAAAGCCATTGAAACTTATTCCCATCATGTTGGATTAGCCTTTCAAATTCAGGATGACATTCTCGATATTGAAAGTGATACGCATACATTGGGCAAACCGCAAGGGATTGATAGCATTAATCAAAAAAATACTTTTGTGAGTGTGCTTGGACTTGCTGGCGCGCGTGAGTTTTTACTATCTGAACATCAAAAAGCGCTTACGGCTTTAACACAGGCTGGATTAGATATGCCTGATTTAATTGCCTTGGCCGAATTTGTTGTGCAACGGGCATATTGACAGTACATTTTAGGTCTCTTATCGCTCTGCATCCCAGATTTCATCTAATGGTTGCAAAATATCACCAACAATCGTAACTGTTCCCTGCATATTATGAAGATGAGTCGGCTTCTTAATCGCTGTCACTGGAATACTTACTTCGCCATTTTGTATTTTTTGCGGTGAAGATAACGGTGCCCAAGCGTGTCCATAAATCACTTCACAAGTCACAGGAAATTTGTCATTCTGCTTATTATAAGCTTCCGCCACCCGTTGCCAATAACCTTGACTGGTTAAACCGGCGACGCGCTGCGGTGATAGGTTTAACGACCCCTGCGATTGTAAATCTCGTAATAGTTTATTAAAACTATCGTAATATACTGTGATATATTCCATATCCATCACCGGATCGGCAAAACCCGTGTGTAATAACATATCCCCAATATCATGCATATCAATAAATGATTGTACGCGTGAAGTTGATCCACATGCATGACGTAGTTCTTTCAATGTATCAGGGCCCAATGTGGTAAACAATACTAACCCGCCCGGTTTAAGCACGCGTCGCCATTCTTGCAATAAGGCGAGCATGTCATAAGATTGATACAGCATGCTATTTGAAAATACCAAATCGACGGATTGGTCTGCTAAGGGTAATTGATGAGTATCAGCGCAGACTCTATGTGGTTGCTTTTTCCAACGTTGCCACCAATGCGTAGAAGTAGGGAACCTGCATTCAGAAATATCCATCGCAATAACTTGTGCATCAGGATAATGCGCTTGTAACGCTTGTGTTGATTGATTTGCACCCGAACTCACATTAATGATCAGTTTTGGATCAAGTCGTATCAGTGGCAAACGTTCCAATACTCGCTTACTAATTTCTGTATCTAAAAAAGCGGCTTGCTGGTAGCCCTTAACATGCCTAGCTAAACGGCGTCGTAGTTGCTGGAGATAAAATGCATGCGGATTTTGTGTCATAATCGTAGCCGGTGTTTGAATAACTGGTTATAATGCATCTCATGTTAGCAGAAAATACTCAAAATCCCAATATCAGGCCATTTTTAAAATGGGCGGGCAATAAATTTCGCCTGCTAGATCGCATCATCTCAATTTTGCCACAAGGTAAGAAACTCATTGAGCCTTTTGTTGGCAGCGGAGCCGTGTTTTTAAATGCCGATTATCCCAGCTATATTTTAGCTGATAATAATCCTGATTTAATTCACCTTTATCAAACTGTACAAAAACATGGTGATAATTTTATTGATTTTGCCGAGCATTATTTTCAGCCAAAACATAATTGCAAAGACATATATTATCAGTTGCGAGAGCGCTTTAACCATTGTCGACGTCAATCACGCGAAAAAGCAGCACTTTTTATATATTTAAATCGACATGGATACAATGGTCTCTGTCGATATAATAGCAATCGCCAGTTTAACGTTCCTTTTGGCAGTTATATTAAACCTTATTTTCCAATTAAAGAATTACAACATTTTCATCAAAAGGCACAACAAGCTGAATTTATTTTAGAAGACTTTTCTCAAATCATGCATAAAGCTCGTCGCGGGGATGTCATTTATTGCGATCCGCCATACGTGCCATTAAGTGCATCATCCTGTTTTACGCGCTACAGCGGACTATCATTCAATGAGGATGATCAAATTGTTTTAGCAAATCTAGCGAAGAAATTAGCGACAAAAAAAATCCCGGTATTATTATCTAATCACGATACCCCATGGATTCGCACACTATATCAAGAAGCAGAACAATATGTTTTTCCAGTACAACGTTATATCAGCAGTAATGCGCAGCAACGTATTGTTGTGAGTGAGATTTTGGCGTTATTTTGGAAAAGTTAATAATAAAGGCACCTTAGTGACAACCTCATCAACTGCTTTTTCTTCTTGTTGAAATATTCCAGAAAACCGCGTCAACTGAACCCAAGATTGCTTCGGTTCAACTGTAGGAACTTTCACATTCAAAGGATGTCTTTTTTCCGAAGAAAATTGTTGATGAGCTAATGCATCCGTTAAAGCATCTAGTCTGCTATTATGCTTTAAAAAATCACTCTCATAAGGTAATTGTTGTAGATAATGTTGAAATAATTTCGCCCCAGTTATCGCAAAATAAGAACATTCTTTATGTAATTCACGAATTCTTTCTGAAGTAAAAAGATTTGAATTATGAGAATTTGAAGTAACACTCTTTTCTAATAGAAAAAAGAAATGTAAATAAGATAGTTGTATTTTTATACTTATAACGTCACTATAATAATAGTGATGTAGCGGGTGGCGAGAAAAAAGTCTGTCTGCCACCCTCGTGATATGTTCATTCATTTGGTTGAACGCGTGTTCTAGAAGAACATAAATATAATCTATTCCTTCGTTATTTTGTAGAACTGTCTTTTCGCTTCTGACTATTGATTGTTCTGGCGTATTAGATACTTCTGGCAATTCAAATGGCATGGTAAACCTCTTATGATTTTATTAATACTAAATATGTTATGCATAATAACAGATGAAAATTAACGTTATATTAAACCGGTTAATTTTCATTCAGTTTTTTCCAATGTATAATAATTGACAAACATTTTAGATTGGGATATAAAAGTGCAGCTAGTATAAACAGGCTCTAAAAAGTAGGAGATAACATGAAGAATATATTAAGACTTATTTCTGTGGCATTGTGTGTGTCCTTACTCACGCTCACTGCTTGTTCACGTAACCTCTCACCAAATAATTATTACGGTCATGATGTTGGGGTTGCGAGTAAAGTATTGCACGGTACCATTATCAGCAAACGTGTGGTAAAAATTAATAATGCTAGTGGCATCGGTACTCTTGCTGGAGCAACTGCCGGTGGTGCTGCCGGTTCCATGATTGGCACGCATGCGGCAACTAACGTTGTCGGGGCAGTAGGTGGAGTATTAGTTGGTGGCGCTGCAGGATATGTAGTAGACAAAGCCGTCAATAGTAGCGAAGGTTATGAGTATATTATTAAACTTACTAATGGTCATACCATTTCTGTCGTACAAGCGATGGATATTCAATTTAATGTAAACCAACGTGTGTTAGTAATCTATGGCGAAATGGTTCGTATTATTCCTGACGACACAGTAAGTACTCCAACTAAGAGCACTAAGAATGCAAAGAAGTAAACTAAGGAAAGTAGTTGCATTGTTAACGATAGGGCTATGTGTTCTATCGTTAACTGCTTGTGCACATGAACAAATGATACATGGAGTGCCAGAAAGTACTTGGAAACATTTATCAACCGAACAAAAACAATTAATTGTAGATCAATCATTCGAAGAAAGTATGAAATAACTAATGTTTATTTTAGGAAACTTTAGTATGAAAAAATTATCTTTGTTTATCTTAGCCTTACTAACATTAACATTAGTTGCATGCAGTTCAACGCACGATGTCATGAATCCTTTAAGCTATCATGGTAATAGCAACATACAGTCTGTCCCTCATAAAGCGTATTTATATTGGCAACCTGGAAAAGAAATCGGGAGCGAAGTTCCTCGCAATGTAGATGCATCGAGCGTTGCCGCCCTCGTTATTTCTGCTTCCATTGATCAAGGCCTCCGTAGTGCCAACCCCAGCGATTATGTGTTTAATTATGGCAAGGCGCAAGAGGCTGTTTTCATGACCTCGCTTAAAAATGTATTGAATGAACAACACACCTTCATTGATACACAATTAACTACAACGGCTAAAACGCCTAAACCACAAGATGTATTGATTTCAGTTTACTTTAAGAAAACTGAAGTTTTACCAGCAACGCTATTTCATCAAATTCAAATTGTGTTAGATGTCGAGATGACGATAAAACAAGGTGGTAAAAAACCTTATACTCGTAGCTATCAAGTGAAAAGTCATAATGGAGCATTGGGTATGAAATCCTTTAAAGGACTACAAACTGATGTGTCGACTCAATTAATGGATAAAATAATGGCGGACATAGCGAATTGGTCTAAGCGTGGGTAAGTGTTTTTTTATTTAAACTTGAGGAGATGTGATTATGACAATTGCAATCATCAATTCCATGAAAAAATTAAAAGAAAATATTACTGATATTGGACTGAACATTGGTATTAAACCGTCTACCGACGGTTACGCGTTATTTATTACTCCTGCCTCAGAAGAAGAACAGGAAATCTCGCGGCTAGAAGGAACTGAATTAGTGGCATTGATAGGATATCTTCAAAAAGAGATACCTTCGTTAAACAGTGAAGCAGTTACTCATCGTTCATGGTGCGCATGGAAATTAAGTACAAAAACAGTATTAATAAAAGAACAGCTAGAGCCATTAACGGGTTTTTCCGCGTATTTCAATGCTGAAAAAAACAAGCTAAGCGAAAAAAAACGAAAAGAAATAGAGGAAGAAAATCGCATCTTGATACAACAATTAAGCCCGTTAGCCATTCTTATTAACAGATTCTCTCGCTTATTCGACGCTAAAGCCGAAATCCATACAGGAAGCGACGCAAATTATGGTGTACAATTGCGGTTAACCAATACCGATGCGACTGTAAAATCAAGTGAGCACAATAATCCTTATTTTTGGAACGATTATCCTATTTATAAAATATTAACGGATCTGATGAGAAACCTACATACATTTGAGAAAAACGGGCGATGTATTTTGCGTGCACGTCATCCGAAATTTACTCAAGAGCAAGACTTAGTTGAAGAGTTTTTTAGTTTAATGGAAAAACATATACTTTTATGTGATGACATTGGCTACCCATATCCTTGCCATATAGGGCCGGCGATGGAACTGCTGTCTGAATTAACGCTCTTCATTCAAAAAAAATTTGAGCTCTCATCTCCGTCAATTACAGATGAAGCTGATATTTATGCCACATTGACGATCCCAAATACTCTCGAAAAACAGAAAGATTTGCAAGAATTATACCCATTTTTGAATAGTTTAAAATTTCGTCATCGCGTTGAATTTTATGGGAACTCGCCTTCATTTTCAGTACATATTTTTTCACTTCCCAGAAATCATTTGTTAAACTATATGTCAAAACAAGAAATGCAAAATACTTTTGAGCAGTGTTACCAGAAATTACTAACCACATTAGTATCATCCTCTTCAGCCGGTTCTACGCAAAAATTCTTCACTCATTCAAGTGATGCTGAAGCTCCAGCAGTGGGAGCTGATGCATCCCCCACGAATTTTTATAAAAAACCATAGTAAAACAAAGAGTTAAGCCTGTAGCCCGTCATTAGCCGCGCTCAGGCATTTATTATTGTAGCAGTTCTAAAACGCGGCGTAATGCGGGACTCCTCATTACCGCGTGTATTATTAGTAACTTTTCACAGTCCTCTCATCATTCCGAGCACAGCAATCTTATGAAGAGGTATCATCTTCGAAACAATAACTATCTCCATCGCGTTGTTCTTCATCAACCTTCCATATTGCACCTGAAACTGAAACATCAAGTCCATCCACTCCTTAGACACAGCCGTTATAATTCTGGCCATGGACAAGTTTCATCATCGTCCCAGCAGTAGAGCATTTCTAAATTTTCTTGCTGGTCTTTAATTCGTTTTTTTGTCAGCCAAGTTTTCACACTATCGGGGCTCATTAACGGATACCGCACAGCAGCGAATTTAACCCAGGCTTTGCGGTAAGCCAACCATGCTTTTTGGGTGTTTTCTACAGATTCTTTTAGATCTTCATCAACTGTTATGCTATAAAATCTAACATAATACTCTTCTTTTTGATTCGCTTGGGTAAGTTTTTTAATTAACTCCCGATAAAGCTCATTCATTTCTTTATCATATTTTAAAAAATCCTCATGTGTAAAAATGGAAAACCGTTGCTTTTCAAATTTCACGATCGAAAGAAATAATCCTGCATCTTGCCATGCCTCTTGCCATTCTTGAGTATGATCATTGGCATGACCAGCATGTTGCGTCTCATAAACCGCGTTTAATTGGAAAAAATTGGACGCTGCTTCCATCAAAGCTACATATTTTTTATTTTCTTTTTCAGACCAAGTTTTTCTTAGCTCTTGCAATCTAGTATTTATAGGATAGTAGACTCCACTTCTATAATAATTCGCCACGATTCCTCTATCGAGGGTATCTTCAAAAAAATCAAAATCTGTCATGCTATTTGATTTGTTATTTTTTAAAGCTTCTAAATGTTCAATTCGATTTTTTATTTCCTCAGGTTTTACTTGTAATTGGCACGTCAATGCTATAGCCAAGTCTATATTTTTCTGCACACCATAGCCATTGGCATATAACATGATTAGTATAATTTTATCCCATTCATATAAATCATTCTCATATAAAAGCGCAGTTTTTCTTGCTCGATTATAATCTTGATCAACTTCATAAATATCTCCATACAAAGGACAACGTGTTTCGGAACTGCCACCACCATAATAAAACTCCATTGGATCACAACCCTTCAATACTTTTCTATCTTCATCTGTTGGTTTGTCTTGCTCAGGAAAAACAATAGGAATGGCATTTTTACACAGCTCATCGACTTCATCTTGAGTTGTGTCAGCCAATATGGTTGTGCTTAGCCAAAAAATGAGAGTCGCTATAGTAATTTTTATTAGCGTAAATTTCATCTGGTGATGCCCGCCGTATGTTAAATGATGCTATTACCAAATTCTCGTCCATCTATGATCTATAAAAAATAACATAATGTTAATACAGAAGATATGGGCCTTATTTTCCAACTCACGATATGCCGCGGCTCGCCCGCGGCAGTCCTTTTTTGTTGAATCAGTTGTTTTGATATAGCCACTAACTGCTTTAGTTTAGGCTATAAATAGACCTCAAGCTGCATGTATCAAGGAGAAATTGCATTATTTGGTCCAGACGACTGACTGTTGTTGACGGAGACTCCTCTTCGCTGTCTTTCTACAAAGAAAGAAAATTCATTTACTACCGGTAGACGGTGCATAATACAATGATGACGACGGTTAGCAACAAAATCATGCGGATTTATTTTAAGACTTGCTTTATATTTTTCTAACGCTTGCTCTTTCTGATTAGACAGCGTCTCTTTTGAAAATAGAATGTAATCACCTTCTTCTGTGGTTGATACCGCCCCAGGACGTTGCGAAACAGTAAAATCGGAGAAGTTAACGCGATCATAACAGATTTTTGCTAAATGCAGTTTACGTTGCTCCGTGAAAATATATCCCAAGACCAGCCATTCTCGCGAAGTTAAAAATGCTGCATCCTGATGGATCAGTATATTTTGTGATTTTACACACCCTTTAGCAGCGGCGCTTTTGACATATCTCAAAACCAATGCATTATAAGATCTAGGCTTCGATGCCTCAAAAATATCAGCCATCAATTTATCAATACATAGCGGAGTAACCCCCAATATTTCTACGCGTGTAGCATATAACAAAGAAAGTAACTCGCGATGTTGGCAATGGTATTGCACTGCTTCTCGCATTATTGCAGAAGCATCGCCACGTACAGTTAATGCTAACAGTTCAAATAATATAGACGTGTCATTAAGCAAACTGGATACCGCCTGCGCATCTAAATAAGGACATTCATAGCGCCAGACGATTTTTGTAAGTCCCATTTTTAGGTGGGAAGAAATGTTAACTAGCATGGCATCCAATAGGTGTGACTCAATATTACGTGATAAAGTAAACGTGTCTCTTTCCGCTCTCGCATTTGCTATCATTGTATTAACGATGTGAAATAAAGTATACCAAAATAAATCTGACCGATTACTCTCAGTCACTTTAAGCATTTCACCTATGGTATTTGCTATGTCAACTGTCTTGGAATCTATTCTCAACAGGGTTTTTATATAAAAATCTTCCAGTTGGTATTTTTCTAACTTCGTATAATTAAATCTGAACACCTCTTGGAAGCTATACATCCATTTAAGAAAGTCAATCAAAAATATATGTTCTTTTGTTATTAAAATGTTAGATAAAATTTTGAACAAGTTGCTTATAACATTTACAAATAAATGTGCCATATTTTTTTTGAATGGCTTCCACTTTTCATGATCCAATTTATCCTTAAATAGGGGGTACGTTTTTTCAAACTCCACCCAAAAACGCATAAGATTTAGAGATGCCAAACTAGCGAATCGGTAATATAATAAATCAGGATATTCGGCTAAGGGAAGCTGAACGGTCGTATTAATTTTTTTATCATTGCTGAGTGATGTCATTGCAACAACTTCCTCAAAACCTCCATCAGAAAATTTATTTAATATTCTAATTAATAAACGATAGTATTTAAGTAACTTTATCGTATTACTATCGGTTTCTAAGTACGGACCTTGGGCTACACCTTGCATACAACCATTGTTCTTTAAAAAGTGCAGAGTTGCTTTTGAAAGGTCCCCTTGAGACAACCAATAACTACCATTTGCAATCACAGCTTGCAATGCTTGCTCTTGGTACGTATGCAAAATAGTGCCCGTATGTCGCAGCACGCTTTCGATAGTTGCTATACTGGCTGAATACAATATGCCATAGGTCAAAAGTTGGCTTTTTGAAGATTTAGGTAAAGTGCACAAATACGTCAGCGCTGCTAATTTAAGTAGTGTCCCTGATAAATCTTTGCCGCGATAGTATTGAGAGCTAAGCGGCATATGCCCTCTTCCCTGCAAGGATTCATAAAGCCAGAAGGGAGTACCTCCTAGATGTAACAGACTTGAGACATGTAACAAACTGCTCTCAATATACGCGTTATATAATCCATACATTGTCTGGGCTGCTTGCCCGACAGGTACAAGATGCTGCGACAGATGGTACGAAAGACTATCCGCCATAGGGGACTGATAAGCCTGTGCATAGGCGGATACACCAAGATTAAGAACTCTTGTCCAGTATAACAGAGTAGCACCTCTATTAAGGCATAATAGTTCTGCTGCATTCCATGATGATGTTAATGGATGCCTTACTATCGGCCAGATATGACTGGGTAAAGAAACCACTCTCTGCTGCAATAGCGTCGTCATACCTCCAAGACTATTGACGACATTTCCCAGAGTAAGGTGAGCTCCTAGATGCCGTAAACTATGTCCAATGTTCCCACGAGTAAAGTACTCCTGTGGGTTGCTTGCATTTAGGGCTAGCTGTTTTACCCTTGGCACAAAGACATTAGACATAAAAGATCTGATGCCAGGCACCATGGTTTCAATATTCTGACAAAAATTTTCTTGCCAGTTGGCAAGATTATTGAAGTGGTATGCTGGAATAATATTCAATACATTATCAACTGAAACTGGCATTAATAAAGTATTCCATACATGAAGTCTATATAGCCTACGTTGATAAACTGGATTATCCTGCTTGCTTGCCCATTCTGAATAAAGTAATGTCGAAAACCCAACGAGTTCTTTGGCTACCTCAACGCAGTGCTCAAACAAATCACGTAAAACAAACTTTAAAAATTCGTGCTTATCGTTTTCATCTATCGCTCCAAATTTTTCAACTAATTTCAGAGCTTCCTCAGAGTAGCCTGCTGCAAGGATTGCTAACGCTTGATTGTAACCATTTCCTTCGCTCAAATCCGCTTGATATTGTTGAATCAAGGTAGATTTCATTTGTATTAAACTCGTTAATTTGAGTTCATTCACTGAATCGTTTACCTCTTTCAGACGTAACAATCTGTTAAGTCCATCGTCTCTCTGTAACTGCTCAAGCGTTTTGGATTCGCTATTCGTACTATTACTGCCTACTTCCCAATGTTCTTCAAAGAAACTTTGCGCATCTTGATATAAATCCCCTATCGGCTGTTCCTGGTCAGCTGCCACAAAAGCAGCATCTACTTTACGATTAAATGTTATAAAGTGACTGATTTGTTCGTTATCATTGGCTAAACTCTTTTCTGCTAAAGATTCCGTAGATAGAGGCGATGGAAACTCTTCTCGCGCCAATAGCAAGGCAATATGCTCGTGATGAAGTCCTTGATACTCACTGATTTCAGCAGCAATATTTTGTTTCAACCGATATTTTCTATTAATTTCGGCGTAAAGTGCTTTTCCTAAATAAACAACAGCTACGGTGTTTTTTTCTAATAATTTAAAGTCATTGTATTCTTGCAATGCAGATTCTGGCAAATCAATATCTGTTGTATCATTTGGATAAAAATCAATAATAGCTTGTCGCTTTTGTTCGATGGATTGGCTTTCTATTGATTTAACAAAGTCTCTTTGCTTTATTTGAAACAAAACTTGCTGGGTATTTAATGCAATGGTGGCCTGTTGCTCTTGAAAGTGATGGACTTGCTCACTGTCTATACCCCACAATCTGACCAGTTCTTCATAAATAGCCTCTGATGCCTTCTTCTCTTCGCTATAAATGGATTTAATAGTATTCATGAAAAATTGCGAGTTGCTTGCTTCGCTAGTTTGTAGCTGATCTAAACACGCATGCAGATTTGTGCGATATGTTTGAATGATGCGTTGACATTCTACATCGGCCAGGCATTTTTGTTGGACATTTTGGTTACCCACGGCTTTATTTTGAGCTGAAAAAATAGTATTTAACTCAACAAACACAGGGGTTGCATATGCGGGCAATACTTCCAACAGCCCCTTCTTTTTAGTTTCCTTTCTGTCTAAACAATATTTATTAAATTGCGTTCCTTCTCCCACTAGTGGTTTTAATGCTGAATATGCCTCAAATCGCTCAGTTAGTGATTTGCTTTTATCATTTAAAATATCTACTTGCTTATTCCACTCTAATACACGACTTAAATTATGACGTTTTAGGTTAACATAGAAATGCGTATTAGGATTATCGTTAGCCTCTTTTTCAGAAGAAGTTATTTTTTTAACCAGCGGAAT
>CAZULF010000060.1:0-13459 GCA_964621215.1 uncultured Legionellales bacterium | reverse complement strand
AAAAATCAATATCAAAAGTTGGGTGATAGCAAACAAACATTTGAAGTCAACGAGCATGGTGCAAAATTATTAGTGAATTTAACTGATTATCTGGATACGGGACTGTTTTTAGATCATCGTCCAGTACGACGCATGATTCAGAAGTTAGCGCATAAAAAATCATTTTTAAATTTATTTTGTTACACTGCCTCTGCCTCAGTTCATGCAGGTATCGGCGGCGCACGTCAAACCACCAGTGTTGATATGTCTGCCACTTATTGCGAATGGGCTCGCAGCAATTTATCGTTAAATGGTCTAAGCGATAGTTTACATCGTGTTATTCAAGCAGACTGCTTAGCTTGGTTAGAAGAAAACCGACAACAATTTGATGTGATATTATTAGATCCGCCAACCTTTTCAAATTCTAAACGTATGGAAGATATTTTAGATATTCAACGTGATCATGTCGCACTAATCAATTTATGCATGCGACATCTTGCACCGGATGGCGTACTCATTTTTTCAAATAACTATCGTAAATTTAAATTAGACGAAGAGGCGTTAGCTGAATACAAAATCGAAGATATTACTTCAAAAACCTTTGATCTGGATTTTCAACGTGATACTAAATTGCATCACTGTTGGTTAATACGCTGATCGTTCGCATGACATGGTGGCGTTGTTACAGCACAGGGGTTTATTCTAGGTGGTTCAGGTTGGATCTCGCCAGGAGGACTCTGAAAAAAGCTGGAGCTGGAGTGACTGTATGTACTTGTAGTCACTGTCTTGGCCGGAAATAGGGTTGCTAATTCTGCTTCAACTTCAAATAGGGGCTGTTGTGATTTAGGTAAAAGACGGACTATCTCACTTTTACGAGTAGATGCGTTGTCTTTATCTTGCAGATGGGGTAAACAGGCTTTGATGACAACTAATCGATCTAGTGAAGATATTTTTTTCACAATCAGGAGCATGTCATCTACGGTATGAATTTTACTCTGATGCGTTAGAACAAATTGTTGTTGTTCTTTAGGTAGTACAGACGACAACAGATCAGCCAGTTGATGACTATTTTGAATTTTATAAGCAAATTTTTTGATGAAGTCTGAGCGGGTTGTGGGATTAGGCAAAGCTTTTAAGACATCTTTTACATCTATATCCGGTTTAATCTCTGTCAATAGGGCTTCAGCATATGCCAACTTGTTATTATCGGATAATAGATCAAAAAATGTTAATAACATTTCGGAAGTAAGTTCAGGTGGTCTATCATCAGACATTGGGTTTGTAACAGAAAGAGAGTTTTCAATCATGCTCGATGCTTGCGATTGCCAGAAACGTATTTGTTGAATGATAACGCCAATGTGTAACTCGAATGATATAAATTTTAAAATATCTCGAAGATCTTTGAGATTGTGAATAAACGTAGATTCGGATTGAGCAATCTCCACCACTTTCTCTGGCGAGGCATGCATAACAATTTGTTGAAATAGGTTGTATTTTTTCCAACAATATTCAGCTTGGCTTTTAAAAAATGTCTCGCGCCGCACAGCATCCAGATATGATAACAAACGAGCGACATCCCCAACTAAACCTTCTGTTTGTCTATACGTCGAAATAAACCGTTCTTGTTTTACTACAGGCAAAAAGGATAGTGCTTTAATTAACTCATGCTCGTGAGTCCATTGCTTAAGGTAATGCACAAATAAGTCATACTGCGGTTGCTCTGATAACATGCCAGAAATCTCTCTCATGATTTCTATGGGTTTAATATAGGGAAAGGTTTGGTGTAAAAAGGGGGTTCTTTCTGAAGGCAATAATGTCAGTAAGCACGATTTCAATAGAGTAATATAGGTGATTTTATCTTTAAGAAGTAATGCACAGGGATATCGGTCCGGAGCATGTACGCAACTTAAAATATGACAGACTTGATTTTGTTTAATGATATGTCGGTACTGTTGAATAATTTTCGTAGCGTCATTACAAGATAAGGCTTCAAAAATACGAACAGGAAAAGTTACTAATGTTTTATGTTGACTGCAAGAATCTGGTGCACTATTTTCTGTGGCATATTGATTATTTTCATCGAGAGGGATTCCATACCAATACTGCATTTGCTGTACAGCCACACTGAAACGACGACCTACGCTGATAGTATTTAATAAAAAAATTAGCTCGTTTTCAGTTTTAATAAATGGTTGATAATAATTTATTATATTATCTTGCTCCTTCCCTTCCGTGTGTTGAATTAAATCTAACCACAGAATATTTTGGGAGTTACGTGCTTTATCTTTATGCGAGCTTAAAAAAGATGATAATGACGCTTCGGATAATAAGGCCAGAGCCCGTATAACATCGCCAACCATACCACCCTCGAGAATTTTCGCTTTAACAAAGGGATATCGCTCTGTTTCTGGTAAATAACTCAGTATTAGCACTACCTCCTTTGCAGAATTTATGTGTCCTAATAGACCCTCTACCAATATTTTTTTATCTCCCCGTGGTAGGGTGGAGAAAAATCTTAATAGTCCATCAAACTGGAGCGGCTTATCAGATTGCTTTTGCCGTTGTAATGAATCAAGCACTATAGACAATTGTTTCGCTTCTGGCAGAGGCTTTAAGATCTTCTCAAGGTAGGCCAGAGTAACCCTGCGTAGCCCATTTATCCTGAGATATTCCGCTGCATCTTCCGGGGGAAAATCCTCTATAAGCTCTTCTATTATATCCCAGTCTTGCTCTATGTTATTGAGGCGTTTCTGTCTTTCAAAAAAATGATCCCGATTAATTGAATTCATGCGAGATAAAAGATATAAGGTGTAATTGGGGATGTTGGAGATATCGGGTTTTGGTTGATTTGTATTTTCCTCTAAAATACTGGCTCGCTGTTTTGTAGTTAAGACGTTTAGCGCTTGTACTACCTGATAATGGGATTGACTTTTTGCTATTTTTTGTTTAATAAAGGGTATTTTGTCCGTTTCATTCAACATCATGACTATGCGGGTTAAATCCTTTCTGTTTTGAATGAGATCGCCCCATTTCTCCGCGAATTTGAAACGGATACTGGGATATAAACACTGTACAACAGACGCAATATACGTTGGGTTTCCCCTTATTATATTTTCATCCTGCACAGCTAACAATTTTTCCTGTTGCTCTGCTGTTAGAGGCGAAAGTAAACTTATTATTATTTCAATAGTATTGATAGTTTTATTTTTTCTAAAATAGACCATCCACTCCAAGACGATAGATAACCTATCCGCGACAGGAATAGCGGATAATATAGACGGGAACATATCAATCAAATCATCTGGCGTGGCAATCATTGTCCAGGTATTTAAAATAAAAGGCAATCGATCATCTTCGGGTAATAACACTACGAGTTCTCGAATAATATACTTTAAGTCATCCTGCGTTCCCAGCGCGTACTGCTTTAACTGAATCCGTAATTGCCGATTGTTATATGCCTTCTGAATTAATGTTCTATTTTCTGAAAAAATAGATAATTTTTTAAAAGCCTGCTGAATATAATTTTTATACTCTTGTTCTAATGCATCTGCTTTTTGCTTTTTCTGTGATTGTCTATAACGCTGCTGTCGATTCGTTTGTTTTTGCTCGTCTATAGATAATGTCATAATCTCTAGTATAAAATGGAATAACATTCCATCATTCCAATGCTTTTCCCCATCCCGTTTAAAGTCGAGATGAGCCTCAAAGATCTGCCATAAACATTCTCTCTCTTTTACCGGCATGATTACATGAATCAACTGTTCTATAAACATTTCTTGTTTATGAGTATTGTCCAGCTCCGATACTCTTAACGAAATGATTTGTTTTGCTAATTGGACGGTTCTAAAATAGTCATTACCTAACTTTGTTTTTACTGTTCTGTTTCCTTTAACGAGTTGAAAAGCAAAATTAAAACTGTCATTCACTGTTTCAGAGCAACTATAATACGCACAATATAATAACAATAGACCTGCTGAATGATTGTTTTTGATCTCCATAGCCTGCCATTGTTTTATCAGGCAGCTAATGGGTTTTTTACCATTCGCTAATAGGCTGTTTAGTTCAGTTAGCTCATTCATAAAATGAACTTTGATAAAGTCATCCAATGCTCTCAGCTTGGCTTGTTCTCTTTCAGTCTCACCATAACGTGATTTTTGTAGTTTAGATGCGCGATAGTAAACACGAGATAGTGTATTGACATCTAAATAGACTCGATCAACAGCAGAGCCTGCGATGACACTTTTTTCAGAAACAGCATGTAGAATTTCTGCAATAGTATGCACTCCACACGACCACTTATCGCGCTGAGGTTGATAATATGTCGAATAGTGTTGTGTTGGTGTTATTGTGCGACTATATTCACTTGATGTAGCAAATATATGGGTAGTATAGGGAGCTATAGATAAATCTATCATCACTCCAAATTGGTGCTGGGTATGCTGTGATTGCATACTAAAAACAATTTTGTTGTATCCTGCTTTTACCCAAGATTCCCATTTATTCTGGTTATTATCACGTAAAAGAGCATCGAGTTCTGCTATTGTGGGGACATAAACAGCGGGGTCTTCAATAAAATATTGTAATGCAAAATGTACTTGATACTGATCAAATCCACCGCTGGGATGTTGAATTTTTTTCAGTGCAATGGCCTCTTCTACATCTCGCATAAATTGTTTTAGTGCTAATAATTGTGACGCTGTGCTTGGTACTTCATGCCGCATTCTATCTTGCCACGAGTCTAAATTGCCGTGCAAAATAAATTGCATTTTTTCTGCATTATGAGTAACGAACCCTATTCCTTCATCTGAAAATAGCAAGGCAGGTTGCGTTAGAGGTTCTTGGTTATCGATAAATAAACCATTGTGTTGATAATTTTCATTTGTAAATTGTATCGTTACGGTTTCTTGCGCTATATTTACATGATAATCATACATGGGTCGGTAATGTAGCGGATCCAATAACGGTAGTGTCTGTCCCGTTAGTTGGAGAATAAGTCCTCTGATTTTGGTCTCATCTAATTGCTCTTCCGAGGCCGCTGAAACAGATTCTGAATTATCAACTAATTGTTTTAGCTGTTGTAGATAAGAAGACTGTTGCTGATCTGCTGTGGATTGATTTAGTCGCAATACTGACGGTAAACCTTCTTCCGCAACATAGTATACAAATGACTGTTGTGGATCAGCGGTGGCAGGAGTTGACTGATCCCAATCAAGTTGACCATGGTTAGAAACATAGTTTGCGTAGATAAGACAACCCAGATCATCATCGATATGTGTGCCATTTTGTGCAGACACAAAAATAGAAAGTTCAGGAAAATGCCATCTTAATGCATCGATAATTAATGCTCGTAAAACAGATTGTGTGCTCGAGCCTTGAGGATCAAACAGCATGCATCGTAGTCCATTTATATCAGCGTATAGACTGACCGCCATCGATTGATTAGGGGTATGTACTAAAACGGTATAACTGCATCCCTTTTCTTGCAGCGCTAGCCGTAATAACAAGGCCCGAAAGTCCTCAGAACCTGCCGCTATAAACAATTCAGCAAATCTATCTGGCAGGGTATCTAATAATATAGCAAGTGTAGGCAACGTCCAACGAAAGGGAGCGTTTTGATCAAAAGTGGTGTCGTCTGGGGATAATAGCGTAAGCATTTTTGTCATTATTATTCCAAAAAGTGAAGGACTTATTTTACACAATTATGCTATTGAAATTCAAGCGAACGGCTAGATACAATAACAAGCATCTTAAAAAACAATGACGAATAAAATTTTATTGCATGCAAAAAAGTTTTCTTTTATGATGTGCCGTAATGGAGGAGCAATAGAATTTTGGATAAATGATGAAACCATTGCGCATTTTTATTAGTAGTGTACAACAAGAATTTAAAGAAGATCGTTTAGAGTTATGTCATTGGTTGAAAAATGACCCTCTGATGCGCCGCTTTTTTGAGCCATTTCTGTTCGAAGAGTTGCCTGCTCATGATAGGCGGGCAGACCAAGTTTATCTAGAGCAAGTCACCACTAGTGATATCTATATCGGTCTTTTGGGCTATGACTATGGTTTTGAAAATGCAAAAGGTATTTCTCCTACGGAAGCAGAATACAATGCCGCGACTGAGCACCATAAGACCAGACTAATTTTTATAAAAGGCGATAAAGAGCATAAGCGTCACCCTAAAATGAAAAGTCTTATTACTCGCGTAGGAACAGAGTTGATAAGAAGGCGTTATCAATCTTTTTCAGAACTTATTTCTGATGTTTATGCTGCATTGATACATGCTTTAGAAGAGCGAAAATTAATTAGGAATAGCCCTTTTGATGCCACACCCTGTAGAGGCGCGACTTTGTTAGATTTAGATGAAGAAGGCATGACTGCTTTTTTGCGTCGGGCAAAACGAGGACGAGGATTTCCATTGCCAATTGACGCGACCTCCGTTGAATTATTGTCTCATTTGAATTTGCTAGAGAGTGATATACCAACACATGCCGCAGTGCTGCTCTTTGGGAAGCAACCACAACGATTTGTTATGTCGTCTGAGATAAAATGTACCCATTTTCATGGAACTGAAGTAGCAAAGCCTATTCCCTCTTATCAGGTATATAAAGGGACACTATTTTCAATAGTCGACCAAGCGATTGATTTTGTGATGTCTAAGATTAATCTTTGGGTGGGTACTAGAGAGAGTGGTCCAGAAGTGCCAGTTGCTTATGAAATTCCTCAAGAAGTTGTGGCTGAAGCCATCATAAATGCTGTCGCTCATCGCGATTACGATAGCAATGGAAGTGTTCAGGTTATGTTGCTTGCGGATCGATTGGAGATTTGGAATCCAGGTGAACTACCTCCTTCGTTAACACTTGAAAAATTACGTCACCCACATGGTTCTGTCCCAAGAAATCCTTTGCTTGCCGAGCCGTTGTATTTAACGAAATATATCGAACGTATGGGAACGGGTACTGGCGATATGATTCGCCGTTGTCGTGAAATTGGATTGCCAGAGCCTGAGTTTTCTATATCAGATGGATTTAAGATAACTATCTGGCGTAGAGCTTCAGCTATTACCGGACAAGTTACCGGACAAGTTACCGGACAAGTTACCGGACAAGTTACCGGACAAGTTACCGGACAAGTGGAGCCATGGATTGAGCGGGTACTACGAGCATGTGCATTAAGAGGTGCATTGAAAAGTGTAGAGTTACAAGAGGTAGCCGGGCTTAGGCATCGTGAAACTTTTCAACGTAATTATCTTGATTATTTACTCAATGAACAATTGATAGAGCGTACTATTCCAGATAAACCTCAAAGTAGATTGCAAAAATATCGTTTGTCCCAAAAGGGTAAAATTCTATTGGAACATTTATCCAAAAATGAAAAATGAAATTCAGCAGGTCTTCTGGACAACAGGGGCTATTTTAGATGTTTGTACCAAATGCTGTTTTTTATAAGCAGCCCTTATTCTGAATTATTTACGAATAAGGGCTACATATAAAAACATTATTCGCAGCCCTTATGCAGGCATTTTTCAAAATAAGGGCCACATAAAATAAAACTCGCAATCATATTAAAGGATAACGTAACGTGAGGGTCAACAGTGAGTAGTTGTCACCTTCTTCTAAACAACATCACAACGCCAATGAAGATAACGAAAGGTAATAGTAACCATAAGCCATAACGGTTTACTAATTCTGTACCGAGATTGATGGCGTCGGTGCCGAAGTGATAACCGAACCAAAAAAAACAATTAGTCCAAAGGATTGCACCGGTATAAGCAAATACTGCAAATGTACGATAAGGTAATTCCGTAGTACCGGCAACTAGGCCGGTAAAATGACGCACGCCTGGGATGAAATAACCAATTAATAAGGACCATTTACCGATGCGGCTAAACCAAGCGTGTGCTTGTGTTAAATATTTTTCGGAGATACCCATTTTTTTCATGATGCGTAACACCGCGAAATGCCCAATCGTGCGACCTAATATATAACTGGTGCTAATTCCGGCGATAGATCCGGCCATGCAAGCAATCCAGGTAGTGACTACGGGCAATTTATTACTGACAGCGAGTATGCCGGATAATACCAATAACGTTTCTTCTGGAACGGGTAGGGCGATGATGCCGGCAGCAAGTAATAAAAAAATACCTAGGCTGCCGTATTGATGAACTTGATCTAATAAATTGGGGAGATCAAACCAATTCATAAATGCAACTCGTGACGTACAGTATCATCAATTTTTAATGGTTTGTATTGTTCATCTAAAATGACACATGTGACTACGGCATCAGCAAAAATAATGTTGGGATCATCTGCAGCCGTAACTTTTTGTACTACCGTGAAGCTGGTATTACGAATCTCACCTAATTTAGCATCAATACGAAGACGTTGGCCTATGACGGCAGGTTTACGATAATTGATATTAATGTTAGCGATAACCAAGCTCCAATGACGCTTACGTAAGGCTTCTAATACATGATCGAAAATGGCCCAACGCGCATCTTCTAGAAACTCTAGATAGCGAGCATTATTGACGTGTTGAAATACATCTAGGTGAAAACCGCGGACAGTCAGTTCAATATGGTCAGGTTTCATTTAACAATACCCTTATGAAAGTATCAGAAGGATAAGATTATAATGAAAATTAAGGAGAATGACCATATGCAAGGAGGGAGGCATCTTGAGGCAAAACTACGCTTCCATCATCAAAAATAGTAGAGCGTTGGTTCCGAAAACCATTTTGCGTGCCACAATTAGGTTTTGTTTGTACAGAGGTATTATTATCAGATTGATTGGTTTGCTGAAGATAATCTTTATCTTCTACAAAAGCGCTGAAATGATTTCCAAATTTTACTTTGAAATGGTCTAAATTCTGAAAAGAGTGAATATTATGAGTATTATACTGTGGAATCTCCGCAATCAGTTTGTAAAATGAGTGTGTTAAAGCATGACGCCCACGAAAAAATCGAACAATACTCCATACTGCAGATGCAGCAGTACATTCTTTTACAATTAATGCTAATTTTTCAGTTTCTGAACGAACTGGATTATTTATAATCATTTTCAATTTATTAATAGTGCTAGGTAAACTAGTTTTATTCCATGTAGTTTTTTCCCAACATAATTCATTGACTATTTGACATATTTTTTCGTATAAATTTTTTCTTGAGTTTTTATCTATTTGTTCGATTTTCTTAACAATAGAAGTTTGTAATGTAGGTGTACTTTGATGGGCAGATTTATTATAAGTTTTACTAAAATCAACAGAATCTGATGATAAAGTTGGCTGACAATTTTGACTTGATTCTTTTTGATGTTTAGGAGTGTTGCTCTCTTTTATTAGAGTGTGTAATTCTTTATATGCTTGTTTTAATACGCTACATGGGTTTTTTCTACTAGGATCGCTTGCAATGATTCCATCATCATCAGGCTTAGTCATGGAGTCTTTTAGAGAGTTTTCTGAGATACTTGACGAGTGTACATTTTCTACTAATAGTAATTTACTTACTATCTCAATAATGGGATTTTTTCCTTCGTGAGCAGTTTGACCATTATCATAATCAATCGAGACAACAGGCGAGTGATAAATTGCATTAAGCTGTTTTTCCACATCTGTAGAAAATTTATTTTTGTCTACAAGTTCGAGATAAATAGTACACATATTACTAAAATCCACGCCATACAGTTGTGCTAGCAAAACTCCGCAAATAAAAGCCTTTTTTTGTATAAGATTGGGTAATCGATTTATAGTAGCAGCAAATTGCAACCCATAAGTACTCTCTCCAGCATAATATGCAAAACGTAGTTTTTTCTTTTTTAAATTCAATGCAATGTTATCTAACAGTAATATAAATTGTAGTGGAAGCTGGGTTTCTTCCATTCCCGCAATATGACGAATAATTTTTCTAGCAATTTTGTGTTTATCAACAAGCTCCAATGAATGAAGCTGTTCTGCTAATGAAGCATATCCAAAAGATAGCATACCCATGATTCTCTCCTGATTATTTTAACTATAATGCGAACAGACAAACACCTATAAAATTATTCTCATTAAAAATGATGCGTCCGAGCGAGAGAAATTTTAAGTTCCGTATTAAAATTTTATCTAAATTATTAACTTAATATTAAGTATAGGTGGGGTTTTAAAAAAATCCATATAAAACAATAGCAATTATGTAACTTGCTGATTTATTTATACTTTATTTTCGGGAATTGCGCGAGTAAAAACAATCATCGATAAAATTGCTAATACACTGATTGCACAAAACAAACATCCCATTCCTAATCCCGAGCTGTTTTTAAAGAAGGTACTGGCAACGCCGGCTAAAAAAGCAATTAAGCCTTGCATCAGACCAAACAATGCTGCGGCAGTACCTGCGGTACCGGGGATTAAAGAGACGGTCCCGGCTTTTGCGGTGGGCGACATGACACCATTACCCATAAAGTATAAAAATGAAGGACCTAAAATGGTTACAACTGAAGGTGGAAATGTTAAAGCTAATATTACCATAATGGCGCCACTCAGTGCGGAAATCGTTAATCCTAACATTAATGTTTTATCGACATCATATAGCCGAGCAGTACGTACTGCTAAAAACTTACCGATGACTAGTCCCGCAACAGTGGCAAAAGCAAAGTACCCATACACATGTGCAGGAATATGTAGCGTATTAATAAACAAAAACGGTGCTGTTGAATAATACACAACGGTTCCGCTAAACGTTAAACTAAATGTTAAGATATAACGCCAATATTCGGGTTGAATAACTAATACAGAATAATTTTTCCATATTTGACGAATGATTTTTTCTTTAGGTTGCAACATACCGTTGGTTTCGCGTAGTCCCCATAATGTTTGGGTATAAAGTAATGCTCCACCTACGGTTAAAACAATAAAACTAGCACGCCAGCCAAACCATGCTTGCAAATGTCCACCGATAGCGGTAGCAAAAGCCGGAGCCCACATTGCAAATGTACTCAGATAAGCAAAGGCTTTAGTTGATCCTTCTTCACCATAAACATCACCGATCATGGCCCAACCGATAGCAGAAATGCAACCAATACCAAAGGCTTGCAAACAACGCCCAATGACTAACAATGTGAAATCGAATGCACCAGCACAGAGTGCGCTGCCTATAATAAAAATAGGTAAGCTGTAGAGAATCACAGTACGGCGACCAAATATATCGCTTAAAGGTGTAAAGAAAAATCGCGACAATCCTATGCCTAAAAAATAAAGCGATACGATATATTTCACTAAATGTGTTGGTGTGTTTAAAGCAATGGCGATAGCAGGCAACGAAGGTAAACAAAAATCACGAGAAAATTTTGTGAGATACCAGTTTAAGACGATAGAAAAATTGGCATGATGTTTTTGAATATCCATTATTTACTCACTAGGGTCTATTGACAATTCTACTATGCTGGGCACAACGCCGCGATTTTTTGTGCTCCGCTGCTCACAGACGGCCCAAGTATGCTGCGCTGTGGTGCTCAAAACTCACGTCGTTCTGCCGCAGTCTAGCGAATTCTCAAGAGCCCCTACTTATTTTTAATACATTTTTTCCATACTGTCAGTAATTCCGATTGAATTTTTTCAGTCACATTGACCAGCTTATGAAAATGGGTTTCAAAATGCTGCTGTAATTCAGTGGCAGTAGTGTTATGTAATGCTAATCGATGGCCACGCCCTAATTGACTTGCGGCGCTTTCAGCAAAGGCAGTTTGATCGGCTTCTGTAAATAATTTTGCGGGCTTGTGGTTCATGATGGGAATTTGTCGGCCCCAATATTCCACGCCATTGAGCGTGGCAAAACTTTCTAGTTGCATACAGTCGGGTGCGTAAATAGAGGCAGCCTGAATCATGCGTTGTCCTTCATGCAAGCAAGGTGAGCTATACCAGCGATTATGTGGCCAAGCGGAATCGAGATAATTACGAGTTTGTTTGATATCAATCATAATGGGAGATGAAGCACGACTTTCTAATAAATATAAAAAGCGACGCCGACCAAATGAACCTTCAGCACGAGCTATTTGCGAAATAGAATAGTGCTGTAATGCCTGCGGTGTAGCGAGATGGGATAAGTAGTCTTCGTATAAAGCGCAAGCTAATGGGTCATCACAAGACAAACGATTTTTATCTAATTTTTTAGCCCATTTCCGTTGTTCACTCACATATAACTGACTATCAAGTTCCCAAGCTTTGGGTTTGATAAATTCTAATGGCGCGTAGGCTCGATAAGGCACAGTAGGATTTTGAAAATGTTGCAAATAACTATCAGCAAAAACTTGCCAAATGGCAGTCGGCAACAGGGCGGTTAGTGTTTCAGGATTACGTAGCGCAATAGCAAGTAACACACACGCGATATCCCATACATAAGGTCCATAATAAGCGCGGTCGAAATCTACCATACCAAAACCTTGCGCGGTTTTAGCATAATTATCGATATGAGGGCTACCATGCAATAGCACTTGCGGCACGTGAATCAGTGGAAATAATTGTGCTAATCGAGCTTGAATGGGTGATTTGCTGCGACGAAAAAATAAATAAGGTCCTGTATCTTTCGCGCATAATTGATGTTGAATTTTAAGCTGCTCATCTTCAAGATAATGCCAAAAGAGGGTAGTGACAGAATTGTCAGCAGGCCCGATTAACTCACCCACAATCGACGCCCCAAACGTAAGCGCTGTACCGGTTGTCCTAATTCGCGCGCAGGTTTACCTAAGCCAAGATTATTCTCTATTGTTTCTAATGATACGCCACTGGTTTCAGGAACTTGTAAATAGGTAAATAACATAGTCAATATACACATGCCAGCATACAGCCATAACGTGAATGCAGGCCCAATAGATTGAATGATACTAAGAAATGTCATGGTTACAATAAAATTGGCACCCCATTGCACAGCGGTGACGAAACTCATCGCTTGGCCACGTATTGCTAAGGGATAGATCTCGGAAATCATCAACCAGAAAATAGAGCCAACACTGATGCAATAACCCGCGATATAAAACACCAAACCGCCTAAAGCAAACCAACGTAACCACAATGAATCAGTGTGCGAGTAAAAATGGAAGCCAACAAAAAATAAACTAATGGCAGCGATGCATGAGCCGGATAACAATAATTTACGACGTCCTATTTTATCAACGATAAAAACGCCAACAATACTCATGATTAAATTTACCATTCCCATGCCAAAAGTCGCCAAAATTTGCGCGGAAGCGCTTTGAAAGCCAGCGCTATGGAAAATGGTTGGGCCGTAATACATGACGGTGTTAATGCCGACAACTTGTTGCAAAATGCCTAAGCCTAAGCCAATGATCAATACGGGACGCAGTTGTTTGGAAAACAATAAATTCCACTTAGGTTTGGTCAATGAAAAGCTGGCTTGGATGGAGGAGAGTTCTTCTTCCACATTATCCACTGCACGAATTTTTTGTAATGTCGAACGTGCTTTGTCCGTCGCCCCCTTAAATACCAACCA
>CAZULF010000059.1:0-13473 GCA_964621215.1 uncultured Legionellales bacterium | reverse complement strand
TCAACCCATCGGTGTCTTTGATTCGGGTGTTGGCGGTTTAACCGTATTAAAAGCCTTGATTGAACACTTGCCACAAGAATCTTTTCTGTATTTGGGCGACACCGCACACTTGCCTTATGGTACGAAAAGCGAATATACGATTCGACGTTATGCCTTACAAATGGCGGCCATTTTAAAAGAACGTCAGATTAAAATGTTAATCATTGCTTGTAATACTTCGACAGCGGTCGCCCTAGATACGTGGCGCGAAGCCTTGCCCGGCATTCCCGTGATTGGTGTGATTGAGCCAGGAGCGTTAGCGGCCTGCCAAACCACACGTAATAATCACATTGCCGTGATTGCGACTGAAGGAACGATTCGGCACGGCGCCTATGATCGAGCGATTCATCAAACCAAACCGTTAGCGGTTATTCGCAGCTTGGCTTGTCCGTTGTTTGTCGCATTAGCGGAAGAAGGCTGGAATACGGGAGATATTGCGGAGGCGGTGGCAGTACAGTATTTAAAACCGTTATTACAACCCTCTAACGAGTTTGCGCCGGATTGTTTAGTGCTAGGTTGCACGCATTTCCCCGTATTAAAAGAAGCGATACAAAAAGCAGCGGGCGATCAAATTAGCATCGTTGACTCCGCTAACACCACCGCCACCACTGTCGCAGCTACCTTAGATAACCAAAAATTGAACTGTCTCCCCGATCACACCCAACGCCTTCAATTCATGGCCACCGACGCTCCCGAGCGCTTCGCCCGCATCGCCACCCGCTTTTTAGGGCATCCATTGTCGGAACAGGATATCCATTTGATTAATTTGTAGAAATTGGATTTGGGTGAAAGTGAGATGGACTAATGTTCTTAGGATAGTAAGAGATGAGTACGAATAGTAAAGCATTACAAGACCGTATTGCACCCGAGGGGATCTGCTTCGGGTGTGGCTCGAAAAATAGCGAAGGTCTGCGTATTAAAAGTTATTGGGATACGGACAATGTGCATGTTGTGATGACGCACACCCCTGATGCGCGTTACGTTGGTTGGCCGTCATTAGTCTATGGTGGACTGATCAGTTGCCTCATTGATTGCCATTCTAATTGGACGGTGATGGCAAATCATTATCGCGCAGAGGGTCGTGCCATAGAGACATTACCACGTATTGATTGTGTGACCGGCACCTTAGGTGTGAAATACATTAAACCCACTCCGATGGGTGTGCCATTAACCCTAAAGGCACGCGTAGAAGGTGCGGTACAGCGCAAAACGCGTGTGTTATGCGAGGTATATGCCGGTGATACTCTGACTGCGTTAGGTGACTCCATCTTTGTAAAAGTAGATATCGGTCATTTGGCTAAGACTGCGTCTCGGTAACTTAGCTGCTACAAAAATTTTGCCAAGACGCAAGTAACGACTTCACAAAATGCTATATAAGCAAGGAAATAAAAGCTGATGAAGTGGCGTACAGCATTTTTTATCGTTATTATATGATAACGGCTAAAATGCAACATCAAACACCCATGAATAGGCTGAGTTTCTATGAAAATATTGAAAGTTTTCCCTATCTTACTGGCCTTATATGAAATGATCGCTTATCTCTCCAATGATATTTATCTTCCTGCGTTGCCGCAACTCACACAGGATTTGATGACTAATCACGAGCTCACACAGTTAACCTTAACAACTTGGTTTTTAGGTGCAGCTTCTATGCAACTCCTTTTAGGGCCATGCTCCGATCGATATGGTCGACGTCCCGTATTGCTGTGGGGTGGCGTGGTTTTTGTGATAGCTACCATCATTTGTGCCATTGCACCTGAGATTACCGTGCTTTTGATCGCAAGATTTTTTCAAGGTTGCGCGGTGTGCTCGGTTATTGTCGCGGGATATTCTACCGTTCATGAGTTATATGAGCAAAAGGAAGCGATGAAAGCGCTCGCACTGATGGGGAGTATCACCGTATTAGCCCCCGCTTTTGGTCCCTTAGTAGGTAGTGTAATGCTGAAAATATCGACGTGGCGTGATACATTTTGGGTGCTGGCGATCTTAGCCATTGTTGCCTTAAGCATTTTATATAAATGGATGCCAGAAAGTTTGCCGAAAGATCGACGTCATCCCATTGAGTTACCGGTTATCGCGCACAATTACGCGCAGATTTTTTCTAATCCAGGCTTTATGTTATATACCCTTGCCTTCTGTTTGACATTTGCTGCTATGATTGCGTGGATTGCTATGGGACCCTTTTTGGTTATTCAAGCATTCCATTATTCGCCCATGGCTTTTGGTCTATTCCAAGTGATGGTGTTTGGTAGTTTTATCGTGGGCTCTCGTTTTGTTAAATGGGCATTGGAACGCTTCGACGTTAATAAACTGATTTTTGCTTCACTGAGTATTGCCATAGTCGGTGGATTCGTCTCTTTATTGTGTTCCTGGTTAATGCCTAATGCACTGATTTTCTTCATATTGGCATTAATGATTTTCACCTTTGGCACCGCTTTATCTTTCGCACCACTACAACGTTTAGCCATTGAGACATCCACCGCACCGATGGGCGCTCGGATGGCGATTTTTTCTGGATTGATGAGTGGGGCTGGGGTCTTAGGAAGTCTATTAGCTAGCTCTTTCTATTCCGGCACGACGCTTTCATTAGCCTTAATTACATTAGCTTCGGCGATCGTGGCGTTAGCTTTAACGCGATATATTCAGAAGAAGATTGTCTGTAAAAGTGAATAACTATAAGCGCATAAGCAAAATGCCTTGGAATACGAGGTACTTGGATCGTAAGGAAATTAAGGAAAAACTGATTCCTATATGAATCATATTTTAGCTGATTCCTTTAGGAATCAAAATTAACTTAAGTATCTTTTTAATAAATATAAAAAATATAGGTTAGTTTTCGACTATTCGTAACCACTTCCAGATAGGCTTAATCACAATACGATACTTTTTGCCGTTATTTTCTATTATTTCTTCACCTTCATCATTTTCAGTGATAATCCATCCTTCGGATAGAGAAAATTTTTCCATCGCTTCTAGCAAGCCGGAAATTTCTCGTGCTTTAGTAAATGGATCGTACAACTCAAGACACACTTGAATGACTTTTTGAGTGCGGGAACCTTCTCTTATGATGAAATCACATTCCTTAGCGCCGCTGTGGTAAAATACCTCATGTCCTCTCCGTTTTAATTCAACAAACACGATATTCTCTAGCGTACGACCTCGATCTTCACTGATCCTAAACCCCAGCACTTTTGCTAACACATGATCGATAAAATATACTTTTCGTGGAGCTTGCTGTTGCACTTTTAGATTATCATCATAGCGATTCACGAAAAAACACAAAAAACTATTTTCTATATAACTGCAATAATCAGAAATAGTGGTATTACTTTTAACAATTTCACCGTTATTGTTTATCATGCCTCGTAGCTTAGATAACGTAATTTCTTTTCCACAATTACTTGCCAAGAAAAAAATTAATTTTTTTAATGCTTCAGGATTCCCAATTTTATATCGTGTAATGATATCTCGATAAAGTATGCTTTCGTATAAAGAATGTAAGTACTCGGGATCCTTATTTAATATGTAGGCTGGAATTCCACCCAATTCTAAATAAGCAGAATAGTTTTCTCGTAACGTGCCAATGTCTGTTGTGCTAAAATCAACGCGTTCTAGTGGAATAGAGTATTGTGAAAACTCAGCGAAAGAAAGAGGATACATTTTCAGCGCGATATATCTACCGGTTAAACGAGTTCCTAGTTCTTCACTAAATAAATTAGCGTTTGAACCGGTTATATATATTTTGCAACCTTTGTTATACATCCGTCGGATGAATAATTCCCAATCAGGTATATTTTGAATTTCGTCAAAGTAAAAAGTATTCTGTACGCCATATAGAGAGATGAACGTCTGATGCAACACCTCAAAATCGTCGAGAGTAAAATTAACTAATCTTTCATCTTCAAAATTAAAATAGTAATCACCTTCACTGCTGCGCAGTCGTCTAACATGCTCTAGTAGTACTGATTTGCCACATCGCCTGAGACCGGACAACACAATGATTTCTTCATTTTGGCTCAGCCGCTCAAGCCTTTTTTCTGCCGTGCGGTGTATATAGGTTACTGGCCAACGCCGATCTTCGCGTTGATCTAAAATGATACGTTTTAATAAATCTGGTGAGATAGTCATCAAACCCTCCATTTATAATGGAAGGATAGCTCATAAACCCTCCATTGTCAATGGACGGTTGAATAGTAAACCATCCATTATAAATGGATGGTGTTAGGCTATTTTTAGAGGGGGTAAATAGTTAACTATTTGAAAAGTTTGTTAAATTTTTATATTTCTAACACTGTTCTTCAGGATTGAACAACCGTCGATCCTGAAGAACAGCACAAATTAGGATATGTGTGCATGTGAAATGTAGTGTATCAAAACACTCACAAACTGGCATTTTAGTTATAAAATGCGGCGCCGGATGCCCAGCGGTAAGAAATTTAAAAGGTGTTGCGGGTAAGTCATCATCAATATCATTTGTTGACTTATCACACAACTTGTGTGACACTGTTTGTATGACACAAGTCATGTGATAAGGAGTTAACTGATGCCTCTGTATTTTCCGCAAGGTCTAGCAACAGATGATTCATTTTGTAATAGAATCAGCGAAAGGTCTGAGCTTAAAAATAGCATAGAAACGCATGAGCATATCGTCTTAGTCGCGCCTAGACGCTATGGAAAAACCAGTCTTATTACACAGGTATTAAAAGAGAATGATTTTCCAGGGATGAATATTGATTTTTTCTTTATCTTAACACAAAAAGAAGTGACTAGCATGATTTCTGAGGGGGTTTCAAAATTAATGAGCGCCTTGTTGCCCCCATCAACAGCTGCATGCAATAAATTAGTAGATGCGATTAGAATCCTAAACCCCAAATTAACTCTCAATTTATTTGGGCAAAAATTAGAAATTAGTACTAAACAAACTACCGAAAAAAGTATTACTGAACTATTGCTGGCATTAGACCATTTCGCACAAAAAGCAAAAAAAACGTGTGTACTCGTTTTTGATGAGTTTCAACAAATAGGTGAGCTTAAAGAAAATCATGCGGTTGAAGCAGCTATTCGACATGCAGTTGAACGCAGTAAAAATGTGAGTTATATTTTTTGTGGTAGCAAACGACATCTTTTAAATGAAATGTTTAGCAATAAGTCCAGGCCACTATATCACTTATGTGATTTAATGACTATTACTCGGATAAATTCGGATTGTTATAAAGAGTTTCTTGATAAAATGAGTAAAAAAAAATGGAGAACTCCGCTAAATGAGCAGGCATTCGAAGAAATTATTCATTTAACTGAAAATCATCCCTATTATGTAAATGCGTTGTGTCGCCGCTTGTGGCGAAATAATAAATCCCCCAATATCGCTGATGTAAGAAATGTTTGGGACACGTATGTTGAGAAACAAGGAGAATGGATAACAGATGATTTAACTCACCTGACATTGAACCGACGTAAGGTGATGACCGCACTCGCATATAGTCCAACTAATGAGCCGCAAGGACAAGAGTTTTCCGTAAAAGTTGGTTTAAATCCTTCGGGGGTTAATCGGTGTTTAATAGATTTAAAAAAATTAGACATGATCTATCTGGATAAACACGGCTACTACCATATCCTTGATCCAGCAGTTGCTTACTTTCTCCGTAAGCATTCTTTAATAAAATCTCCTTCATAAGAAATATATTTATCCATTTTTGTCCATTTTCAGCAAAAACAGGGTTTATATAATACCTTTATGAATTATCAACAAAACCTAATTTGTCATGTAAGGTTCTGCATATACAGCTTCATAATATAATGCGGTACCGGATGCCAAGCGGCAATGAATTCACCAATAATACGGAAACCGGCTTTTTGGTAAATATGCGTGGCTCGTGTGTTGCGTTGTTCTGGATCGATGAAAACTTCGGTCACATCAGAAAATTGATTTATTAAAAATTGTTTGATTAAAGGCGCAGCGTAACCTTTTCCAAGATAATCTACATCACAAATGAACATATCTAACGTGATGGCTAAACCTTCTGTTTCGCAATATTTCGCATAGTCATCATCGGTATTTTTCAACACATTGGTTGTAAGAAAATAAACGATCGGTATATCACCGTCATAGCCAATCCAGTGTTGGGTGATATGGGTTTGCCGATCGAGCCCTTTGCCTTCGCGTTGAGCTTGAAAAAACTTTTCTAATCCATTCAATGTGTTTTGAGCGCCCTGCCCGTGTATCCATTCGCGGATATAGTCTTGTTGTAGCCAGTTATGGATCAGCTCACGTTGTGATTCGGCGGCGGGCTTGAAGGTGAAATTAGGGGTTTTCATGTATTGTTTCCGAGATTGAGCGTTAGACATTTCTCTATATTACAAAAAAATGTAATGAAGAGAAATAAAATACGTATTTTCAACCACCCCCTCCCCTAACCCCTCTCCCGCATTCATGTTTCTAGCCCATTTTAACCTCATTCGCGGGAGAGGGAACTGGGGAGAAGAGCTTCTATCCGAAAAGAATAAAGCCGCTATTTCTCAAATTTCTTCATCTTTTAACATCGTGTTTTTTACAATACGAGCAAGTTCATTAATCTCTTTCCTTTGTAGCAAGGGAAAATATCGTTTTTGTTTTGATGCAGATATTCTCCCTTGATTTTGCATAGTTAATTTAATAAATAAGTCTATTTGCTTATCTGGCATATCAACAACAGATTGCATTAATTTTTTTGTTTTATCATAAAGCAAAATAAATTTTATCTCTGGCTCAAGGTGATTGAAAATAGCATCCTCAATGCACGTAAATAAATATTCTACTAGCTGAGTAAAATCAATGTACTGATAAAAAATCCTACTTTCTTGATTCACACACATGGCACCATCATCGGATAAATTGTAGTTGGTTAGCCTAGATAATAGTGGCTTAGAAAATGATTCTAATACAGCATCATATGCGTTCATATTTTTCAACATCACTGATGATACAGGAAAAATGATTTCTCTCGGAGTGAAGTGTTGTTTAGACAAAATATAATGTATTAATAGCCGGTGAATTCTTCCATTTCCATCTTCAAAAGGATGAATAAATACAAAACCAAAAGATATCACTGCAGCAATAACTACCGGGTGAACTTGAGACATTAACATCCTACTTAACGAATCTAGTAATCCAGACATTAAATCAGGAACATCTTCCGGCTTAGGAGAAATGTAATGTATTTTTTGTAAATATGGACTCACATTCTCACCAACATAATTTTGATTATGACGGTAATCTGTATCTTTAAACCTCGGATCGACAATAATATTTTGTAATTCGATTAATTTTTCTTTCGATATTTCGTCTAGTGTAGAGAGTTTTTGCAATACTTCAATAAAACGAATGACTCTGGTTTTATCGGGTTGCTCTCTTTCAATCTGATAAGACGACATCGTTTCTTTAGTGTAAAGATAATGACAAGCACGGGTGATTAAAAAGGGGTCATATTTTTTTAAAATTTTTGTTGCCTTAAGATCCAAGTCAGACTTTATATACGTGTTTATTTTTTCTGTACGAAGAACAAATGGACAAAAATGCTTATTCCCTAATAAATTATCGTTCACTGCATGTCGAGAACTTTTACGTGCTTTGCAGGTAAAATATTTTTCTGCATCAATTAAATCAATGTATTTAAGCCCTTGGCAGTCAGGTAAATTTAATACCTCTTCCATTAAAAATTCATAAAAATACCATATTCGTCTTGAGTAAATACCATTCGGTTGCTTTTGAATGTATTGCGTGATCTCACTTTTCTCTAGATTCTCAAAAAGAGCCTTGATAATGGCAAGATTGACGTCCTCATGTTTCAACGCAAACTCTAAATGTTCTAAAAGATCATTTTCATTTTTTAAGGCATATGTTTTTGGATAAATGTGGGTTTCATGGTGATTATCTAAGATTATTTTGCCGCGACCTTGTCTCGTAACATAGGACTCCCGATAATGTGGTAACGTCCTGAGGCTTAGCTTCTCACATATTGCTTGATAGCCAATTGATATTTTATCCATACTTTTGCTCTATATTGATATAAAAATGTATAAAAACACTCGCAACGGTTATAAAACGTTCGCTTTTATATGTTTTGGTTATAAAATACTAGCAGAAGACTGTAATAAAAACAACTTTAACCCTGAGAGCTGTCATAAAACATCCGCAAATGTATAAAAATATCTGTAAATAGTCCGTTTTGTTATAAAACACTCGTATATGTACGATAAAGTGGCCCTCTCCCGCATTTATGCTTCTAGCCCATTTTGACTTCAGTTGCGGGAGAAGGAACCTGCCTGCTTATTCACATCCCAGTTTCCCACACCTTGTCAAAGAATATTTTAATGAAAACCATTCCATTTTTTCCCAACGAAGATGAGAACGCCCCCATCCTAAACTTTAGATAGATATATTACGCATGTATACTAGCGTATTAGTTTTTCGCTGGTGGCTTTGAGGAGGGAGAACTGGGTGGTGACTCTGGCCTTGTACCAGGAAGGTCGGGAGAGACAAATAAGCGTGAAGGACTTTTCAATGCATTAGATAGGATATGGCCCTGTATAATCCTATCGCATTCATCTGCATCGCCTTTTTTCTCAATGATTCTATTGATAGCTTCGATAGTAAGCAATTGTTTATCCGCCAGCTTTTCTAACTGTACAGCAAGCTGCTCTACTTTTTTTTGCGATGATGCCGGATCAAACTCATTATCATACAAATGTAACAATTGTTCCAATAACTGCGCATCTAATGCTGAGTGTTGAGATAACAACACGGTTATTTTTGCGATCGTATCTGCACCGTATCCCGCATAAATAACGAGATTATTTAAATGTGCAGGCAATAGCAAGTGATATTCATTTAATAAGATGACAGCTTGAGTCAGTGCCGTTAAATCTCTATAACCTTTAGCGATGACAGCGCGCACCTCCACAGTAAGACAGTTATGGCGATGTAGCTGTTCAATAGCAACATTTCCTTGCATCATTTGCCTTTGTGACGTTTGGTCTAAACATTGCATTTGTAATAAATCGACTAAGGTTGATGCATTTTCTTCGTTAAAGAGTCCTGCATCCGCTAATCCTACCATCGTTGAAAGAATAAAATTAACCGATGATGCATTATGTAACAACAGATAACGACATGAGTCTGTCAATATATCTTCGGTAATTAACCGATGGTATTGAGGACGATACGGTTCTAAAATTTTTTTCTTTTCACTCTCTTCCTGAGTCGCTTTATACGCTATTTTTGATTCCATTAATTTCTTGAATAGCCCCCCCGATTTTCTGCATTGATTCTGCTACTCTAGAATTATATAACTCTCTATTAATCTTCTTCTGCATCTTCTCCAGATATTTGGGTATCCATAACTGAGAAAAATGTAACGCCACTAAGGCTATAGCAATATACGGCGCTTGTCGTAATGATTTTTCATTTATCAGACGGCTTGTTAATTCGCGTAATTCTACGCCGCCATTCGTCATAATAATGAATGCGCTTGCTGCTTTATCGGCGTGCTTCATGATTTCTTCATGACCGACTAAAGCTCGGTAATGTTCCGTTGTCAGTTGGCGGTTCTTCTTTAATATGCGCATTCCGTTAATGATGGAGGGCAAATACCGAAGTGCTGGATGCTGCGACAGATCATGAGCATACGCTTCAGTTAAAAGGTCCTCATCTCGTAACGCAATCAACGCATCGGCTAAGGTATCTGCATACTCTCTTGCATCCCCATGCGAAACCCGTTGAATGTACTCCTCTGCCAGCATGCCTGCTTTACTTAATTTTACCAATGCATTTGCCACTCGCGTAACAGATTCACAATCCATGCTGTTTTGAGTGTCAAATAATTTATCGAAATAATTTTGCGTTAGCAGTTTGTTTTCTTCTAAAGAACGGACTATGGCCTTTATTTGATTTATAGGATCCTTCATTTGTAATAAAATGGGGAGTTGCTGTTTTTTATTCTTCAGCACTATGTTTTTAGTGGCTAGAAAAATGATTATTTGACTGGCTGTTTCTGCTTGCGATGCGATCCTTATTTCTTCAGAAAACAATGTCCGTTCCTCTTCAGTCAAGCACCCTGTTTGATGCAATAGCACCATGCCATTCGCAACCTTCTCCGCATACATGACGGCTATTTCGCTTGTCAGAAGCACTGCTGAATTCGTTTCGTCCAATAAATCATTATCCATTAATATAGCAATTGCCATATCCAGTGTTTTCACATAATTATTTTTTTCTATCAGAAATTGTCTTACCTTATTCGTCAGTAACTGACGTTGATGTAGATTAATCAGAGTGTTAGTTGTTAAGGTCGCATACATGCTAGTAGTTTCATTTGCTAAAATGACTGCCACATTTGCTTCTGTCAATATCTCGGCATTGTTTAACATAACTAATGCGTTTGCTGCCTCCAGGGCATATTGACTTATGGCATAGGATAAAAACCGTGTGGCAATGTTTTGTTGATAAAATAGATTTTTATCTATCAATGAGTTAATGGCTACACATATCATTAAAAAATTATTAGCCTGTTGTATCAATCGACTAATGACATCATCCGTTAAAAGCTCTTTTTCTCTTAACTGGCGCATCAAGGAAAAATGCGGTTTCTCTTGAATACTTTCAACTTCTGTAGACAAAGGAAATATACCGCAAAAAATCTTTATTTTTGCAGCCAAGATCCCTTTATCGCCTTGCAAAAATGAGGGCATCCATTTTGCCAGTTCTGAAGCAGTTAACTCTCTACTAGTCGGAAACTCAAGAATACTCTGTATAGCACTGATCGTTTCTTCTACTTTTTCTTTATCTATGCTTTTGATGTCTATATTGCTCATAAATAATTGGTAAGCGCTATCTGTCAACATTTTCAGCGCATACAATTTGCTGATGCCATACACAAGATACTGTAATGCGTTTAATCCCGGTCCGAAAAACAAAATGTCTTTTCTCAATGCTATCTTCTTCAAACAATCCTCTAGGTAAGATAAATTTTCTTTTGTTAATATCTCTCGTCGTTTTAAATAGCTTAATATTGCTAAAATTTTTGCGCCTTCTTGTCGTTCGGTCTCTTCGGTAAACGAAGAAGATTGGAAATAAGAAAAATGATGTTGCATAGCGATAGCAACCGCTTCTACCTGGATTAAGGAATAAATAGGCAACGTGGAAAGCTCTCTTGGATCAATGCCATATTGTTGACAAATTGTTTCAATTCGTTGAGATAATGTATCTTCATTCAAATAAACTAGTGCTTGAGTATTTGAATCTTCATACTGAAATCCTTCGGCTATTTTCTCTGGATAATCTACAACCTTTTCTTGCATACTTATAGGTGTTTTCCCACCACAGCCAATGGTTACACGAAGAATGTTAGGACATTGCTGAGTCACTTCGTTAGCCCAAGCCGGTAACATTTTCTCGACAATCTTATCATCTGCTGCTGGACGTAAGTTTTCCCATGAATCAATGACTAGATTGTCTTCCTGACTAAGCCACATATAACCTTGTCCTACGATATCGAATTGTTCGTAGTTAATCCTGCCTTCAATTAAAGGATGATCGTATTTTGTTTTTTTTGCTTTTAACAGCACTAAAAATCCATTATTCGGTTCTGTCACACCAGAAAGAACGCATCCCTCACCGTTATTTCCGATATACTGGCAACAATCTGTATACTCCCCTAAAAAATAGGCTTTTGGATCATCTATAGGTAACTTCACTAAATAATATCGACTGCAATTCGGCTCACCAGATTCCAGTTTACTGCCATCTAGATAAACTGTAGGTAAATTATCTTCTTTTTTCCTTTGCTTCTCTATCTCTAAACATTCATCAAAAATTGCTTCTTCTTTATTGAGCTCTAAACAGATTTTTGCTAACTCCGGATATTCATCTTTTCTTTTATATGTCACACGCGCTAATATCTCTTTAATCTGTTCTCGAGTGAGTGAATCTGTCGATAACTGTTGTTCAATAAGGCTTGCTTGAGAAAACCACTGCAAGGCTTCTTTACCGTATTGTTTAATTAATTTTTTCCAGGATTCCATATACCGTAAAGCGGGATCATTAATGGGTAATTTTCTATAGAAAATGGTACCTAGATCTTGCTGTTGTTGTGTATTGGCTTTCAAATACTCTATTACATATCGAAATAAAGAAGAACCTGAGTCGTGACACCCACCAAAATAAACCAGTATTTTGTATGCTAATAAAGCGACATCGGGATAATTAGGTTGATCGGGGTCTTTATGCTCAACGAAATCACAAATCAATTTGACTGCCTTGAAAAACTGATTAAAATCTTGACGTGCTTGCTCGTTATCTTCTGTATTAAAATATTTATATTCTGTGTTGAGTTGATCAAATTGGTCAGCGATCGCTCGGTCTTCGGGAAAATGGTAGGCTTTTGTTTGTTCAGACATGGGCACGTATTCTGGCGGTAGCTTCGCCAATAATTCAATCAATAGACTTTTTAACTGTTGACTCGCTTCTGTATTACGTCGCGTTAATAATTCAAACAGACCTCTTAGATAAAAATATCTCCTTTCAACGGGCGTCGGGTAAAAAAGCTCCGTCATAAATTGCGTTATTTTCGCTTTTTTCTTATCAATAACCCCTTGCCGTTTGTCCGCAGGAACGCGCCCGTTAACGTCGATTTTTGCCGCATCACCAAAAACATAATCATATAATTCAAAATATATCATAATGTTACTACATGTTTGGTTTGTTTCTTATTAGTATAGCATATCCAGACGCCTTCCTCCTCGAAATGCGATGCAACATCCAAAGGGGAGCAGGCTAATGCCCCTCTCTACTATTCCTCTAGACAAATGCTTTTCCTGATTGAGAACGGTCAGTTGCATAGACGTACTACGCATGTATACTAGCGACTATCCTACAATAAACTGGAGGTTGTTATGTCACGTTGTCCATGTCATTCAGGCAAATCATATGAAACCTGTTGCGAGCCTTATCTCATACAAACACTCGCGGCCCCGACACCAGAGGCGTTGATGCGATCGCGGTATACGGCCCATGTGTTAGTGAATGTGGATCATCTTGAGCGGACTTGTCGAGAGACAGCAGCGGCGAAATTTAAGCGGGCTGATTCGTTTCGTTTTGCTAAAGAGTCGGAATGGTTGGGATTGGATATTGTGCGGACGTTTATGTTGTCTCCGACTAAAGGGGTAGTGGAGTTTGTGGCGCATTACAATGATGCAAAGGGTCGACATGATCATCTGCAAGAAGCCAGTGAGTTTCTTTTAGAAGATGGGCATTGGTATTACGTAGGTGGGAAGCCATTGGAGCATCATGCGCATCACCACCATCATGCCGCTGAACCGATTCGGCATGCATCACCGAAAATAGGACGCAATGATCCATGTAGTTGTGGTAGTGACAAAAAATTTAAAAAGTGTTGCGGA
>CAZULF010000058.1:0-13525 GCA_964621215.1 uncultured Legionellales bacterium | reverse complement strand
ATTAATATGTCAAAGAAGAAACAATGGACGAATAAAGAAAAGTTTATCATTGCCCCCTGTGTCAGGATAGTTGTCGCATCTAGCGCTGTTGCTAGTTGCTTCAACAAAGAGGTAAAGACACATGATTCCACAAGCACACAAATCATCGTTAATTCAAAAAGCATTATCCCACCCTGGCTACAACCTAAGGCTCTTGGCACAAGAAGGCAATGTTGGCTACTCGACCCTTCAAAAATGGCTAAAGCAGCATAAAAGCCGAGAAATTCATACCAATGAATCAATGCCAAGTTCCCATTCACGCGGCTGGTCACGCACACAACGCATGCAAATTGTGTTAGAATGTGCCACTCTCGATGATGAGTCTTTAGGCCGCTATTGCCGAGAAAAAGGCTTATATCCATCACAAATTACTGAATGGAAGGGGCAACTAATGAGTGAAAATCCACAAGCTGCATTGCAAGAGCAAAAGCGTATACAACAACGCCTTGAAGCTGAAAATGAGTTATTAAAGAAAGAGTTAAGTCGAAAAGATAAGGCATTAGCAGAGGCCAGCGCCTTATTAATTTTGAAAAAAAAAGCGGACCTGATTTGGAGCGAAGTCGAGGACAATTAACGGACTCACTTACTCGTCAAAAAATACTAGCCTTTTATTAACAGTGCTGAATACGCGCATTTACCACCATCACAAATAGTTCCACGCCTTGCAGATAAGCAAATCTATATCGCAGCAGAATCCACTATCTATCGCATCATGAAAGAAGAAAAACTACTGACTCACCGTCACTGTGCACAACCCAAAACCTATAAAAAACCTGCTGAATTGATAGCAAATGCCCCTAATAAAGTATGGAGTTGGGACATCACCTTTTTACCAACATCAGTACTTGGAATGTTTTATTATTTGTATATGGTTATGGATATTTACAGCAGAAAAATCATTGGGTGGTCAATAGAAACATCACAGACGAGCGAGCATGCATCGACACTTATCAAAGCATGCTGCATTGCTGAAAACATTCAACAAAATCAAATCAGTTTGCATTCAGATAATGGCGGCCCTATGAAAGGCGCGACCATGCTGAGCACATTACAGCTATTAGGTGTGATGCCATCATTCAGTCGTCCTTCGGTGAGTGATGATAATCCTTATTCTGAAAGTTTATTTAAAACGCTAAAATACTGCCCATTTTATCCTGAAAATAAGTTTACTACGCTTAGTGCAGCACAGATATGGGTAAGTCAATTTGTGCATTGGTATAATCATGAGCATCGTCATAGCGGGATTCGCTATGTTACACCGAATCAAAGACATCAGGGGTTGGATATCGACCTGCTAGCGCAGCGCCATGTTGTTTATACGCAAGCTAAGCAACGCATCCCATCTCGATGGGCTAGAGATACACGAAACTGGGAACCCATCACACAAGTCACCCTTAATCCTGCAACCGTTACCACGCCAGTGAGTACAGTTTTGATGGCAGCATAAACAGAAGAGATAAAATCACATGCGACAACTAGCTTGACAAACACCGCTCTGTTTAATTCTATTTTTATGCCAGGTATAGTAATAGATGCTAACTGAGGAGAAACGAGAGAAAATAATCCTATACCTATTAGAATATACCAACTCGTTAATGAATAAGGATCAAGAGCAATTAGTTTACAACTTGCATAGATAATTAGAATCAATCCGCCAACTGGCAGTGCACTTTTTGCCAGACAACATATCAGCTTCCGATTCCAAAAGGTTTTAATGCATTTCATGTTTAGCTCCATTCTGGCTTTATTATGTATTGCTAAATCTGGTGGGCCGTGTTGGGATCGAACCAACGACCCGCTGATTAAGAGGCAACAGTTTCAAAACAGAAAAAATTAATAAAATCAATAAGATACACTCATCTAACTGCCTAATAAAATTTAAATAATTTCTAAAAAAAGCAATGCTTTTACGAGGATTATTCTTAAATATTAGGCAGTTTTTAGGGGGCCAATGGAATTAGAGAGATTATATGGATTAACTTGAATTAGGCTAACGGGTCTTACAAAGCCATTCTGAAAGATAAATAAACCTAATTTTTCGTATTAAAATTATAAGCAAGCAACCATATTTCATGCTAACATAGGCACGTTTTATCTACTCTAGAGGGATATAGTAGCATGTCAGAAATAGTGATTTATAAGGCCAAAGATGGTCATGTTGAGTTGGATGTAAATTTATCAGAAGAGACAGTCTGGCTTACTCAAAAGCAACTTTCAGACCTATTTGATAAAAATATCAGGACCATTTCTGAGCATATTATGAACATATTTAAGGAAGAGGAACTTGAGGAAAATTCAGTTATCCGGAATTTCCGGATAACTGCCGCGGACGGTAAGAGTTATGATACAAAACATTATAACTTAGATGTGATCATCTCTATAGGTTATCGTGTAAATACAAAGCAGGGAACAGCATTTAGGCAATGGGCAACCAAGGTTTTAAAAGAATATTTAGTTAAAGGCTACGCGACTAATGAAAAGCGTTTAGCTGAATGTGGAGTAAAAGAACTTCAACAGACAGTCGAATTATTACACAAAACATTAGTTCATCACGATTGTGTAAATGATATAGGTGCACAGGCTGTTCAGCTAATTATGAGTTATGCCAATACCTGGCATTTACTTTTGGCTTATGATGAAAACACCTTAGCGTTACCTGCTAAAAGTGAACGGGAATTACACCCTTTAGAATATCAATTTGCCGTGAAAGCCATCGTATCTCTTAAAACTGATTTGGCTGCTCGTAATGAGGCGACTCCTTTATTTGGTAACGAACGAGATCATGCGTTCGATAGTATTCTTAGTAATATAGAGCAAACCTTTGGAGGGGAACCGCTTTACCAAAGCGCTGAAGAACGTGCAGCTCATTTGCTCTATTTTATTATCAAAGATCATCCTTTTACAGATGGCAACAAGCGAATTGCATGTTTTATGTTTCTGCTCTATCTGAAATTACAAAATATTATTATTAAACTCAATGAAAATGGGTTGGTAGCGTTAGCTTTGTTGATTGCGGAAAGTGATCCAGTGCAAAAGGATTTGATGATACGTTTGATTGTTAACTTGTTGATTAATTAAATGACATACATATCGGAGGATATTATGATAAATAATAACAAGATAACTGAGTGCAGATTTCCAGAGACAAGCTGTATTTCGCATGAGGCGACTTTGGCTAATTATTATGATTCGTATAAACTAATAGACTTCAAACAAGATTTAAATCCCTTAGAAATATATTTGTTAATGGTGAATAGCACACCATCTTGGGTATAGTGACCCCCGCTGTCCAGACCACAAGATAAAAAAAGTTTAGGAGTACATCCGAACTCCGCAGAATAATCAAATTATCCCGCATCCCATTTTTACATTCACTACGCGATCTTTCCTCTGACTGGTTTCGCCAGTGAGAAAGAAGCGCAGCACTCTTTGAGAGAGAACCGACATGGCGATTTCCTGCCGAGGGTATCGGCCGCTGTCAAGGCCGCATAGCGCCGAGCTTGCGAGGGTAGCCTTGATAGTGACTGATACTCTTGGCATTCTCTGCCATGTTGGTTTTCTCGGGCTACATCACTATCATCATGCTGCCTTCGGGGCAAGGTGCATGGATTGCGGTGCAGCCAAACCATAAAATACCGCCGGTGTTTCGTAGCTGAGTGACTGATGCCAACGCGCGTTATTGTAGAAGTTTACATACGTCTCTATTGCGTCTTTCAACTCGCTCACATTACGATAGTCATGCAGATAAAATGCCTCCTGCTTAAAGCTCCGCCAGAAACGTTCGATAAAAATATTATCATGACATCGACCTTTTCCCGTCATGCTAATTTTAATACTTTCATCCATCAGGCGTTGCGTCCATTTTCCACTCGTAAATTGACATCCTTGGTCACTGTTAATAATTTCCGGCTTACCTTGCGTTAATGCTTGATTTAAAGCATCAATACAACTGTCTGTATCCAATGTATTCGATAACGACCAACCCACGACATAACGGCTATAAACATCTATCAGTGCCACTAGATACATAAAGCCGCCGCCGATACGTAGATACGTTATGTCAACTTGCCAAACCTGATTAGCTCGCACTATATCCATACCCTTGAGAAGGTAGGGATACACTCGATGCAACGCATCTCTAATGCTTGTCTTAGGTTTGGCATACAACGCTTTTATGCCACCTTGTTGCATTAAGCGTTGTACTCTTTTACGATTAACATGCCAGCCATTAGCTTTCAAGCTGCGCGTAATTTTGCGATAACCGTAAAAGGGATACTGCTCCCATAGGTCACGTATCTCATTAAGCAACTCAACGTCATCTTCAGCTATTGATTGTGCTTCGTAATACACGTTAGAACGATTCACCAACAGTAATGTGCATTGACGACGTACGCTCAACGCTTCGTTATCAGGCTCTACCAGTTCTTGTCGTCATCCCTTGGGCACTTTCCCAGTGCACGCTGTAAAAAATCCCGTTCAACGGTGAGCTGACCTATCTTTGCGTATAACCGTTCTGCTTGTTTAGTCCCGTCATCTGTTTTGTTTCTATGCTTGGACTTGCCAGTGAATACTTCTTCTCCACGCTCTAATAACTCTTTTTTCCACGCATAAATCTGGCTTGCTGCAACGTGATATCGCTGGCATAGCTCCTGGATTGTGACCTCATTTTTTATCGCCGCTAGGGCAATGATAAACTTTTCTTTATTCGTCCATTGTTTCTTCTTTGACATATTAATGCATACTCCTGGTCTCTCGACCGGTAGTATACTCCTAAATTCGACTACCTTGGGTGGTCTGAAATGTGGGGGTCACTATACAATAAATAACCGGCAATATCTAATTTTGCAACCACATATAAACACTGAGTTATCTTATAACCATATAACAAATCAGAAATGATGAAAATGTTAACATCCAGCTAAACGTAAATAAAATCGATAAAATTAATGTGACCATATTATGCCGTATTCTATCATCATGCCGAGTATATAGCACCTGCGTTAACTCTGCTATTTGAGCGTACTTTGTTTAACAGTTAACATGCCTGCATCTCGATCTTGGGTAGACACGCTGGTAGCGTTAGCAGTATATTCTAAAACGTAAAAACCATCTCTGCCTTTCATAATTTTGGTCACGCCCGTGAGATCACTATTACCACAGCGAGTTGCAAGTGTTTTGAAAATGAGTTCGGATTGGGAAGCGGATAGTGTTTTAAAATTCATCGTGCCACATGCATTTTTTCTCTCTTTTTGGATATTATGAGCAAATGATTGCACGGTATTAGGTTGTCTCGGGAAATTTTTAGAAAAAATTTCATTGAATGATTGGGGACTGCTACGTATATGTTCTTTCTTTGGAATATAAATTTTTACTATAGTACCACCTAAATATTCGTTATTGGAAGCAAGTTTCCATGAAATATGACTGGGTAATGTGAAATGGATTTTTTGTTGCACGCGATCAATAGAATGTGGAGCAGATGTCGGCTTGATATTTCCTTGAGCAAGTACGGTGCTAGCGCTTAAAAGGTAACAACTTAAAAGCAGTAAGGTTCTTTTAAACGGCTGACTACATTTTCTAATCATTCTTAACTCCTTAATAAACAATTTGTGCGTAAATCATAATCGTTTTTTCATATATATTCTACTTTCTGAGGAAGGTTGTTAACAGCTCTTGCAAACCCTGCTAAACCTATTTATACTTACCCACCATGAGTAAGTTATTAAGCATTCGCGAAGCTGCCGATCTGCTTAGCGTATCAACAAACACCCTCCGTCGCTGGGAGCGCGAGGGCTCTTTAATTCTAGCAGATTGTACGTTTCTGTAAAAAAACAACCTGACAGCCTCCTGAATGCTCATTAAAGCAGGATTCTCCGTTATAACTATTGTTTCGAAGCTATAGGCTTATCATTGAAAACTTGTTTTTTGTATACTTTTCATATAGTTACTGCTTAAGTTAAGTGCCATTCGAGTCTGACCTCGCTATTTGCTTAAAAAACTAGCAATCCGTAACGGTTAGCTGTACAATTGCCATCTTAAATTCTACAAAAGAAGGAAATGTCATGAAAATAAAGTCAAATTCATTGATATTAAGTGCTTTACTAGCCATCAGCCCTATAGCATTTGCTTCTACAATAACGTCGTATAGCACATGTCAAGCTCAAGCACTATATGATAAGTCAGACGCATATTCAGCGGAAAGACAGCGCTGGGGAATTGAGGGGCTCCAAGAAGGCGTGTTTAATGCTTTAGCATTACAAGACTTTTTTGATGCTTTTGCATTCGCTCCTGCAGTAAACAGCTCATCTAGTTGTAAAGTAAGCAATGAAAAATCAATCAAATGTGATGTTTTTTATGGCTGGGGTTGTGCAATATTTCTCTCGGATCAGACGGGTGTAATATTCAATTTACCGCTGACAAATCAACAAGGTAAAAGCATGGCCACTATTTTGGATGATGCTGAAAAAGACTTATACCTTTTGGATGAGGGGCCACTTAATTTGCCTCGCCAAGCTCATGTGCACTGTACTGTACCTAAAGAAAAAGTAGGCCAGTTAGACCAATATCAGTGCGAGCTGGGTTAAGCTTATATTGCTGTGGTTACTACAAAATCTACCGAGGGAGAGCAAGCGCTATTAACCCCGTGGCGTATACGGGATTCATTACCCTCAGCTTCAACCTGAGTGATTTCATCGCCTTCACGAATAACACACAGCAATCCACCTAATGAAAGCGATTCACCTGAAATTTCTTCTAATGTACGAAGAGTCTGCAAACTTTTTTGATCAGCTTTAGTACTCATGTTTATTTACCTCAATAATTTCAACAAAATGAATTGCAGCACTTTCATCGATAATATAAATAGCTCGATACGCTTTATTCAACCGAATTGAGCGCTGTCCTTGTCGCTTCCCCCGTATCGGTTTCTATATAAGTTAACTCGACTAAGTGGATCGGTTTTAATGGGGGCTAGTACATCTTAATAATTTTCTGTTATCCTATCGATAAATAAAGAAATATTCACCTTATAATAATGACGGAGGATAAAAATCTATGTATAAAACTTTAAACTATAGCGGGAAAACTTTATCCTCTGTAGATATCCAAGCAATAATTGAGACTCTTCAAAAGTCGGATAACATAGTTATTCTAAAGTTAAATTCCGCAGATTTCACCAAAGTAAAAAACAATCTTAGATGTTTAATTAAGGCTATATGCAGTAGCACCACATTGAAAAAACTGGATCTCAGTTATGCAACGGGTATTAGGAAGCAAGAAACGCGAGAACTATTCAACGCTATACAAAACAACACCTCATTGGAATGCCTGGAATTAGTGCATTTTAAAAGTTTTAAATATATATATTATGTAAATCTTGTTTGCGATATTATTAAAAATAATCACCAATTAAAATCTATTAATATATCGTCTGAAGAGATAAAGAAAAAACTTCCTAGCATAAAAGATGCATTGCAGGAGAATCAGACTATAGAAGAAATCATATTTTTTATCTATAGCGATAACCGTACAGATATAACAACAAGTCCTGAGTATGAAGAGATCAAAAATTTATTAGACCGCAATAAAAAAAAGTCGGCATCAAGTCAAGAATTATTTCGTAAAAGTTATGTGGTTATTGACGAGTCTTCATCGTCGAGTTCATCAACCAATAGGCTTAGCGCGACTACTTGCAGCCGAGAGAGATCTTCATTATTTATCCTAGATTTACCCGCAGAGGAAGAGGATTCCAACTGCAGAGAAAAGACAAGCTCAGCTGTCTCCAATACACTTGATTTGGTGCCAGAATTTTTTGGGTTGGAAGAAGAGTTCCTACTCGGGGAACAACCAAATATACTAGACTCTCCACAGCTCTCATTTTTTAGTTCAGTAGAAGCTCGCCAGAAAAAACAACCACTGGTTCAATCGAAGCGTGCAATCGAGGAAGTAGACTGGCCAGAGTTTTCTCTCGCTAAAAGAATCTAGCTTAAACTTCTGATGGCACTTAAAACTGTAAAACGATATGCGAGCTACTAACTTAAATTTTAAACGGCATTGCTTTTAGCTTAGAACCATGATCGTAGACTATTACTTTTGGTTTTTTAGATCTAAATAAACGACAATGTGTTGTTTTCTCTATTATTTCTGCTTGGGCATTTGCAGTGCTCTCCGTCAGTGAATTTATAACCTTCTTATATTTGTCGTCTTTTTTTGACCGTAACCCTTGTATATTTTCCTTATGAGTTATATATAATTCTTTGCTTGTAATTCCATAGTGCGCAAAATAATTTTTGTTCCCTTTATATGATTTATCAAAAGAAGGTAAGCCAATAATACATCGACGGAGATGATATTCTTTTGAAATCATTGAATTGAAAATAATTTCAGCTTCTGCTCTATAATAGGCGCTTAGCTTGATGTGCCCTTCCGCACACATAATCTGTCGATCAAATCCTTGCTCTCTAACATAAGCAACATCGAAAATATAAAGATCGATATATCCTAGATTAGGATGCTTTGGTTTACCTGTAAAACGGCGATAATGAGGATCTTTGCGTAGTTTTCTCTTTTCCCATTCAAATCGAAAACCACTGGCGTACATTGCCGCTTTTTTAACATTCCAGCTTGCAGAAATCAAGGGGTTGTTTAATGAATCAAACCCAAAATCAATTTTAATAGATCCTATATTAAAAAGCGTATGGTAGCTATTAATATAAACTTGCATAAAGCGATAATACAAATTTTCAAATTCTTTATCGTTTCTTGTAGCTGCTGGAGCATGTCCTTTGATGTTTTTTTCTTTATGATCGTCTTTGTCTTTTAATGTGTTAATAAATTTAACATTATGCTTATGGCGCGCCACTATCCGCTTATCATCTTCTGAAACTTCATCATCAGCCTTATAACCGGCATCAAATAACGTGGACTGACTATAGGTAATATGATGCTCTCTTTTATGTTTTTTTACTTTTTCGCAGGCTTCTTCAGTAAAATATTTCGGAGAAAAATGTACTCCTCTAGCAGCAACAAGACATAATTGGTTATCTTGTAAAAATTCGCTATGTTTTTTGTTGTATTTTTTTATATTTTTAGTTCTGAAATCATTAAGCTTGATCTCTTCCTCTTCAGATAAAGAATCACTGCTCATGCTTTCAACATCACTACTCGTGTTGTCAGTTGTATCCGCTTGGTCGCGTAGCAATGCTCTTGCGTTATGAAGATAATCGCTCTCTCTATGTCGTTTAGAACAAAATTCAAAAATACTACATTCATCGCTGCCGGGGCGATACTTTAAAAATTTTTTTATCTCTCGACCTTCAGCAAAAGCAAGATCGCTTTCACTTAATTTTGCGCCAAGAAATAATAACATTCTTACTTTTAAAACATCATTTTTTTTAATAAACAACTGAACAAGGGTTAGGAATTCACCGTTTTTTTCTTCCAAATCGACAGCATTAGCTTTAATAAAATCTTTTAAAGTCCATTTCTTTAATTTACCAAACTTAACTAAATATTCGAATAAGGTTTTATTTTTTAATTCGTTAAGCGGTTTAAAGAGAGGAACTTTAGAATATCCAGCCTGAATTTTTTTCTTAATCTTTTCGACAGAGGCACCATTAAGAATATGTTTTAAAATTTTACTTGTTTTAATTGGCGTTGAGTTTGTTGCTTTTTTATCATGGAAATCACTTAACACAGTGATGCTTTCAGCGCGCGCATTTGCACGTGCGCTATCTAACGGAGTTCGTCCAGCATAATCTTTTGCTTGAGGATCAGCATCGTGCTTCAATAAAACGCGTATTGTGTCAGTATCGCCCTCCTCAGCAGCAAAATGTAGTGGCGTTTTTAAACTTGGACCTATGTCTTTTAAGATTTTTTTTCCATTAAGTATTTCTTCTGAATACATGGTTGTGGAATTTATTATTGTTGCATTCACATTCGCGTTACTTTCTGCTAATAACCTGACGACATCAGCATGGAAATTTTGAGCCGCCAAAGCAATGGCTTTGTCACAATCACCACCGCTAAGATCTGGGTTTGCTTTAGAATGTAACAATAATTCAATCGCTTTATAATGTCCTTCAATTGAAGCTGCGATAAGCGGTGTTTGATTTGTGGAGTGTGGAGTATTATCAAAATAATTCACATCGGCTTTATACTTAATTAAGATTCGCATAATATCTACATGGCCAAATTCAGATGCCAATATGAGCGGTGAATATCCAGTATCATCTACATAATTTAAGTTGACGCCCGGATTTTCTTTTAATAAGCGTTTTAATTTGATGTCATCATTATTATTACCGCTTACTGCAATAATTGCGTCTTCTATATCAGTAAGCTTCATTTTTTGCCTCCAAGGTCTGCTATATCAACCAATATCTATATTATGCAATAATATCAAAAAATCCCTGTCAAATATATTGATTCATATTTGTTTATAATCTATTTGACTTGACTTGGCAAACAAAAGAGAATAAATTCAATACATTAGTTACATATTTTGTAAGATTATTAATCGCTATCTCTAATCTAGTTTATGACAAGGAATTGATTATGAATAAATCTCTGCTGACATGTGCATTGGCGTTGCTTTCATTTACTGCTGAGGCATTACCCTTTGATGGTCCCTATCTTACCGGAGTTATCGGCGGTACTAAAATTAAAGCGGATCATAATCAAGCTACACGTGATAATTTAATTAATGGCGATACCCCTGCATTTAATATTTTAGAAAACAATAAGGCGTCTGATGAAGACAGTAGCATCATCGGCGGTATTGAATTAGGTATTGGTAAAGTATTCGCACAATATTACTATTTAGCTTTAGAAGGCTCGGCGCAATTTGAAGATATTGAAACCAGCAGTTCATTTGATGTCATGCCCACTACCGTCACCCCGCTTACTCACGAAGAGACGACCAAAGCAAAACTAACTAATGAATTAGCATTAACATTCAATCCTGGAATTGTTATCAACAAAACGAGCTTACTTTATGGCAAAATTGGTCCTGCTTGGGGACGTTTTTCTAGTTCGGGCAACTTAAATTTTGCGGCTGCATTCGATCCGGCAAACCCAGTAACCGGTCAAATTAACTATCATGAGGGCGGCTCTTATAAAACCGGATTACGCTTAGGTTTAGGTATTGAACACTATTTTATGGAGCACCTGTCACTTAAACTAGAATATCTCAATACTAATTATGGCCAGATTAGCTCCGGAAAAACCCATACAACACCGTTATTAGTCAATGGTGCGCTGAACCCTGATACCGAGGGCTCTTCCCTTTATGCGAGCGATAAAATCAAAGCACGAACAAATACCGTGATGCTCGGTTTAAGTTATCGCTTGGGCGCATCTTCACCCGCTGCATTAGCCTCTACAATATGGGCTACACCATTTGATGGATTTTATACTGGCGCTGATATTGGAATAAGTCAAGCTCGCTTTAAAGAAAAACAGAGTACCTCCTTCAGTTTACTTATCGATACTTCACCTGTATCTGATGTCACGCTTAAAAACCATAAAAAACTCACGGATACTTCTTTTTTAGGCAATATTGATATTGGTTACGGAAAAGTTTTAAAAGAGCATCTTTTCTTGGGGCTCGAAGCCGATGTAGATTTCCAAAACTTAGACATTCACAATAAATCCGGCATCACTGAAACGGTGAATGGTACGCTACTCCCGTTTGAAACGAGCGTAGACTTAAAGAATGAATTTGCGATTACCTTTAATCCCGGTGTTGTTTTAAATAAAACAACTTTACTCTATGGTAAAATAGGACCTGCATGGGGGCGCTTTGATGCCGATGGCAGCACAGTCTATAATCAAGATTTGGGTGGTGAAATAGGAACCGCCTCTGCAAGTTACCATGATAAAGGCTTTTATAAGCTGGGCCTGCGCTTAGGCCTCGGTGTTGAGCAGTATGTTTCTGAACACATGGCGTTAAAGCTTGAAGTGCTAAATACGAACTACAATACGATTCACTCTGGTTCTCCCGTAAATGGTTTGTTAACCTCAAATGTGACCCCGAGTATTTTGAGTGGACAAATTTCTAATTCAGATAAAATTACAGCTAACAATAGCTCTATATTGTTTGGATTTAATTATCATTTTGGGTAAGTTATTATTTGACCCTCTCCCACTTGCGGGAGAGGAGCAATTAGGATACTTTACCAGCTACATTTAACACTGATACTTGTTTTTTCGTTACAAACAGTTTTCCAATCATCTTAAAACTCTATCGCAGTCAGCTCTTCAAAATCCTCAAAAACTTAACTCAAGTGAACAGCTAATTTTAACATTGCACTATTCTCTTGCCAATTTTGTGCGAACTGCCCCTCATATGCAGCAGAAATATCCCACCATTGGCCTTTTACAAAGGCTAAACCCGCATCAATGACGCCTATATCGCGACCTACTTCTGTGCCTACAATGTAAAAGCTACCTGGTAATCCTACAAAACCTGCGTTAAATGAAGCGTTTTGATCGGCAAATTCATGTTCCCATGATAACTTAGCATAAGGATAGAACATGGGGATGACAGCCGTTGAAAATAAAGCGCCTAACTGACTTCGTGCGCTGTGGTAACTGTTCGGGTTCACATTAAGTGCGAAGCTAGCATTTCCTTCTTCGGTAAACGAATCACTAGAAACATTTTGGTTAATGAAACCGACAAAAGGACGGATGATCGCCGCATTGGCTATTTCCATCTCATAACCCAGCTTAATTTGTTCCGCAAACAAGACGGCTTGTTCATTGCCGGAAGTTTCTACCGGTCCACTTGCTCCTTGAATTTGACGGGTTGCATCTACCCCACTGGTAATCCCAAAATCCGCAGCAGCACCAAGTAACCAAGAACCACGCTGGTAACGACCATATAATCCTGCTTGGTTTAAGCTCCCATCGACTTCTGCGATTTCATTAATCGTGGCATTACTCTGATAATGACTGTGACCAAGAGCAAAACCTGCTGTTATCTCCTCACTCACTGGCACATCAAAACCCAGAGCGATAGCGTTTTGGTTGGTTTTTAAGTTACTCACCTCTCCTGGCGCTAGCGATTCGTTTGAAGTCACCGCAGCAACCCACGGTGTTTTATACCCTGCACAATGTTCATAATCTTTGGGTCGATTCATGCGGCTTCGATTTAAATCGTTACCACAATCAGTAAACACATCAAAACGATTAGCCATTGTATTTTCAAACCATCGACCAATATAAGCAACTTCCATGGTTTGGTTCGCGTAGGTCGCGCCTGAGATTTGATCTAAAGCATGCTGGAATTGTTCATCGGTAGTAATGCCAGCTATCAATTGTTGGATACCTTGCGTGCCTCCTGTAGCCATCAAATAATTTCCCACCGCACGTTGATTCGGTGTTCGTTCTGCTCCTGTAAATGCTACAGGATTAAAGCCAATTGTAAATTGCACTGCATTAGGTAGGTAGACGACTTGTCCTGCAAGAAAGTTTTGAGTAAAAATCC
>CAZULF010000057.1:0-14212 GCA_964621215.1 uncultured Legionellales bacterium | reverse complement strand
TGTTGGCTCTAAATACTAAGCCGCCATTTGATATCAACTTTCCATGATTTATGCCTTTCTCACAGTCAATAAATAGCGCCTGTAATCCTCTAATTAGTGACCCAACAAAAAATCGTGCTTCATCCTGAATATTAAGATAGGTAACGCCATTTGAATGTATTTTCCCATAATTATCAATATTTCCCGCACTGATACTAACTTGACTTCCACCAACAACTTCTGACTCTATCTCTATAATTAATTTGTCTTTTACTTCAAAAATAATCTTGCCTGAGACAAGTTTTCCACGTAAAAAGAATTTTTCCGCTGTAACTGATACATTATAAGTTGCTAACATAGCACAGTCTTTAGCATAACAAACAGCAGGTGCTACTATTTTTATGTTATCAGCAATTAAGCCAACTTCTTTTTCACTGATAATGGCGGCCATACTTTCGAGGGTACAGTTTCCTGAAAATAGCTTTAATCTATTTAGTGTTATTTTACCCTTTGAATAGATTGAAAATATATTTGTGCTAATAATGTTTCCGCATAATAAAATTTCCTCATCAGCATAAATATGTGTTTTTTCATTAATATGAAAATTTGAATTTTTAGTTGTTTTTAATTGTTTTGAATATATTGTTAAAGACTCAGCATTAATTTCTTTTTTTAGAGTAACTTTGCCTCCCCCATTAAAAATGGTACAGCTTTGAAGATTCCAATTTTCTGGAATATCGAAATTAACGGTTACATCAGTTGATTCACCCGAAAAAGTTAAACGTAAATTATAGTCAGCCAATGTCATCTGACCAACGACTTCATCAGTATCCGAGTCTACAAAATCAATAATGGCGTTATACTTCATTGTCTCTTGATTTTTATCTTCGCTACTTGAGGTGTTAAGATTTAGAGTATAGTTATTTTTATTGTCTTTTCTACCCTTAATTGTATAGTGCTTATCTGCTGTATTTTGACTAGCTACCAAATCATCAAAATTTACCTTTTTCATGATATATCTCCGATGTAGCATTCCACAAAGCTTTGGGAACGTCTATATTGCGAAATATATATTTTTGAAAAATCATAATCACCCAGGAATTTTACGAAGTTTCATAAATTTCCCTTGAATTAGTAAAACTTCCGGGGTGTTTATTTGTTTTATTTATTTAATGGACTAGTCGTTAACTAGAAAAAAAAGTTGGAATTTTTGTTAAATATCCTTGATCAATCGCTTTTGCAATTAAATCTGATTTGCTATAACAACCAAATTTTTCTTTCAAATTATCAATATAAAACTCAACCGTTTTTGGTGATAAATTTAACTTGTTAGCGACCATTTTCGCACTTGCCCCCCGAATCGTGTAAAACAAACACTGTGTCTCTCTTTGAGTAAATGTGCAGTTATCATTGCCTGAGTCTATTTTAAAGAAATGGGAGGTGGCGAGGCCTATCTCCTTTTGAAAAAGTTGGGTGCCATAAAGTAGGTCAGATAATTTTTTATTGTCGATCATAACTAATTGGGAAAAAAAACCTACTAATTCGGACAAGTTACTCGTATAAACGGGGATTTTTTGTATTAAGCCATAATGGATATCATCATTTAAAATAAGCGGAACTATTCCGCGAAAATATTTTTCTTTTCGCGTCGTTTCATAATTTTTAGAATAGATACCTGCAATATCCTTGTGACGATACAAATCTTCTAACCTTTTTCCTCGAATTTGTTTCCTACATCTAAACTTACCCGCAGAAAATAGACTAAGATGTTTGGTAGTACAATCAATCCCATAACCATCAGCTCCTAGCAATCCAAATAATCCTTTGTTTTCATTGATAATTGAAATTGCCTTCTCTTCAGTGAGTATTGTATTGTGCATGTTGAGTAGCTGGTTTCCCATTATTCGCCCCTAGCTGATTATCTAATAGAGAAGTATTTTTACAGTACTAATCATACTTTATATACTCATGTTATGGAATCACCCCGGGAGTTTTACTAATATTGCTGTTTTACAATAACATTTGTGGAATCCTGGGGTGAAAATTAAGCCTATTTATGCTATCATCATATGTTTTAGTGTAGGAAGGGGTATATTGATGAATAACTCTTTAGTTAATACCTTAGAAATTATCACAGAACAACAGATAGATGACATCTTTTCTGGCTCTATCGGCAATGAAGCTATTTGGTTTCGGGCTTCAGATGGGCGATATTTTGCTGGCACTAACGGTTTTCTTCACTATCTTACAAAAAAATCTTTTTTATCTCCCAATGACATTTATAAATTAAATGAATATGAACTTTATCACAAAAATGATTGGCATTATATTAAATGCTGGAATAAGAACGATGCCTTTGCTTATTCTAAAAAAATATGGGTTGGCATAGAGCCATGCGTTTACCAAGGTCAGCGGATGTATGCATTAGCTCGAAAAATACCTGTGATAGATCGATATAATAATGTTATTGGAAATATCGGTAACGTACTATACCATATAGATAGCAATTACATTGAAACAATTGCGCAGTCTCTTACTGATTGTGAAACGTTTACCGCGCAAACTCACTGTAATACTTTTACGCTCGATACAAATAATTTTACCGTTAAACTCACTCATCGTGAATCTGAATGCTTATTCTATATGTTACGTGGTAAGAGCGCAAAAGGAACCGCTCAAATTTTAGGATTATCATCAAAAACAATAGAGTTTTATTTACAAACCCTAAAATCCAAATTTGACTGTCTCAGCAAATCTCAATTAATAGAAAAAGCTATTGCACTAGGTTATTTAAATTTATTACCTGTATCATTAATGAAATAAAAAGAGCATATTACTAAAAAATTCATTGCCATTAGCTGCACAATTTTCTTAAGTATAGACGTTGACATTAAAAAATAAAGCAAAATAAGTCTTCTTTTATAAGGCTATGATTCTTTTCTTTAAAATACTTTCTTCGTCGGAGAAGAATTATTTAAATCAGATGATTGTGTTGATGCTGAAGAGGGCGTATCTATCTTTGTTGCCATTTTTGACATTTTGTTACTAGGTTCTACCTTATTTGACTTAGTTGCCTTTAAATCAATTTGTGATTCTTGCTTGGTGGATAGATCCGTTGCTTGATTAGTGAAATAAGTCAATTCCTTTTTCGCATCATTGATCAAGTTGGTACCTTGCTCTATAGCTTCTTCTTCTAGGACAGCATAAATTTCAAAAGCCATCTCACGTTCCACCTTTAATATATCAAGTTGTTCTAGTTCTGAAACGTCAGGTTTATCTCCTAGATTTTGTACTTTTTCCCATTGTGCTTGATAAGCCGCATCTGCTGCTTCAAAAGCTTTATCTGCCTCATCGATAGAATCAACCAAAGATGGTTTGATTCCATAAACTAGTGGTGTCATATTACTGAGAATAGTATCATACACTTCGCGTACCCATGACATACTAGTAATCTGCTGTAGCGAAACACCAAATGTATTTTCGATCGCATTGATGACACTATCCGCGGTATCAGAAAACATCCGACCCACTTTTGCAGCTAGCGCTTTTCCTTTTTCTAAAAAGGAAGTTTCTTTTACATCTGCTGCTTGCGATTTAGCTTCAAATACAGCAGCTCGACGAGCTTCTAGTTTATTTTTTGCTTGAGCAATCAAAGCTTCACCATGAGCTATGACTTCAGTTTGTGATTTTTTATAGTCCGTGAAACATCTTTCAACGCTATTTTTTAACTGTTCAAGTTGTTTGCTTTCTTCAATATATTTTTTGGTTGGATTTTTTTCTTTTTGCACCGCAAGCGCTTGTTTTGTCGCTTGGTATTGATTTGTTGCGGCAGTCAATGCTTCACGACTCTCACTGGCTGCTCTTACATGCTTTAGTGGAATTGCATATGGTGGTGACGTTATTTTGTGAATAAGCGCATCATACACATCTTGTGCCCAGGGCATTTGTGCTAATGCTTGCAAAGGCATTCCTAAAGAAAAACCAAACACGGTTTCCATTGCTGTAATTTTTTCAACTGCTGCTTTAGGATCTTTCTCATTTCCAATAATACTTGCTAATTGATGAATAAGATTGGGTTTATCTGTCTGAACAGAAACGTCGGTTGCTGTTTGCGACTGTACTACAGAAGCAGATGATTTGTTGCTCAAATACACTGCTGTAGTCGTCGCGGCATTCGCTTCTGCTTGAGGTCGAATATCCATGATGTGTTGTCGTGTTTTGACATCTTTAACTGCAAATTCGTGTAGTTCTCTAAGACGTTGTTCTTCTACTCGTGCATCCAGATAATCCACAGAGGCAGAATCTGCGGCTATTCTGGCAGTTCTGAGTGCGGGATGGTTCTGCTCATCGAGCTCCCAATTATAAGGGGAAGGATCACTACTGCCAGTTGCTTTACGTAATAGTGTCGCATATTCTTTTTTTCTAGCAGCCGCAATTTCTTTACTTGAAGCAACGTTCGCTGTAGCATTAGCTAAATCCTGCCTTAAAGTGTTTTCTTGCTTTATTGCTGATTCTACTTTTATTGCATCATCAAATCGCTCTTGTGCTTTAGGTGTCATTGGCGTCGCTGATGCAGTGACCCAATTGATCACTTGATTGTACATGGAACTTGCCCAGGGTAATGAAATAAAACCGCTGAACAGGCTAGTGCCTGCAAAAGGTGTCCAGTTTTTATCCGCATCTGACTCTACATTACCAGAACGTTTTTCTGCTTCTATTTCCGCTTGTTTGAGATTATTCCAGTATTCGCTCGCACTATTGAATAGACTTCCCACCGCAGTCACACTTTTTTTCACTACGGTTCCTACCGATTCTGCTGCACTTGATACGACTTGTGAAAAAAGGCGTTGTTGATTTACTGCAACATTTGCTTCACGTACGTTTTTATTACTTGCGGCTTTTTGCGCTTGCTCATTTCTCCATTGTTGCCACTTCGCGGAGTCAGGCGCTTGCGGGATTTGGGGTTCATTGAGTTTCTCTTCAACTGGCATAAAATATTCTCCGACTCTTATATCGTATAATTTATTATAGCAGATCGTGTTCAAAATTAAGAGCATGATGTGTGTACGTAATAATTCTCTTGACATTGAATAATGACTTATTAATGCATTGATTTTTATATGAAATTTTTATTGATTTCATTTTTCGACTATACTCATAAAAAAAAAGCAATCTTTTTCATATTAGCGATACTTATGGACAGACAATTTATTGGTTATGCAAACGATCCTCCTATCTTTCGTTGGCCACATGGTACGAAAATTGCCGTGAATTTCGTCATAAATTACGAAGAAGGTAGTGAAAGAAATATTTTAGACGGTGACGAGGCTGCAGAAAATATATTTGTTGATATCCCTAATGTACAAGTCATACCGGGAACGCGGCATTACTCTATCGAATCTATTTTTGAATATGGCAGTCGCGTAGGTATATGGCGATTGCTACATTTATTTGATGAGTATACGGTTCCTATTACTGTTTTTGCTGTTGGTTTAGCATTACAACGTAATCCACCTTTATGTGAATACTTCCGACATTCATCACATGAAATTGCCGGGCATGGTTATCGCTGGATCGATTACCGTTCTATCGATATTAATCAAGAAAAAAATGACATTTCTAAAACTATTGCTTTAATTTATGAACTCACTGGAAAATCTGTATATGGCTGGTATACCGGCCGTTGCAGTGAGCACACCCGTTCATTGTTAGCCGAAACAAACATTGTATATGATTCACAAAGTTATGCTGATGATTTACCCTATTGGATAACTAATGCAGGCAAACAGTTGTTGATTATTCCTTACAGCTTAGAAACAAATGATATTCGATATTGCACTGCTCCAGGATGGGGTAATGCAGAAGATGCTTTTTTACATTTAAAGTATGCCTTTGATAATTTATATCGTGAGGGTGAAACACATCCTAAAATACTCTCTATTGGCTTGCATCCACGATTATCTGGTCGTCCTGCTCGTGCTGAAGCGCTGAGAAAATTTATATCATATATCATCGATAAAAATGTATGGTTTTGCACACGACAAGATATTGCTACTTTTTGGCGTAAACAATTTCCCTATAGGAGTGAATGATGTCTAAGTCGGATTTTCATATTGACACCATGACAAAAAAAGAATTGAATGATATCGGCATTATGGCCGCTAAAGAAGAAGGGTGGAATCCTGGTTTACACGACGCTGATTGTTTTTACGCGCAAGATCCGCACGGTTATTTTGTTGGCCGACTGAATGGACAAGCAATAGGATGTTGCGCTGGTGTCATTTACGATGATAATTTTGCTTTTTTTGGTTTGTATCGAGTAGCAAAAGCTTTTCGTCATCAACATTATGGAATGGCCATGACACAACATCGACTCAAGTATGTTGGTGACCGTAATATTGGTTTAGATGGTGTCGTCGACATGTGCGACAAATATGCTAATATTGGATTTCGTAAAGCGCATTTAAATATACGTTATCAAGGTCAGATTAAACCAAATACCATTCTACCAACGCTATCTTCGAATATCTCTCCTATTACCCAAGCCGACAGTATTCAGATAAATCAGTATGATCGTCGCTATTTCCCCGCACCACGCCCTAAATTTCTTGAGTGTTGGTTGCATCCACAGGAAGGTATCGCTTTAGTTTATAAAAGTGAAGGAGAAATTCTTGGTTATGGTGCGATTCGTCGATGCTTTACGGGTTACAAAATTGGCCCCTTATTTGCGGAGCACCCTGATGTAGCAGAACAACTTTTTCTAGCTCTTGTTGCTGAAACACAAGGTGACATTTTTTACTTAGATATCCCAGAACCGAATACCGCGGCTTTGGAATTAGTTTCGCATCATCAAATGCAGGCTTGTTTTAAAACCATTCGGATGTATACTAGAGAAGAACCTAAAATTAATTTAGATCATATATTTGGTTTTACTACATTTGAAATTGGATAAATAAATAGTTAAACTTTTGTGTTGGTATGGATATATAGTATGGACCTGAAAAAAATAAATGCGAAACATAAAAGAATATGTAGAAAATTTTTAAGTGCTGGCTGTGAATGGAGCGATTTGCCCACAAATGCATTCACGCAGAGCTTACTTCGAATGACTATTGAAAAAATGCAGTCCTGTTTATCTGAGGAACAGGAACTAGAAAAACAAATTGACCAAATTATTGAATCTATACCAAGCACTATAGAAACTATTCGTAATTGGCGAAATATATTATCTGAAATCTTGATTGCATTATTCTTATCTAAATTTTCACCAATCAAACCTGCATTGCTAGGGTGGGATATTGCAGATAGCAGCTTAGAAAAATTAATACACAAAGATGGTCTTTGTAAATCTTCAGTTTTCAAAATATACGAGCATCTTCGTAGTGAAGGTAGTTCAGAAAAATCTGATATCAAATTACGCTATGTTGAGTCGACTTCATCTTGCTCAAGTGAGTTCTTCTCTTCGCCTAAACCCCCAAAGAGTTTGGCATTATCAACTCCACCCCCACATGCCACCGATATAAACCCTAGTGAAGTTAATAGACCTATTAGAAATTCAGGCTAAAACTCAGACGGCCTGAAGAGAGGTAAAGGCTCCCAAGAGATAAATGGCTTTATGCGAGTTTTATACCGTTCTAAGTCATCATAATAGAGCACATCATATACTGATTCATGTTTATGAAAGGATTGATTTGCTCGATGCAATGAGTCGAAGTGAGGTATGATGCCAATATTATCTTGTGCAAGTAAACGTTTACGAATCCCTTCAGCATCTTCGATTAAAATAGGTAATCCTGCTTCGTGAATGGCTAAATACATACAGATAGCTTCTCGCAGACGATGGAGCGCGCCGGCGCGAATCGACACAATAAAACGCTTGCTATTTTTCTAAGTAAATGACATGCTGATTCGGGGATACTAGTTTAATTATACAATGGAGGTTTCATATGTCAGTACTGAGTGTTGTATTAATTTTAATCGCAATTGGCGTAGTGTTATGGTTAATTAATACCTATATTCCTATGGCTGCCTCAATCAAAAAAATCTTAAATATTTTTATTGTCGTATTAGTAATATTATGGTTGCTATCCTTATTTGGATTATTATCACCGATTACTAACTTTTTTAATGCTAAAGTGTAAGATTGTGATAGTACCGCATGAGAAATCACTCTATAGTTGTCACTGACTCTATCCCCAAAATAGAGTTACATGTTCATTTAGAAGGAACCATGTCACCCGCTTTAGTTGCACAATTAGCGCGACGAAATCAATTGTCATTACCCGCCCAATTAGATCTCACGACAAACACAATCTATTGGCGGGATTTGTTCGATTTCTTTTCTGTGTTTGATGCGTGTAGCAATGTGATTAGGACGCCAGACGATATCACAGAAGTAACCTATACGTATTTAGCTGATGCTGCACGTTGCGGTACGTTATATGTAGAAATCACTGCGTCGCCACAAAATGTTATACAAAATGGCATTGATTATGTAACGAATCGCGATGCCATTATTAAAGGGATTGAACGTGCTAATCGTGATTTTGGTATCGAAGCACGTATTATCATGGTGTTGGTGCGGCATTACGACCATCAAGAATGTCTAGAAGTTGTAAAAAATGCAGTGGCTTTTCCTAGCCCTTATGTCGTGGGCATTGGTCTGGCTGGCGACGAGCGTAACAATGGTCCCGAACATTTTATTGAAGCCTTTGCTTTGGCTCGTCAACATGGTCTACATTGTACCGCCCATGCAGGAGAAGCTTATGGGCCAGACAGCATTCGCGATTCTATTAATTTATTGCAAGTCACTCGCATTGGTCATGGCTTACAAACGATCTATGATGCCAGCCTAATCGAATTGGTCAAACGCAAAAATATTCATTTGGAATTGTGTTTATCGAGTAACATACAAACAAAAGCGATGGATAGTTATATTCCGCCTCATACACCTAAACATCGACATCCTGCCCGCGATTTTTACGATTTGGGATTATCTATCTCATTTAGCACCGACGATCCGCCGTATTTTCAAACCAATATGACCCAGGAATATGATATCGCTATGCAACAATTTGGTTTTACACCCACCGAACTGTTATCTGTTTCACGTAATGCTATCATCGCGAGCTTTGCCGAGGAAGCACTGAAAAGAAAATTACTTGCCAAATTGGGTTGAGGAGAGATCTTTCCGTAATTTAGAGGATAAAAATTATGCCATATACCATTCTTTTATTTTCTCTTCAATATAAGTGACTAAAAAATCGAAACGACTACGTTGTGAATACCGAAAATAAACCGCCCATATCCAAGTTTTCAGTAACTTGAATTGCTTTTAAGAAATCCTCGTCATGGGAAATGATGATCAATGCGCCAGGGTAATGGTTGAGTACTGTGATCATATGGTGGCGTGTTTCCAAATCAATATTATTGGCAATTTCATCGAGTATGAGCAACCGTGGTGTATTTGCAGCAATAACAGCGAGGCTTAATCGTGCTTTTTCACCACCAGATAACTGCTGCACCAACGTTTGCACTTCTTCATTTTTTCTAAATAAAAAGTCTTTTAAATGCTGTCGTATTTCTGCTGCTGACCAATGCGGTGCGCAGTCTGCAATTGTTTCCATCACCGAACGATCCGGTGATAACGTGGCATAGTGTTGATCGAGATATCCTATCTCTTCTGGTTTAGGTGTTAGCCATTCTCCTGTTTTATGTACGTGTGGATCATTGAGTATAGCTTTAACAAACGTTGATTTACCACTACCATTATCCCCAGTGATAGCTATACGTTGTTTGGATGATAAAGAAAAATGAATATCCGTTAATAATAATTTCTGTCCTACGTATCCGATAGAGCCTTGATGAATAGCAACAAGCATGCGATCACTGATCTCTGCAGCGGCAAGAGAAAAGGTCGGAACGATTGTTTCTACCAAAAAAAGCTGTGATAACTGCTCTATTAATTCTTGCTTTTTCTGATAAATTGCCATTTGTCTTTTACCAAACGTTTCTTGCGAACGTCGCATTTTAGCTCCGCTAACTATCGTAGGCCATTTACGCTCTTTAATACTTTTGATCCCCTTGGCTTGACTTTTGCTTGCGCGTTGTTGCTCTTGCATCAGTGAATGATGCATCTGCTTTTTCTCTTGCTTAAGTTGGTGAAGTGTTTTTTCTATTGCAGCACGTTGTAAGGTTTGTTCATGACAATAATCATCATAATGACCAGAAAAAACTTTAATTTTTCCTTGATCTATATGCCAAAAAATATTGACATTTTGCCGTAGTAACTCCACATCATGAGATACCACGATCAATGTCCCCGTATAATGTTGCAACATGCGTAGGCTGTAGAAGGTTGATTTCCCACTGCCATTACGTCCGATAATAGCAATCCGATCGCCATATTGTATATGCGTAGTAAAATCCTCAAAACACACTTTAATGCGGGCTACTTGTTATTTGCATCTGCGTTGATAACGCTGTTTTGTTAATATCTCCTGGGTCTTACTTATCATAGAGCTGGGATGAGAAGCGGGGAGATAGATCACCACCTAATTCCCAAAACATGATGCCACCGAGTTGATTTTGCTTCACCCAGTTGGCCTTATATTCTACCGACTTAACATCATCATAGGTAATAAATTGATTTTTATTAAGAGAATTTTTGTTATTCTGGCAATGATGGGAAAAACAGAACTATTAGTATGGCTGCTATGGATCCTATTAACAAAATTAAAGCTGTCGTCTTTTTAGGTTGCTTATTTAGTATCGGCATACAATATATCAGTCGTAACAAGATGATACTTATACTTAATGATAAAAGCTCATATACACCGTTACCTATTCCCTTTGGCCCACTTATATCTACCTCGAGCGTCACAAACCAAATACTAGACGGAATGATATAAAACCAGATACTCAATGGGCAAATTGATACTGAGCGTCGCTTTATTTTTTGCAATACTAACAAAGTAAAATCAAATAAACCCAGTGGAATTACATAGACAAGACAAAGTAATAACAATATATATACATCCATATTCTTTTCCTCTATTAAAAATAAGCGAAAAATTGCAGCTTATTAATCAAGCTCTCGAACGCACTTTAATGCGGGCGACTTACTAACAAAGCTGTTTTGGCAATTTGTTCTTACTCAGCTTCCAATTTTTCAGGGACTGTTTGTCTGAGGAGAAAATTGTCTTTTGTAACCACTTTTCTACCCGTTTTTTCCTCAAGATCCAATCGCGCCCTCTTAGCAATTCCACCGCCAGTCTTGCCTGCGATTTTGTTTTCTTCCATGCCTGTTGCGCTCATGGTTTCAGCGTTGGCGACATCAGTTAAGTATTTTTTACCGTCAGCCGCTTCTAATTTCAGTTGGCTACATTCTGTAACCAACTGACTTCCTTATTACGCGCTAGTGAGGGCTACTTTATTCATCACACGAATTTCTTTACCCTTTTAATAACTCTGTACTCGCTTCAGGATATAAATTAGGAAAATAAAACTGTAGCGCATCTAAAGGTAAACCAAACTTTACTGGCCCTAGCGGTGTATCTGATGTCACTAAACCAAGCTGCTGCAGGCGTGATAATAATGTTTGTGCCACCTTATCACCTAACCCTGTCATTTGTTTGAACTCCGAACGAGTTAATTGCCCTGCAGTAAATAGGTAATGTAGTGGTAATGTTGCTTCCTCTCGGATTTTTTTATCTTCTTGAGCACGATAAATTAAAAATGCAGTGATATTTTTTTTGATTTTGTCAAACCCTAATATATGATTCATGAAATTAATTTGATCAAGACAGGTTGTTAAGAAATAATGACAAAATTCATATAACCCTTTATCAGTTAAATTACCGCGCCCACCAAGATCTCCTTGCCGTGAGGCATCTGCAGACATTAACCTCATGTAGTATTCCGCTTGCGTCTTAGCAAAACCGCGACAAATAGACCATAAACCACTGGTAAAATCGCGATATAACGCTGCATGTGTTGCTAAACGAGCAACTCGCCCATTCCCATCTATAAATGGATGTATCCACGTTAAACGATGATGCGCAGCAGCAATCATCACCAGCTGCTTATCCCATGATGCAGGTGTTTTATAAAATTGCTCATAACGATGTAAGAAGTGTGGAAGACTATCGGGTGTGGGAGCCACATGTTGCCCTACGATAACGTCTGCCGTACGTAAAGCCCCCGGCAAGACTATTTCGCCATCTTCGGTTGTCCTATCTTGCAAACTTAATCTGGTATAAAGTGCAGCATGTATTTGTTTGATTCCCTCGGCTGAAAAAGGTGAAAACTCTGCTTGTTGATTAATTAAATTTTCAATTTCAATTTCAGCCTCAATATGCGCAAGTGCTAAACGTTGCACTTTGGCAATTTCGGGTTTGCTAGAAAAATCTTGTGTAAGCCCACGAGCAATATTGATAGGGTGTGTACTGTGGCCCTCTATTTTATTCGAGTAATATGAATTCATTTCTCTTAACAATGCTGCAAGGGTTTGCTGAGTAATAGGGTGTAGCGCACTACGTAGCTGAAGCGCAGCTTCAGTTATATTCTGAGCTATCTTTAATAGCTCAGGCAAACCGGTCTGGGGAAGTAACGGCTCAAATTGGGTTATGGAGCTGTATTGCATGATAAATATTCCGACTTTTATTCCGATAATAATAGCACCTAACCACTTGAAATACAATAAATAAACTTGCAAATTATAGCGGAAAATATTCCGAGTTAAATTCCGAGATGCAGGATTTCGGCATGGGCGACGTCGGTAGTGATGCGGTACTGTAGCAGAGGATCCGGCCTAACTCTCTAAGCCAAAAAAACTGCCGACGAGGCTATGCGAAACGCGTCCTTTTCGTACTTTACCCTCAGTTTCACTACCTTTAATTTAGTTTGATCGGGGCTGAAAAAACCAGTACAGGTCAACAGGTTAAGAGCATTTCTCACAGATTCCAGACAACGCCAGTAGGCTATGCTCAGCCTTTATATGATTTTTTTTAGCAAATAAATTGATAAAAGAAAAAATTTCTTCACTAATATATTCGCAAGTTACTTTGCATAGCGTGCACGTAAATAAGAGGCCTTGATGCAATGGACTTTTCTCATTGTTATGTCGGCAGGCAATAAATTGATTAGTTGCGTCAACTTTATGTAATAACCCTTCACCGATTAAATAATCAATTGCACGATAAATAGTGGCGGGTTCTGCCGACGGTCTTAATTTTTTTAATTTTGCTAAAGCTTCATAAGCAGTCAACGATTCTGCTTGTTTTAAAAAAACATTTAAAACCTGTTCACGCAACGGCGTTAAGCGTTTCATCATTCGCTCCCCTATTTTTTGATAAAGTAATTGCACCCACCATCAATTTGTTATAATATAACATTTGTTACATTGTAACAAATTGTAAGGGTTTCTATATAAATTGTCAATTAAAACGGGGAGTTATGCTATGCCAAATTGTAAACATCATCATGGGGGACATGGGCACTCACATTCTCATGGGGCCAATAATGAATCCTATACCGCCGATCTGTGGACTAAAAGTGGTGCTGCTATTGGCGGTCTTACCAGTTATTTAACCAATACCTTTTGGGTTGCTGAACTGGTGGACACCGCTTTTAGTCTAGAAGCCTCAGCTATCGGTGTTTCTTATTACGGTGCTGCAGTAGGACTAACGGTGGGCTTTTTTATTGCTGCTGGTGATACGTATTCTCACTATAATCTGAATCGGGAAGGACAACATGTGGCAGCAAATGATACTGCTGTCACAGATACTGAACATCCTGAGTCATCTTCAGAGGAGGAAAATCGTTTAACATCACCTATCAATGTAGAAACGGTCTCTCAACTACCTAATGTCACTCCTGTGTCAACGGGTTTAACTCACATTCAAAAAGCATCGTTAGTTTTAGATTGCATATCTCATGCAGGTGAAATTGCCGGCCCTCTTACATTTGTTTATGAGTTAGCCACGGCTAATGCAGCCTTACCTGGATGGGTTAAGAAAGCCGCTATTGCCGGCACAACCACCATTGGTTTTTTTGGTTCTATATCGGATGTTAGAACATGTAGAACAGCATTTATTAAAGCGAATGAACATGCCGTCGCTGCGAATAATTGTCAAGTATAGTGAGTGTGATTAGCCGCAGATCGGGGGTAGTCGCCCCTGATCTTGCCCCGAAAAATCGGACATTTTGTTAAGCAGCTATTTTTGCCTCAAAA
>CAZULF010000056.1:0-14273 GCA_964621215.1 uncultured Legionellales bacterium | reverse complement strand
CGGGATCCAAAACATATCGTGAACCCCGGATTCCGCTGCGCTGCATCCAGGCTACACTGGCTCAAAGTCAGACTGTCATCCCGCGATCTCACAGTCTCGTCGTCCCGCGGCTTGTCCGCGGGATCCAAAACATATCGTGAACCCCGGATTCCGCTGCGCTGCATCCAGGCTACGCGGGCTTGTGTTTTTTCTTTTCACGCCGTATGATGGGCACCGCCCCGATGGGTTTATCAATAAAACTATACCAAATTTGTAGTTAAAAATTTTGTATAGGAGGATATAAAATGGCCAACTTTGATATTGTAATATTGAGTGTTTCTTTCGACGACTTTTTTAAACTTGTACCAAGCTCCACGATTATTCTCCGAAAACTTGTAGATGCTGAAGCAAACATTGTTGTACAGCACATAGAAATAACGTCCCCTCAAAACACAGATAAACTTAATGTGGATGCATTTCTCGATACCCATATACAAAACAGCCCTCCTTTTTTGGAAAAAGCAAATGCTATTATTTTACTTGTGGACAGGACTAATCTGTCACAAGTTAATGAAGTTGAAACTCAGATACAGAAAATAGCATCCTCTCTGCAGAACAAAAAATTAGTTGTAATCAATACCGGTAATGTGACGGATGATGACAAACAAAATCATAAATTATCCTTTCTCCTCTCTCTCGGGCTTCAATACGAGTATTTTACTGTTATACCAAAGAATCCAGAAAGTATTGAAGAAATTTGGAGTAATGTAGCAAGCTTATGTCATCAAGTATCTCAAATTGAGGCACCCAGTTTATTTTACTCACCCGGAACTCCTCAGATTAGTACAGATCAAAGTAGCAGTGAAGCATCATCTACATCGAACATAAATCTTTTTGCCGACTCTCCGCGCACGCCTTTAGAAACTTCTTCAACTATAAAACCTACTACATCACACACTCCAGATCTTTTTACTAACTCTCCCCTTTCACCTTCTCCAGCTACCCGTAAACACTTTCGTTCTCGTAGCGTGGGTGCATCACCACTCTTACACAAGTTGCTAAAAGGGCAAAATGCAAGAAGTGTGAGTTTTGATCCAGACATTGGGGAAAGTACTAGAAATTATTCTCCTAAAAAAAAGAGCTCACGTTCAGCAAGTTTTCACCAATCATTTGATGAATCTCCTATTCCTGTTTCCGGCATACAACTTCATAGTGGTCAGACGGTAGAAGAGAAAAATATTAGCGGCTTAGCCAAAACTACTCCGCCTCGATCAACGTCACCTTTGCCTTCATGCGGTACATTGAGTTCCCCGGATCAGGCCTTTCTCAATGCTGAAACACCTCTTTCTTCAACAAATAAAGAGACCGATATAGTCGTTAATGTGTTACTAAGCTCTTCCGCTAACGGCAATGGTGGGGATAATAATAGTTCTTTAGAAGAGAACCATAACCGACGAGCTAGTCAAGCTTTTCTTTCTCAACCTTCAACTCCTGACGTAAATGTAAAACCTACTCATGATGGTCTAAACGATTTTTCGGACCCCGCAACTACTGAAGAGACAACTTCGCAGAAACTATTATTAGCACAAGAACGTATTAATTCCGATTCCGAATTAGACATTACAAAAAATCTAGAGATGCCTATTGAACAACATCTTCCAGAAAAAACTGCTCATTCCGCGACAGAAAAAGCTGGCTTGACTACTGCAGGTATTAGTACAGCCACGTTATTGGCAGGAGCAACTATCGCGGTAGTCGTAGGAATTCTTCATCCGCCAGCAGGGATTATTTTACTTAAAGTAGCCGTTATTCTTTTACTGGCAAGTTCTTTCTCTTCAACTACCAGCATTGGTCTGACTGGATACAATTTATTTGCTCACAAGCCAGAGAAGATAACAAAGGATGATGCACCTATAACACCTGGTTCGCAGCCAATACCTGGGGGCTTATAAAAAATAGTCCTTGTAGCCTGGATGCAGCGCAGCGGAATCCGGGATTCTTGGGTAGGAAACCCGGAATCCGCTGCGCTGCATCCAGGCTACGCGGGCTCAAAGTCAGACCGTCGTCCCGCGATCTCACAGTCTCGTCGTCCCGCGGCTTGTCCGCGGGATCCAAAACATATCGTGATCCCCGGATTCCGCTGCGCTGCATCCAGGCTACAAGAACTATCAATGACATTCTTTTGTTATATGTGTAAAATAACTCAAATTTTTGATGGAGCGCTTTAAATGACAACACAACATCACCGTTTAATAATTTTAGGTTCAGGTCCTGCCGGCTACAGCGCCGCAGTTTATGCTGCGCGTGCTAATTTAAACCCTGTGCTGATCACTGGCATGCAACAAGGTGGTCAATTAATGACAACTACCGATGTTGATAACTGGCCAGGTGATGTAGAAGGTCTTCAAGGTCCGGCTTTAATGGAGCGTATGCAAAAACACGCAGAACGTTTTAACACTCACATTATTTTTGATCATATTACCGCCTGCAATTTAAAAACACGCCCCTTCACACTGGAAGGTGAAAACGGACACTACACGTGTGACGCCTTAATTATTGCCACGGGTGCCTCTGCCAAATATTTGGGTCTCCCTTCTGAAACTGCATTTCAGGGTAAAGGCGTGTCTGGTTGCGCAACCTGCGATGGATTCTTTTATCGCGGTCAAAAAGTAGCGGTAGTTGGTGGTGGTAACACCGCAGTGGAGGAAGCATTATATCTTTCTAATATCGCAGCTGAAGTCACTGTTGTGCATCGTCGCGATGCATTCCGCGCAGAAAAAATTCTCATCGATAAATTATTAGAAAAAGAAAAAAATGGTAACGTGAAAATTTTGTGGGATAGTGTATTAGACGAAGTATTAGGTGATAAAAGCGGTGTTACCGGTATGCGAGTGCGCCATGTTAAAACCGATAAAACTACGGATGTCGATTTACACGGTGTATTTATTGCCATTGGTCACAAACCCAATACCGATATTTTTATCGATCAACTCACTATGCGTGATGGTTATATCATTGTTAAAAGTGGCCTGGATGGTAATGCAACCGCAACTAATATCCCAGGAGTATTCGCAGCTGGCGATGTTGCCGATCACGTTTACCGTCAAGCTGTTACTTCCGCTGGCTCCGGTTGTATGGCGGCGCTGGATGCAGAAAAGTTTTTGGATTTGGATGGGTTGTAACTGTAACTATTCATACCCTGTGTCATATACGCTTTCTCCGGATGCTAGTGAGCGCAGGCTGGTATGACAAAAGATCGTTTATATTTCCCAATAATCCTATTGCAATAGGATTATTGGGAAAATCAAGCTTATTTATCAAATAATCCTAATGCACTAGGATATTTAAGCTGACAAACGTCGACCAGGAAGCTGTTCTTGCGCCCCAGCCAGTTGTTGTTTCGCTGCAAATAACATGAACTTTTTATCCGGTGATGGGGTATGCTCGCGCGAGGGTGCTACATCGCTACTAACAGACCCGCAACTACTCGATGACAAACTAGCCACCTCTCTTTCTATTTTTGTATGTACGTTTTCTATATCCGAAATCAGCTGTTGTAGCGCAACCACAAGCGCGTTAGCATCGGCTAATCGTTCTTCCTTGTTACAACAAGCTTTGTAAATAAAATTAAGCAGATAATCGTTTTCGGTAGATGGGTTCTCCTTGTAGGTAACTTCTGCATAACTATCAGCCTTAGCAAAATAAGGCCTTTTTTCTGATTTTACCCCTTTATACGAAGAACGATATATTTCATTGTATACAAAATGTGGCATTTTTCCGTCAAAGAAAATCTCCATAACTAAAGCACCAAAACCATATACATCTGTTCTCGGATCAGCTTGATAAGATTCTTTATAACATTCCGGAGGTAGCAAACCCGGGGTTCCCCTCTCATGGCCTTCTCCTTTCATTTGCGCATAAGCTCCATCAACAAAGACAAACTTACCTGTGCTCATATTATAAATCACATTTTCTGACTTAATATCATGATTAATTATACATTCATTATTATCGAGCTTATTATAATGGAAGCGTTGTTTTAATGTGTTAGCCAAGTCTAATAGACCTTCTAGCAGATCAAGTGTTGGTATTTTCTTGAAATGATCATTATTTAATAGCAAGAATAGTTCTTCACCTTCAAAAAATTGCGAAACATATCGTACTTTTATGCTATTTTTATCCGCCAGCTCATCAACTACAATTTCGCATGGCTGTATAAAGTCAGGATGTTCTATTACTACAAAGCTTTGGTTTACAACACCCCTTCGTGCTAAGTCTTCTGAATCATTGATCGACGCATTGGTAAAAGTAGATTCTCGTTGATTGATTTCCATCAGTTTCTTTTCCTTTTCTGTAATACCATCTGCCTTTTCAAGATTCGTTATTGATACTTTTAATTTCAACTTCGTTGTCTCATGCATTTCAATAAATAAATTACTATCATCCTCAGGCACAATGATTTCACCCAAAGCTTTATATACCTTACCTGCAGCACCAAAACCAAGACATTTTGTATCTTGGATTACAAAGCGACGTCGAGGATCATTGGGTTTTGGTTCATAAACTAGTGAATTACTCAATCGAAATCGAATAGGCATATCGGGAAAATCTTCATCAAATAAGTTGTTGTATTCTTCTTTAATAGAATCTGTGACTTCATCTATCCCGAAGCTAAGTAACGATTTGTTATTATTCTTATCTAAGGAAACATCTTTACTGCGTTCGTATTTCCCTTTTGGATTTTGCAAATAGTCTTGCTCTATCATTTCCATGATATATCCGCTAGAAAGTAAATCTTCGATTTCATTATATTTATCGACATCTTCATTCGATCGGATCAAACGGCTTATTTCATTGAGCGCTGATTTTATATTATCAAGAGTTATACCCATTTGGTCTTTATGTTTTTTTATACTTTCTTCATTATCTTCGACCGTTGTTAAAATATCAGAAATATTCTCTACGTCTTCTTCGAGAAGTGTTTGTTTGTCTGCCCATACTTCATATATGCAAGGTGCTTCTTCTTCATCAAGCTCATCAAGCGCATGCGAATACATAGCCAATAAACGACTGGCTAATTCACTTATTTTTTCCGCTTGTTCCTTAATTATTGCAAATTTTTTCGCCGAGTCAGTCTCTGAACTTAACTCAGACATTGCTTTAGAAATCGCATCATACTCTGCTACCGTTGATTTATAAAATTCGCATAGCTGATTAAACTCTTCATCTTGGATATCAAGTGACGAGACTAAGTCAGTCACTTGATATTTCTTTACATTCTCCGAAGTTAATAACACCTTGAGAATAAAGCGGAGCTTTGCTTCCTCTTTAGTCATTGAATTGCAATTAGATAACTTTGTTAAGTCTAGATATTGAATTGTCATGTTTTACCTGCTTGCTCTGTGAGCTTTTGCTATAGTTAGATTGAAAAATATTTAAACATAGGCTGTTTTTTGTGTATTGTCTCACATGAAGCTTAAGGGAATATTAGAAAACCCGATATTTTTAGGGTTTTTTTGCATTAAACCCAGTTTTATTTTAAAAAAGTCGTGTTTTTCAGTGGTTTTTTTCATGGAATAATTTTTAAAACTCTCGTCGTCCCGCGATTTATTCGCGGGATCCAGAGATCTCGACAACCTTCTGGACCCCGTGGACAAGCCACGGGGCGACGGGGTGAGATGTGAGGAACCGATACTTGTGGGTCAGGCCATGCTCCATCCAAACTACACAGCTGGCTATCGATGACCCCTTGCATTTTTGTGGTATTTTTTGTACAATTGTGCGGAAAATATGAAAACTGAACTATCTTCTTAATAAAAACAGTGGAGCAACCCATGCATAATACTAATAACTCGAATACGTTCCCTCGGCAAAGCACGATTGAAATCATTGAAAACAATAGCGCTATTCTTGCTGCCCCTTATTTATATCCTATTCTATACAAACAATGGAGACGCCGGGAAGATGTCCGCCTTCATTTTCCTCAAGTTATACTCTCTGAAATTACAGAAATGCTACAGCATGACCTTGATGAGTATAAGACGCTGATTTCACATATTGAAAAAAAATTATGTCCTACAAAAGCAGGTCCCTCAATAAAAGAACGTCTCCAAACTCTTTTGCAAGATTATCCCTTGCTAACAGGGATTTTCGAAGAGAATAAACATAAACTTGAAGAATTAAATGGACTCTGGACGACGTTTAAGGAGGATCAACCCTACATAGCGCTTCCGAAAGCTAAAGGCGCGTTGCCTGCAGTACCAAAACCTATCGCTTTAGCTTCTCAACAATTACTGTCGATATCGTTATCTCAAACCTCCTCATCACCTGCTCCAGCGATATCCTCAAGCTCATCGTCTGCCACTCCCGTTTCTCGCCACTCTCGTTTAGCGGCAGTAAGAGCTAAAAGAATTGAGAATCGAATAAGCATTTCAATAAAGGATATGACACAGGAGGAGCGATACCCAACAGGATTTATTTTTCCTTTTAGAAATATTTCGAACGAAGCTACTATTGCAACCTTAAGAGAAATGTATTCGGATATAAATAATTGTGACGGAGCTCGTTTCTTTGCAGGCAAAAAACCTATTGAAGATGAAAATACTAAATTAACAGACCTCGATAGCACCCAGCTTGTATTGAAAAAAGCGACTATAACGGTTAAAGCACTAAACTAGGCCCTATAACCGCGCTACGACATTTAGCAGCAATTGATGCATTTGTTTGAGACTGTCATCAATAACAGTTTTAATTTCAGTGAGGCTAACGCTTAAGCCGTCGGTGCGGCCGGCGGCTTTGGCCGCCACTAAAGCGATGCTAGCGTAGCGCATGTCTAATTCACGGGCTAAGAGAGCTTCCGGCATGGCGGTCATGCCGACTATATCGCAACCATCACGTTCCATACGGTTAATTTCAGCAATAGTTTCAAAGCGTGGACCTTGAGTAACACCGTAAGTAGCATCATCAGTAAAATCTAAGGCTAATTCTTGTGCGGCTTCAATTAAAATACGATGTAATTCTGGGCAATAAGGATGGGTGAAGTCTAAATGCTTGGTATAGTCGAAATCATCTTCGAAACAAGTAAAAGGTCGGCCGTAGGTGTAATCAATCAATTGATTGGGGAAAACGATATGGCCTGGGATCATATCAGATCGGATACCGCCTACAACGCTTAACCCAATCACCACATCAACCCCGGCCTCGCGTAAAGCCCACATATTCGCACGGTAATTAATTTTGTGAGGCGGAGTACGGCGTTCAATGCCATGACGATTTAAATAAACAATTTTGTGATCGTCAAAACTACCATGCTGTAGAGGCGATGTTGGAACACCGAACGGAGTATCGGGTAGTTCGATACGATCGACGGTAAAATCATACAATTTAGGCAGTACAGAACCACCAATAATTGCAATTTTACTCATCTTCTGGCGCTACCACAAAGATGCCTGGAGCATTGCGGAGATATTCGCGATAATCCATGCCATAACCAAAGATATAATGATCATCAACAGTGAGGCCGGTGAAATCCGCTTTTTCTGTGCCGCCCTCTTCCCGTACATGATGCTTATCTACCAGCACTCCACTTAATACTTCCGTAGCGCCGTGTTCGCGACAATAATCCATAATCGCCGCTAAGGTTAAGCCGCCATCAAGAATATCATCAATCACTACCACCACACGCCCTTCTACGGAGAAACTCGGGCTGGCTTTCCATACTAAATCACCACCACGGATATCACCGCGATAACGAGTAGCATGCACATAATGTAACTCCATGGGAAAATCTAAACGGGGCAACAAATTTCCGACCGGAACTAAACCACCAATCATGACACATAAAATAATGGGGTTTTTATCGGCTAATTCTGTATTCATCGCCATTGCCATACGATCTAACGCGGCATCCACTTCCGCTTGCGTGTATAAACAGGTTGAGCGTTTAAAAACTTCCTGAATATGCTTAGGTAAATGCATGGTATTAAATATCCGAGGTTTGAGTTAATAATGATTGCGCTGCTTGCCAATCAGCATGCGCGGATAAATCCTGTCTTTTGATATGACAATGTCCATAAAGTTTTTCTATGCGCTGAGAAGAAATAGGATCAATGGTATAGGATATATCGGTGAGATGTTGCAGCACTTCAAGCACTGCCTGACGTTTATTGCAAATCAGCAACATATCGCAACCCGCTTCTAAAGCTAATTCCGCACGGTGAGCATAACTGCCTACCGTTGCAGCACCCGCCATGGTTAAATCATCACTGACGATAACACCATCGAACTCTAAACGTTGACGCAAAATTTGTTGTAGCCAGAAAGGCGAAAAGCAAGGTGCATTTAAATCAATTGCATCATAAATAACATGGGCTGTCATGATCGCATCCAGGTGACGACCTTGAATCAAATCACGATAGGGCAATAAATCATTTTGCCACAATTCATCAAATGGGCGATGATCCACTGGCACAGCGGTATGGGAATCTGCTGCCACGGCACCATGACCTGGAAAATGCTTACCCGTTGCTGGCATACCAGCTTCATGCATGCCGTCAGTAAAGGCTTGGGTTAATTCAATAATAGCTTGTGGACGTTGATGAAAAGCACGATTACCTATTACTTCACTCACACCACCATCTAAATCCAATACCGGTGCATAGCTGTAATCAATGCCATAAACCAACAGCTCTACCGCCAACAACCATCCCAAACGATAGGCATGCTGAGTCGCTGTCACAGGATCTTGATTATATAACTCCCCAAGATTGCCCATGGCAGGGATGCGACTAAAATGCTCGCGAAAACGCTGCACACGACCACCTTCATGATCAACTGATACTAACAATCGTTGAGTTCGAGGCAAATTTTTAATCGACTGAACCAGTTCATATAACTGGGTGGGGTTAGCGTAGTTACGCGAGAATAAAATGACGCCACCAACAAGAGGATGTAACAAGACCTCTTTGTCGGATTCAGAAAGTATTAATCCATCAATATCGACAATTATTGGGCCTAACATGATTTATTCCTTGGCTTTTTGTGTCATCGTTCCGGGAAATGGACTTACATTACCCGTACCTGACGGGGTTCTCACAATTTTGGCAATGCCTTCACGTTCAACTTCATCAATACGCAAAACCGCATGCATGGGGATATAGGTCCGTACAACGTTGGAAAATTCATTTTTGATGCGTTCTTCAGAGGGATCGATCACGACTTGTGTTCGCTCACCAAAAACCAATTCTTCAATGACAATAAAGCCATACATGTCAGATTCGCTGACCTGTCGGGCATAAACTTCGTAGCGATCTTTGTCTTGAATAAATGTTATCTTAAATAAATAATCTTTCGTCATACACTGGCCTGTTTACTTCGGAGCCACATTCGCACCTGATGAAACATAAGTTTCCTTATCCAGTGCAAAATACGCCCCATACACATAGGTTATAAGTGATAATAACCCAATCAGCACCATACTGCTATTCGAAGAGATAAAATTATCGCTATACCAGGCATTATTGCCCAAAAAGGTGATAATGCTGATGCCTAAGATATAAAATATTAACCAAGATGCGCCTTTAAATACCGGCCAAAAGGCACTGGCTTTGCGGTATTTGATCTCATAATAAAAATAGAAGCCCAAACCCGGTAGGATTAACAACGCCATTTCGTCAGCCAAAGGCCATTCAGCATAAAAAATGAGCATCGAAATCACAAACAGCAACCCTGGGGCAATTAAATGAGCCAAAGGAAGAACAAAGGCTTTAGATGAGGATTTATTATTTTTGTTTTTAATACGATTGGCAATGGTGATGATGGGCGCAGGAACATAAGAGAATAAATGCAACACCGAAATCACCGCCACTAAACTATACCAACCCTTAAACAATAATAAGAACACTGAGCCGACAATAGTGCACACGACAATAGAATTACGTGGATTATTATGCCATTGGTTAAGTTTGCTCAATACCGCAGGCAAATGCCCTTCAGTGGAAAGCGAATACAAAATACGTGAGCTCGATGCGATAAAGGCAGCGCCACAAGCTGTGGGGGAAATGACCGAACCGATATATACCCCAGTCACCATCAATTGCAGATTAGCCAACATCAACAAATCAACATAAGGTGAACGAAAGTTAATGCTTTGCCAGCCGTTAAGTAACGTGGTTGGACTAATGCTACCGATAAAAACAGCCTGCAATAATACGTAAATAACAAATGCAATTAAAATGCTACCAATCACTGCAATCGGCAATTGCCGTTTGGGTGATTCAATTTCTTGAGAGAAGGTCAATGGCGATTGGAAGCCATTAAACGACATCACCACACCGCAAGCTACGACACTCGCAAAAATGGACTTCACACCAAATGGCATGAACGTTTCGACACTATTACCGAAATTTTGTGCGTGTAACCCAGCATAAAAGAGACAAATAATGGTAAGAACCGGCACGAGGATTTTGAGGATAGTAAAGAAATTATTAAAGCGGATAAAGATTTTCACGCTCCAATAGTTAATAAACATAAGAAACAACATTAGAATAAAGGCAAAAACAATACCCGATGGAGTAAGATTATGCGACTGCAAATCATAAAACTTGGCGAAGAAGGGAGAGAGCTGACTGAGATATTGCACGATACCCTGCGCCTCAATCGGCGGTACTGCCACAATGCTTAACCAGTTAATCCAAGACGTAAGAAAACCGCAAAAGCGGCCATGAGTAAGATGAGAATAGTAACCGATGCCACCAGAGGAAGGATTTGCGCTACCTACCTCTATATAAAATAGCCCAACTAACAAGGCCACTGCCGCGCCCACCACCCAGGAGAGCAAGCTGGCGGGGCCCGCAATCATAGCAATTTTTTGAGTACCTAATAACCAGCCGGAGCCAATAATAGCCGTCACCCCAGTCATCGTCAACGAAAAGGTCGATATGCTTTTCTGAAACGCTGTTTTGTTTGTCATAGGCCTATAGAATCCTAATTGTTGGTGTCATTCCTGCATGCTCAAGCTCGCAAAAATCAACATAGCCTGGATGGATGCCAGCGAACTTTAACTTTCATGCCCGCGAACTTTAACTTTGTCATGCCAGCGAAGGCTGGCATCCAGTCAACTCTAATCTACGCCGCGTCTGCTTTTTTAGCACGTCGACTATATTTTTCGTTAAACCGGTTAACGCTGTCACCACCTGCAGCACCACGGCTCTTTTGGCCAGTGTAGGCTGGATGGCATTTAGCGCAGGCTTCAATATGCAAATTGCCTTTGGTATTAGCTGATTGGGTTTTAAAAGTGTTACCGCAGCTACAGGTAACATCCAGTGGCACATATTTTGGGTGGATATCCGCTTGCATTATACTTTCCTCATTATTTCATGTCGTTCAGTTCAAAATTTAGGGGACTTTTTACCCGCTAATCGCTGGTTTTAAAGTCTAGGGGGCACATAGTATCCAATTTAGGGTTAAAAATCAAACTGGCTTTAAAAATGATAGAATCACGACGCTAATCAAGATAAGGGTAGGTACCTCATTGATTAGTCTATAGAAACGCTCTGAATGGGGATTTTTATCCCTTTTAAATTGTTTTAAGCAATGCCCGCAGTACAGGTGGAATACCCACAGTAAAGCCACTAATCCCATCTTGATGTAAATCCAGAATGTATGTGAATAGTGGCTATAACGTAGGAAAAACAGGGTTAATCCCAGTATTGTCGTCACAATAGCGCTGGGTGTGGTGATGTAATAGTAAAGCTTATGTTCCATAATTTTGAAACGGCGATTACCGGGTTCATCATCACAACTGGCATGGTAAACAAACAGCCTAGGTAGATAAAATAACCCCGCAAACCAGGCCACCATGGCAATAACATGAAAAGCTTTCAACAAATGCATAATCTACCGCCCTTTATCTTCCGATTCTACCTTGAAAAATTCCCATACGACAGGAATCATTGAAACCCCGATAATTGCAAAAATAACCAATGAAAAATGAGCTTTTATAAAGGGGATATTGCCAAATAAGTAACTGACACCCAATATGCCGCCTACCCATAATGCGCCGCCAATAATATCAAACCCCAAAAAACGGGGATAATACATGGCTCCCATGCCCGCAACACAGGGCATAAAGGTTCTTATAAATGGGATAAAACGGGCAATAATAATCGCGCTCGAGCCATATTTTTCGTAAAAATCATGGGCGCGATCAAGATGTTTTTTGTTAAATAACTTCGAATGGTCTGATAAGAATAATCGACGTCCAAATCGATATCCAATGAAATAATTGAAATTATCCCCTGCAACCGCGGCAACAAAGAGTAAGCCAAATAGAAGATAAATATTCAAACCATCTAACGCGGCCAAGCTGCCAGCAGCGAAGAGTAGGGAATCTCCCGGGAAAAAAGGCGCAATCACTAAGCCGGTTTCGGCAAAGATAATAATAAATAGTAATAAATAGACCCATTGACCATACATCAAGATAAACTGATGTAAGTGCACGTCCAAATGTGCCAAAAACTGAAAAAAATCTATAATGAAATGCATTTGCTTCCTTCTCTCTTATCTTGCCCCGGATTCCGCTTCGCTTCATCTGGGCTACATTTATTGTGTTATAATGTGGTATTATACAGGCCATTTTTGTTCGCGGAATATCATTATGAATACAGTAACAGAACCTCTTGATTTTACCATAGATGCAGCTAAAAAAGTCTGGTCTTTGATGGAAGAAGAAGGTAATTTAAATTTAAAGCTTCGTGTTTACGTTGAGGGCGGTGGCTGCTCGGGTTTTCAGTATGGCTTCACTTTTGATGAAATAGTGAATGATGACGATACGGTGGTCCACAAAATGGTTCATCGCGACAATGCAGATGACGTCACCGTTTCATTATTGGTTGATCCTATGAGTTTGCAATATCTTGCTGGCGCTGAAATTGATTATAAAGACGATATTGAAGGCGAACGCTTTATTATTCGCAATCCCAATGCCTCGACGACCTGTGGTTGTGGCTCGTCGTTTGCGATTAAGGAAGAGGAATAACCTCTATTCCACTTCCATCATCTCGAAATCATCTTTGGTGGCGCCGCATTCAGGGCAATGCCAGTTCGGTGGGATATCTTCCCAGCGGGTACCTGGGGCAATGCCTTCTTCGGGCCAGCCCTTCTCTTCTTCATAAAGAAAACCACACAGTAAGCACATATATTTTTTCATAAATCGCTACCTGATAAATCGATTAAAGTCGCATTATATATTATCATTGCCCATGATTGCCAATTTTTATCTCAACAACTTTTTACCTCAACAACTACTTCAAGGGTCTGATTATGTCTATTTCTGAAGATTTATTTGAACAAGCCCAACAAATCATTCCTGGTGGGGTAAATTCCCCAGTACGCGCTTTCCGCAGTGTGGGTGGAAATCCTATATTTATTAAAAGCGCTCAGGGTGCCTATATGACGGATGTCGATAAGAACAAATACATTGATTATGTGGGATCGTGGGGCCCCATGATCTTAGGACACGCTCATCCTGATGTCATTGCTGCTGTGCAAGCACAAATTTCTTCTGGGTTAAGTTTTGGTGCACCCACGGAACTAGAAGTCAATTTGGCGGAAAAAGTCTTGAGTATCATGCCCAATATTGAAATGATACGGATGGTCAGCTCAGGCACTGAAGCCACTATGAGTGCCATTCGTTTGGCGCGTGGTTATACCAAACGCGATAAATTCATTAAATTTGTCGGTTGTTATCATGGCCATGCTGATGCGTTATTAGTGCAAGCGGGCTCAGGGGCATTGACGTTTGGCTCACCCAGCTCTGCTGGTGTGCCTGCTAATTTTGTCGAGCATACCTTATTAGCGGAGTTTAATAACCTTGAACAAGTCAAACAGTTATTTGCTACGCAAGGTGAGCAGATCGCCGCCATCATTTTAGAGCCTATCGCTGGCAACATGAATTGTATTTTGCCTGAAGAGGGTTTTTTACAAGGTTTGCGTGCCCTGTGTGATGATTATGGTAGTCTGCTGATTTTTGATGAAGTGATGACAGGATTTAGAGTAGCCTTAGGCGGTGCGCAAGCGCTTTATAATATCAAACCCGATCTCACCACTTTAGGCAAAATTATTGGTGGTGGTATGCCCGTTGGTGCCTTTGGTGGTCGCCGCGAAGTGATGACACATCTGTCTCCGCTGGGTCTGGTTTATCAAGCGGGTACATTATCTGGCAATCCTGTGGCTATGGCGGCCGGTTTAGCAACATTAGAATGTTTAACCTCTATTCCTAATTTATATGAAAATTT
>CAZULF010000055.1:0-14324 GCA_964621215.1 uncultured Legionellales bacterium | reverse complement strand
GAAATAACGCCGCCAGCGGGTGGATTTACCCCGCTAGCAAGCTTAATCCAAATGGCGTCAGCTGGGAAAGTCCCATTGCTTTGAAAGTAGGCTAAATACCAAAGATCACCATAGGCATCTGGAAGGACAGCGTTTTTATCTACGTTTTCCCAAAACTGATTAAGTGGATATTCCCTATCGCTAACAAGCGGCGCTCTGGGAGCGCGCATAATAGGCGTGACGGGAACTTGAGCCCCTTCATATCGTCCTGGATTGTCAAACCTTCCCGGAACTCCAACAGTCATAATTCACCTAAAAGTATGTTGCGCGGTCATCCCAGACATATTTAAAACCAATGCCATTCAAGGGAATTTGTCGTTGGGTTTCATCCGTTCCGGTATATAAAAGCTTAAAGATCATCCATACAGGCTGATCGTCTTGATCTCCAGGATAGATGGTATAACCGATATATTCCGGGTCACCTCCACCGTTTAAAGACACTTGTTTTTGACAAATATCAAATAAATTAACGGTTAAGGTTCCATAGTTAACGTCAGGTAATACAGGGATTCCAGCTGGCATTTTTACCCCTATAATTGTCTTACGATAAAGTAAGTTACAGTTGATAAATCGCCAGTTTGCGGTGAACCCGGTGTGCCTAAAATCAAAGAGGTAATTGTAAAAGATGCCCCTGCGGATATTGTGTAAGATAATTCTCCAAGAGTAGTTGAAGCATTAGCGGCAACCCGTTGTATAAAAATTCTGTCACCTGCGGCAATATTTGTATTTGCTACCGTTACAGTTCCGGCTGCCAGAGTGGCTGTACCGATAAAGTCTGTAACCGCACCACCTTCTAATCGAAATTGTGTTGCCGCTCCAGTCAAAGATAGGTTACCCGTTATAGACGCAGGCCCCGTAATAGCCGTTCCACCAGTGGCGTTGCCAATGGCAACAGCTCCAGTTCCGCCTGTGCCGATAGTAGTTACCCCAGCACCTGAGGCATTTAAATTAATGGTTCCGGTTGCCGTTAAGTTTGTAAATGTACCTGGGCCACTTGCAGAAGACGCTAATTGAATCCATGTTGCAACACCTGCGATTGTGGCTGCTTTTTCATAAATAGTTATAGCCGCTAGATTGGATTTATTAATCCAAATGGTTCCGTCAGGAAAGTTAATATCGCTAGAGGTTGGCGCGCGAAGAGCAACAATAACGTTAGCCGGATTTACAGCCTCTACCCCTTCATATGCAAGAGGATTAAAGCCAAGGGCAGCAGGTTGATAAGACATATTTCACCTAGTGTTTTTTCTTTAAACATAGGTGTCATTTCGATTGTGTGACCAATAAATAGAGGTAAAAATAAGGATTGAAAAAGATAAGGAATTGTTATATATTTATAACAAAATACAAGTCAGGTTAATTATGGATTGGATTCAATTTTCATTAATGTTTATAACTTTTGTGGGATTATTTATTTGGAATCGTACAGAATCTAGAGCCGATATTAGACACATGGATGCTAAATTAGATTCTAACAGGAATTTATCTATTCAAATTCATAATGAAAATCATGATGTCATTGAGGCAATTAGACAAGATATGAGAGATTTTCATGGCAGACTATGCGCTATCGAAGAAAGGAATAGGAAATAGAATGCCCTTAGTTTTTTTTATCTTTATTATTCTTTTTGGCTGCTATCTTGTCGATTGATTCCATTTCACGATTTAATTTTTCATAATTTTTTATAAAAGCTGGAAAATTTTCTTGAGAAGCCGCTTCTACAGCATTCCAATAATAATTCCTTAATTGTGCATTATTCCACATGCGATACACAATTTGACCGCCTTTATAAACTGAAGGAATTGCATATCCAACACCTGTAGATATAAAACCAGGCATTTTAGAAGCACCATAACCGCTCAAACCAAACAAGCCAGCGGCAGGGCCTGTTAAGATTTTAGCGTATGGACCTTTTGCCATTGATTCAATCCAATTAGTCATAGCTTGGCTTTGATGGATTGTAGCCCATGCTTGTACGCCATTTCTCCAAGAATTATAAGCTTCAGGATAGGGGGCTGCAATATCTCTTATTTCATCTCTAACAACATCTCTAACTTGATCTATAGAACGTCTAGCAAAATTTCTATCAGTTTTACTTAAATCAAAAAGACCTCGGCTTCTTTTAGCGGCATTAACTCCATCATACATATCTAAAACTGCTTGAGAATTAGTTCTTCCAGCGGCTAAATCGTCTCTTATGCGTGCAATTTGTTGTCTTGCTAACTCAGATCGAGGATCAGATGTTAATAAATTTCTTTCAACTTGTTCGAGCCTTCGCATTAATCTAGGAACATCGGCTTGAACAGAAGCTGGTATACCTTGTCTACCTTGACGCATTAAATCAGAGGCATAGTTTGAAGCATTTATATTTCCTGCGAGCGTTAATGGCAGCCAAGTAGCTAATTTTGCCATATTTGCCTGATCGTCAGAAAAGCCCAATCCTTTGAGGGTTTGTTTTGTAACATTAGCGGCAGCTGGAGTTACAAGAGTATTAAAAGCCATTTTTCCACGTGATAAACCTCGTCCAGCAAACCCTCTTAGAGCGGCTGTAGCATCTTCGGTAAATTCTTGAAAAGCGGCTTCCCCGGCTGTTTTAGGTTTTGTATACCCTTTTGTTATTTCTTCAGAGGTTTTTTTAAAATCCTCGGAAGTTGGAAGGATTTGTTTATCTCCCACATATTCTTTCCATTTTTCAGGGCCAACTAATTGAGATATTCCCCATCCAATCAATCCACCTGTTGCAGGATATTTAGTAAGAAGACCCCTTCCTAAAGATTCAATATTTCCGTAAAAACCACCTATTTGTTCTAAACTTCTAGAAGTATTAGCGGTTAAATTTCTAGCTAAATAATCTATCCACCCTTCCTGTTCTTTTTCGACCTTTCCTTGATACGTATTAGGGTTTAGAAAATTACCCCACTGTGGGGCTGGTTTATATTCTGTAACTTCAGGTTCACCATAATCATTGGGTGTGGGTGGATTAACATCTTTTGGGGTTTGAAATGTACCCCATTGTGGAGCTACCATATACGACGCCCCCCATTCTCACTAGCCCATTCAGCTAATTCTTTGGGTACAAATTCTATTTCACCGTTCGGATTAAAAAATGGAATGGTTCCTTCAGGCACACGTTTAACGTCTGATAGTTTTACAAATTCATTATTGATTCTGTCGATCTGAGGTTTGACTTGATCGAATACAGCTTGTTGAAAATCTCTAGGGAATTTACCGCTCTCCAAAGCACTTTGTTGAGCATTCCTCATAGCATTGTAATAAACTTCTTTCATTTCCCCAAGTTTAAGCATGTTGCTTGCAATCATGCGCCGTCCATCCGCACTATTGACTAATTGAGGAATTGTCTTTAAGAAGTTATCAACTTCAACTTTTAAAATTCTACTACCGAATGTTTCAGGTAAACCCTTTAATAAGTCTTGGCTAAGCTTATTATAAAGCTCACTAGATGGATCTTGCAAAGCTCCCAATGGGATACCGAATGTATCAAGAAAAACGGCAGCTGTTGGGCTAACCAAGTCTTTATCTTTGATATTACGCATTTGAAGCAATCTAGGCTTCATTTCTGTTTCGAAAGCTTTATAAGTCTGTGTAGTTTCGTTAATGAAATCTTCATTAGCTTTATAAGCTGTATCAAAGGCTTTTGTTTGCGTTTCTGATTGTTTAGAGGCTATATCAGCTTCGGACTCAGCGTTTTCTCTAGATACCCCATTATCTGTAAGTAATTGATATTTTGTTAAAGGGTCGGCGTTTTGATATTCTGGCGTTTCTCTTATTTTTCTAATAATTGCTAATTGTTCAGGATCAATAGGCTGGCTAGCTTGTGTTTTTTTACTGGGCTTTGTAGCTCGTGCATAATCAAATACATCTTTTACAGTAGCGTTTTCGGGAACTTGAATCCCCAATTGTTTAGCGTATTGCTGTGCTTTGGCACGATCTGTTTGAAGATCCCTAGCCTCTTTATCAAGTTTTTCTTTTTCTTTGATTCTTTCAAGGACATCTTTTGATGTCATACCAGGGGCATATTTAATACCGTAAGCATTGGCTATTTGTTGGGCTTCAGAAGCCGCTTTTTGCTCGGCTGCCTTTTGACGCTTTATGTCGAGTGCGCCAAGTGCCAGCCTTTGATTATCTGGACTTAACCTTGAGATTGATCCAATAAAAGAAGTAGGGTCATCGTCAGCGTTATTAAGCATACCAAGAGCATTATTTAAAATCCTTTCTTGTCTATTTTGACGACCTATGGTTAAGGATGCGTCCCCGGCTGCTTGTCCAAGTAAAGCCAGCGGATTAGGTCTTGATTCAAGAGTAAATCCCATGTTTAACCCCAAAAATTAAAATTGGGTTGATTTCTAGTGTTGCCCAATCCACTAAAGGCGTTACTTCCTTTAGATTGTTGCCATTCTGATAACATTTCAAGTAAGTTAGTAATCCCTTGAGGCGCCATTGAATCAAATAAACCCGGTGTTCCTTTTTTCACATAAGGTTGATTCATGGGTTTTAATCCGGTTTGGGTCATTGTATTGAGCTGATTTAAGGCTTGAGATTTTAAACCAGCTCTTAGAGCTGCTAAATCGGTTTGTAGACCTCTAGCGCCTTGTGCAATAGCTTGATTAAATCCAGATGAGCTTTGAGCGCCAAGACCTGCAAATTTCTCTGCGATTCCGGGAACTGTCTCTTGATTAAATTTATCTAAATAGGGTTGCTCAAAAGCAGCTAGTGCTTCCGGATCTTCCGAAAGTAGCTGTTGAATGTAATTGATTGCATCCTCATTTAATGGCCCAAGGGATTGCAATTGATTGCCGATAAAATTTTGTTGGTCTTTAGTGTATGGGGAGTAATTTTTAACCCTATCACTTTTACCTTTTCCCGCGCCGAAAAGCCCGGCTAATCCACCAAGAGCGCCTCCGGCAGCTGCCCCCCAAGGGCCAAAACTAGAGCCTGCTCCCGCTCCTCCGATTGCCCCCGATAATGTATTTGTTAGCCAATTAGCCATAATTCACCTAATTCTTTAAGTATTCTAAAACCAAAATGCCACTGACGACATTTGGAGAACTAGCCCCAACAATGATATTTACTTGAGTATTAGTTGCAATTACCTCTATATTGGCGTTGGCAGTTGTGCTGGGATGGGGTAAAGGTCGATAGTCTGGAACATCGGTTATGACACCGCCATAAAAATGAGTTACAATTGATATTCCGGTGATCCCATGATTGAATGTGTTTGTAGTTCCAGCGGTAATCGCCCCTATCGAGAAGGTTTTCCTATAGGCATAACGCTTTCGTTGTGTGTCTACAGGGTTAAAATATTGATTGCCATCTTGCACCTCCACTAGATCATGTGTGCCGATAGTGCGGACATTGACTGCCTCGGCTGTATCCCTATAGGAGTTATTCAATAAAATTTTAACTTGCTCAGAATCTCCTTCGAAATTCCTGAAGGTTTGCAAATAGGCTGATAAGGCATTACTCGGTAAATAAGTTGTCATTATTGGAAAGCTCCTGAAGGGTCAAACATAAACAGCATAGCATGTAAGACAACATCGGATTCATTAATGACTAAATCTCTCATTTGAGCGTCATTTAAAGATAATTCCACTTGAAAAGTGTCTCCATCGACATAAGCATACTGACGATGCCATATCTGATCTTGTAAAAGCTGTCCAAGCAATCCGGGTTCTGGAAAGGTTGAAACCGTATTGTCACCGGGTATAGCCGGATTGTTTACAGGATCGCTATAAGAATAATCTCTACCCAAACTTAAATAGATGTCACTTACAATTTGTCCTTCAGATGTTCTGTCTAACAAAAAATTTATTGAATCTAAGTTAAAACGATTACCTGTTTGCCAAAAAGGTGTAAATTGTTTTGTCAAAATAGTGAAGTTTGAAAGAGGTTTGATCTCTCCACCTCCAATGTAAGTTCCAGTAGGGGCCAAGCCATCTATGGTTATTGTGTTTGTGGTGGTTCCGATAACTAAACGGATTTCACCATTGATGCCCGTTAAACCAAGGCATCCGTCAATATAAATGTACCTCCCAACAGCTAAATTGTGTTGGTTTGAGGTGATGGTGTTACCTGTAACGCCAGAAATTGACAGAGAGAAATCATTGCTGATTTTACCGATATCTTCAAAATTAAAAACATAGCCTTGTTGATTACCTGCAATTACACTAGGAAATAAAGCTTGAGAAGATCCCGAATTCCATGGATTTGTCCAAGCAGCCCATGACCCATAAGGAAGGGTTGCCCACGTCAACCCATTAGGATTTTGGTAATACCCGAAACATGTAAAACAATCATCGAAAAAAGAAAAGGTATCATTTCGATAATTGTAAACCAAAATCCTATTTGGAAACTTAAAATCACTAGGACTAATTGTAGAGTCAGGCAAATAAGGATAGCTGAAATAAACAAGCTCTTTAAAATAATCTCGGATTGCATAGACTCTTTCAGGCCCTTGGTTTTTATTTTGAATTTCAAAAACAGTATCGGGTGTATCCCCATCAATTCTAGATACCGTGTTTCCATTTGCAGCGTGTACCCCTATGTTACCCATAGCCAATAGACGATTGTCAAATAAGACAGAACTAAACGTTGATTCGCAACCTAATTCGGAATTGATACGCTGCCATATAAACGGTAATATTTCATTGCCTGTATAAGCCAATACCCAACTAGAGCGCTCAAAATAAACAATAAGTTGATCTTTTATGAAACCACAGCCAACAATTTGTTCGCCTGTTGGTGCGTCAATAAAACCGCCTCTTCCGACAACATCATCACGCCACCCATTAGCAAAATCTAAAGGGGTTCCATTTTGACACCATCTAGCTCGTTGTGGGAAATTGACAGCCGATCCTGCGGTATTACCTTCCAAGGTATTAAGTAAGACAAGTCTGCCTTTATAAGGGATAATCATCAAACATCCCATAACAACGGTTAAACCATTAACGGCAGGATTGGCATTAGCCCAGGTGACGCTATTATAAAATCGAAGGCCATCCCCACTGACATTTTGAGCAATGCCTCTATTGGCGATAACTAAACCTGTAAAAGCGCCATTTGTAAAAGCTCCGGTGGCGTTAACCGATACTGCAAATGGGTTACCCGCGCCTGTAACCGTTCCGGTTGTCCCAGCGGCTATTCCACCCGATGGGTTAACAAAGGTAACAGTGTCCCCAACTTGAAAGTTATTGGCTGTCGCTGTAGTTATGTTAGCTGTTGATGGAGGGCCACCCGCTGCGCCTCCAATATTTGTCATTTGATAGGCGTGCAATCCTTGTACGTTATTGGTTACCCAAAAAAGGTCATTGCTTGCTGAATCTCTAGCGTAAGTGGTTGACCAAAAGAATTGATAATCTGTGCCTGACCAAGTAGTCGCTAAAGTAGAGGGTAATTCAGAAAAAGTTAAGCCGTTATAAGTATAAGCATAAACGGTATCAAAAAAGATGGTCGTTTCAGCGTTTCTTGCCACCTGCTCATAGGTTCTTTCGCCCATAACAGGAAGTGTGGGGTAATAGGCTAAAGAAACTGTCAGGTTTGCAGGCCCGGCTGGGGCCGTTGCCGTAATGGAGATGTTTCCTGTCAGATAATTAACTGTGGCTGCGGTTATATTCCCGGCTGGGGCTATAACAAATGTATTATTGTTTAAGCTATTGGTTAAAGTCTGAGCGCCATAAACCAAGACAATAGATGTGATGGTAGGTAATTCCAATTGCCCGGTTGTCGGCAATCCCAAAAGGATAAATAAATTGAAATTGTTAACGCCAGCCAATAACGAAACGTTGGCAACAATTTGGGAGGAAATTACCCTTCTTAAGCGACCCATTTTTTTATAGCCGCTTTTTCGATTAACCCTCTGACGAAAGACATAAGCATTTATTAATTCAGCAAAGGCTTTTTCGGGGATCATAAAAGGTTTTAGATCCTTGCGAACTCCAATATCATAGCCACCAATCAATAAGGGTTGCGTCATCTAGTTACCTATCGCAATCCAATTAATTGAAGTGATACCGCTGCTAGAGGTATTTCGACAGGTGAAGTTTATAGTGTTCTTACCAGATAGATAAACGACATCTACATTTGTGGAGTTTCGAACTGGGGTTATTGAGACATTCCAACAATTAGCAGGGAAAGCTATTGGAAATACAATATTTGTTGAAGCAGGTGCAGCGTTGACTGCACTTGTTCCCCATTGTATAAGGAGACCGCCCGGCAAAAAGGTATAACCTGTAACCGCAGATAAGGGATCAATCCCAGTCATTTGAATGACCGTACCATTGTTTTCTTGTCTAAAAACACCTCTTGTAAAGCCACCAATATCTTTACAGTAAAAAGCCCCCATATTAGCAGTTGTCGCAGGATCTGACCCTTGTTCGGGCATTTGCAAAAACTTGTGAAGCCCTCGATTTGTGATGTCTTGCAAGGTCACATGGTTTTTATCTTGGGCATCCTGAAGAGATTGAAAGTTCTGTAGGATTTGACCTTGTGATTGGCTTGGGTTATCGCCAGTTTGGGGAATATTTGGTGTGTAAATAGTCATAAAAAATCCAATGTAAAGCGGCTTTACATGTTAAAAAATTCCATAAAAGTTAGAGAACGGCCCCATCGTTTGTTCGGTATAAATAGTGGAAGTTCGATCATTAGTTTGCTGGACAAGAGTTCGGCGTAAAGCAAGACGCTTATACCGATCAAACAGGGGGGCAAAAGCGGCTATTTGGGTGAAATCGCCTCGATCTTCAAAAATTTTCATGGACGCCCCAAGCGCCAGATATTGCCACCATTCATCAAGTTCCGGGACATCACCGTCAGCAAGTAAAGCCGTAGGGGCTTTATAAGCCTCTATGTTGATCTCATAGGGTTGGTCAGGGATTGGACGTACCGTAAAAGTTCGGTCATAATAGAGCATTGTAGTTGGCCGTGAAGCCACATAGGGGACGGTTTGGGCATTGATAGCCACGCCTCCAGCTATTCCACCGCTAAAGGTGAAATTGAGCGCACCTGAAATGTAGTCCACGGTTCCCGTTCCATCACCAACAAGGTTACCTAAACCGTCATCTTGCAGTGAAAAACTGACGTTATTTGAAACGGCATCAATTAAAACTTGATTGCGAACAATAGGGACATTCTGTAAAATTGCTGAGTAGGGGCCGGCAATACCGGAGCCGGTAGCTACTTGCGCGATGGTTCTAACAATAGGCCATCGCCTGTAGAATTCAGTCCGTGACTGGCTGTAATAGCATTCATAGCCCGCTATGTAAAGTGGCGGGTGGAATGTTAAATAATTTTGGGGAGCCGTATAGGTGTCTATATTAGCTTCTGTGACAAAACTATAGATCTCTCGGTTTTGCCAAAGTCTAAGCTCTTCGGGAAAGTCATAGACATAGAAATTATTTACATAATCATCTATTTGGGCATTTGTTATCGTATTTTGTCCCGGGCTTTTTGTCACAAGACGGACTTTATTCCGGATATTAGCTAGTGTTGCGCTCATTGCATCCTTGCAATTTATGCTATGTTATCAGTAACCCCACTCATTGGAACCACTTGCGCTTCTGTAAAGCCAGGGCCATCTGCCACAAAAACAGGTGCTACAAATGGGGGTTGATTGCTTGTGTCAATATCTGTTAAAAAAGTAGTTGTTCCTGTCACCACGATCTTAGCTTGTGCAAACAAGCTCATCCTATAGACTTCAGGAACATTTACCCTAACTACATAACCTGTTTCATACCCATGATTTTCTGTAGTTGTGACCTCGGCTAAAACGTCATTCGTGACGTTTGAAATCAGTCTTCTTTTGGGTACAAAATCAGATGGCATTAACGAATATCGCTTGTGTTAAAGCTAAATCTAAAATTCTTTTTACCTGTGGTAATAACTGGCTTTCCTTGTGCATCCAGTAAATAACTGTGGGTGGGCCACCAACAGCCTCTTTCAAGCTGTACAGCTATGGCATAAGGGATTGTATACTCTTGCCCATGATCCATAGTGGTGTTGACTTCACAGCCATCCCATGCCTTAGCAGAGAAAGTGACAGATCCTCCCACAGGTTCTAAACATTTAAATACTCCTGTGACCATTTGGGAGTCTCTATCTTTAAGGTAATTTAAATACGCTTCTTTTTGTTCTTTAGTTAGCTTTCGAGTAAATTCAAGCTTTTCTTTACCAGATTTTGATTCAATATCTCGAACAAGTTGAGAAACATTTATATGTGTAGCCACACTAAGAGCTTCAATAGTTGTGACTTCTTCTTTAGGTATAGTTTTTGGTGTTGCCATTTTTCATCCTGTTAGTGGCTTTACATTAAAAAAGCCCCCATTTCTGGGGGCCATTATTTTTAGGCAGTGTCGTATCGTTCAGCTTTAAAAGCTTTCCAATAGATCACATCTCCATTTGAACCCGCAGGGGAGTTAACTCCAGCTGCAAGTTTCATACCGAGAATAGCTCTATTGTCTGTAGCTCCATCTAAAACCGATTGATCTCCACCTGGGTTTGCAATTGTCAAAGGCGCATCCCCGAAAGGAACGACTTGAGCAAATGTAAACGGAACAGATGCGCTTGTCGGGAAAGCAAAGGCTGTAAAGCCAGAACTATCAATATCAAGCGTAATCGTGTTAGTGGTTGTGTTGATTGCTACAATTCGAGCATTCAAGCGGTTCATTTGAGTCATGCCAAATTGATTCGGCACAATCATTGTCACCCTTTGCCCTACCGTGTAGCCATGAGTAACACTTAGCGTAACCACAGCTTGAGAAGCTTGTGTTATCGCTGTAATGTATCTAGCTCTTGGATAGTAAATAGGATCATTAGGGATTTTTCTAACGACAGCTGCCGTTGCAGGAGCTGCAAAACCTGAAGCATTCAAATAAGGCAAGTCAATGCTGGTGTTTGCAACAAGATTGTTCATGGTAAAATCCATGCCTGCAATTTGAAGCATTCCAGTTGAGCTATAAACCCGAACGATATCGCCATTTACAAGTCCCGCTGTTGACGCTAAGCTAACAACGGCAGGGTTTGCGGCTGTGATACCTGTTGAGGTTAATGGAGCGCCTGGAGTTTGCACGCTTGTATCGAGCAATGTAAAGCCGCCACTTGTTAAAGCGGAAACGCTAACGGCTCCAGCGCCGCCTCTTGTATGTTGAACGCCTGTATCAGCTGCCATACCTCTTTGCCAGTCAAACATATAGCCTTCGCCAGCGGTTTGACCCAAATTGGTATAGTTAATAACTTGCATAGAATCTAAATCACACCGGATATCCAATGATTTAGCGGTTCCATCGCTAACAAATCGTCCTTCGATAATATGATCTAATACGGCCATAATGGTTCCCTCCTTTATGGTCTTCGAGTCATGCGTAAGTTAATTACCCATGCATCGTTTGTAATTCTAGGAACTTCAGCAAACTTATATCCGCAGCTTGCGTTCAACGCTAATGGCCCGTCATAAATTGGCGGTCGATAGATAAACTGTGCAGAGTATCCATCTTGGTCAATACAAGCATAAGCTTCTAATCCAACACAAAAGACATTATAGACATCCTGTCCTAATGCAGATGCGTTTGCTGTTTTACTGCCAATTGAGGACAGTAAGAACCGCAGGTTAGAAACGCTACCCCATTCTGCTCTAAGGGTAGACTGTTGATTCTATCTGTTACTTTTATGACCAACTAGTAAGTAGTTCTAACTAGTTGGCGGGAAAACCTCTTCGGATTCTCCTCTCGACCTTCATATATGCGTCGAGTGCAGACTGTCGCATACGCTAATAGCGTCTTTCTCACTCAGTCGTTTACGCTGCTTGCGCTTGCGCCATGTCACCCCGTCGGGCTTCCATGTCAATCAGAGAAAGTTTTAATACCCCAATCACTTTAGGGTATTGCCATTTTGGTATAAAACCAGTGATGGCTTCTATCGAACTCATAAGATCGGTTGATCCCAGAGCTAGATAGGCGTCCCTTACGGGTGCAGTTCCGAATTTGTCTTCCCCTTCGATACCGCTTTCGATGGTGTAAGCATTATTTCCAATTAAAGTTTGGATAACAGTGTTTACATCCGATCTTGCAGGATCTGTAGGGTTGTCGCCGTTAATCAATCTGTTACTTTGTTGACCTATACACACTAGTGTGTTAACTGGTGTGTTTAGGCGGGGAAACCTCTTCGGATCTCCCTCTCTATGTCTCCATAGAGTTCAGACTATCGCTTATCGCTTTGCCACCTCCGGCAAACCGATCCTCTGGACTTAGTCGTTCAGGCTGATATGGATATAAAAGAATTTCATTAAAACTATTTATAATTTCTCTAGATAAATCAGAGGAATCAAAACCAAAAAAACATTCTGAAAATGTCATTGTTTTTATAATTTTTCCATTTTCTTTTTTTATTTTCATATCTTGCCCCTTGTTGTCCTTCTGCTATGCAGCTAGGAGTTCCAAGTCAATCACCAGTGGTTTAACGGGAGCAAAACGTCTACCCCCGGTACAGTTTATAAAACTGGCCGTACTTGCCAGCATATTTCTTGTTAGTTCCGATCTGTTACTTTAGTGACCTACCAATTTGCTACCAATATCTACCGAATTGGTAATTGGAGGCGGGGACTTTCTCTACTTATCCCTCTCTATGTCTCCATAGAGTTCCGAGCACCGCATCACTCTTTCAAGTGTCTTCTCGCTTGCTACTGTCAGGCTGATTTTGATTGAAATAATCTCTAATCCAAATTTCTATCTCATTAATAGGAAAATCATCTACATACTGTTTGTTAGCTTGATTCATTACATATAAAATTAAATTTTCAATTATTTCTTTATTCATAATCTTGCCCCTTGTTGTCCTTCTGTTTTTTCACATAAATGTTATGTTTTTGTGAAATTTAAGCAGCTAGGAGTTCCAAGTCCATCAGAGAAGATTTAAGGAGGACAAACTGTCTATCCTCCGTTTGCCTGAGGGAGACGCCTAATCTTTGGGCGGCTTCATTAAGCACGGGGTCCTGATTTTGTAACGTAACCTGCTCGTTTATATAGACATAGGTTCCGTAGAAGTCCATCTTGGCGTCTATATCGACGGCAGTTAAGTTTTGAGGTGGAGGTGTTACCCCAGTATTGCCTAAAGGCACAGTAGCCGTATTTAACGGATTATACCGTCTCATACGTAAAGTCGTTCCGCCATTCCTTGGCATGTTCATAAGCATCGCAGGGATCTTGTGAATCATGTATGGAACAGGTACAGCTAATAGCTTATAGCTAAAAGACTGTTGCACTGGTGCTGGAAGCACGCTTGAAGTTGTAATACCCATTGACATCCTTATCTTGGGTTACCACGACCTGCGTTTGACAGCCTCACTCATTTCTTTTTGCAATGCTTTTTTAAGTTCAGGTGTTAGCCCGTTTGCAAAGTTATTTGCTTCAGCTAAAGGGGCCACACTGTTTATTGAAGGTGGCTTTTTGAGATTCTTCTCAATGCGTTGCTTGTTTTCCATACTTTGCTTTTGTTGGCTGTAATCTGTTCTTTTTAAAAGCTTATAGGTCGCTAGCGCTTGCGCATAGGGATCATTTGCTAAAGCTTTTAGTGAAATTGCAAGTTCAGGATCGTTTTGTTTTAATAATTCCACGTTTTCAACAGAGACAACCTGATCGAAATCACTAAATTGAGTTCTAGCTCTAGAAATGGCACTTTCGGCCTCATTCTTTTGAAGAGCTTTTTCCATAGCTTCTAGTTTCTTTTTTAGGTGATAACCTCTAACGAAATCATCATCTGTTAAATCATCTATTGGCTCAGGGTCAGATTTAGGGGCTTGGATCTCTTCAAGCCTTTGTTTAAGGGCTTGAATTTGGTCATTCTGTTCTTGCATTTTTTGCCGAGCATTGCGCCAATTTCGCTCTTGAGGGTCTTCCTCCCGTGCATTATTTGGCGTCTCTTGTTCAGCTTGTAAAGCAGCCTCTTGTAATTGATCTTGTTCCGGGGTTGCGACATCCGGTAATTCGCTAGTAACAGTCTCATCCATGAGTTGCTATATCCTTTTGGTTGGCGAATCCTATTGCAGCCATGCCACATTGGCACTTGTATGTATTTTTATTTTTAAATTTAGAATGTTAAATGGAGAATGGGTGAAATGAAAAAAATCACGATTTTTGTTTATGTGATTTATTAGGTTTAAAATGAGATAAACAATTTAATTTCTGTAAATTACAGATATTTTTTAAGATAGTAATATAAATTTCACAAACGAGGATTTATGACTGAATTTACATGTTTATCTTATGATGAAAGAATCCAAATTCAA
>CAZULF010000054.1:0-14391 GCA_964621215.1 uncultured Legionellales bacterium | reverse complement strand
AATTGATACGGTAAAACACTATCTTCTCTCGCTACAAGAACGCATTTGTGCCGGGCTCGAACAATTTGAACCTGCGACAGGTTTTCAACATGATTTGTGGACGCGTGAAGCGGGCGGAGGTGGCCGCACGCATGTGTTGGAAAATGGCGAAGTATTTGAAAAAGCTGGCGTGAATTTTTCACATGTATTTGGTGCACAGTTACCGCCTTCAGCTTCTGCTGCTCGCCCTGAATTAGCGGGTTGTGAATTTCAAGCCATGGGCGTGTCATTAGTCATACATCCGCGTAATCCTTTTGTTCCTACTTCCCATGCCAATGTTCGTTTTTTTATGGCTGAAAAAGCAGGTCAACCACCGATTTGGTGGTTTGGTGGTGGATTTGATTTAACACCTTATTACGGTTTTGTAGAAGATTGTCAACACTGGCATCACACAGCGAAAGCCGCTTGTGACCCTTTCGGAAAAGAGTATTACCCACGTTACAAAAAATGGTGTGACGAGTATTTCTATTTAAAACATCGCAATGAACCGCGCGGAATTGGTGGTTTGTTTTTTGATGATTTGAATGAAAAAAATTTTGAACATAGCTTTGGTTTAATGCAAAGTATTGGCGATCATTATCTTCCTGCTTATGTTCCTATTGTTGAAAAGCGTTATCAAATAGAATACACCGAGCAACACCGCGCCTTCCAAGCTTATCGCCGAGGCCGTTATGCCGAATTCAATTTAATTTATGATCGCGGCACCCTCTTTGGCCTGCAAAGTGGCGGTCGCACTGAGTCTATTTTAATGTCCTTGCCACCTAAGGTTGAATGGCATTACAACTGGCATCCTGCTCCTGGAACACCTGAAGCCGAGCTGTATGAAGTGTTTTTGAAGGAAAGGGAGTGGGTGGACTTATGAATATAACTACCAAGAAAAATATCGAAGATTCATTAATAATTTCCGAAAAGCTTATTGTTGAACAACATAATTACGATGCTTTTGTGAACTTGCTTAATGCGTCGGTCGGCCCTAATCCTCAAATTAAGACTTTACTCGAAAGTAAAGCGCCCTGGGAAGATTAGCCCCTAATTACCATATTAGGCCTATTTGACATGTCGATACCATATGGTATACTTACCATATGAAAGCACGTCTAATTTACCATGATAAAATTATTTATTCCAATGGCTCTATCATGGAAATAGTGCTGTGGGAGCTACCTAAAAAATCTATTGAAAGACCTCATGGAATAAAATATCGATTGTATTATGGAGATGCCCGCGGCCACTGCCTTGTTAGATATGATAATGAACATGGTAAAGGGGATCATAAGCATATTGGTAAACAAGAACAGCCCTATAAATTTTCTACCGTAGAAACTTTAATTGCTGACTTTATGGATGATGTTAATCAGTACAAGAAACCTGAGGAGAATTTATCATGAACCGTCATATAACTGTAAAATTAGGCGATGAAGCGGCTTCTTTGGAAAAATTCAAAATGCTTTGGCATAAGATAGAGCAGCATAAAGCTCATGAAGCCGCCATTGAGGAAATTCATTTTACTTCATCTAAGACGCTTTTTCGTTATTTAACACCGAAGCGGTTTGAACTTTTACAAATGATTCATCGTACTGGATGTATTAGCATTCGTGCCCTTGCAAAAGCATTACATCGCGACTACAAAAATGTACATCGTGATGTGCATATGCTCTCTAATATAGGCTTAATTATTACAAATGAAGAGGGTTTATTAGTCGTCCCTTACAAAACTATAAAAACTGAAGTTTCTATGGAAACGGCAGCATAACAGGTAAAAATCTTGTTATGCCGAACTGACATATCCTCACGAATTTTCCGGTTGACTTTCAAGACACCGTCTACTGGAAAATTGTAGATATATATCAGTTCGAGATATAAACCCTTGAACAAAGATGGTACCCTTTCGCGTTTAGAGGTAAGGTGTGAACGCTTACAGATTAAATCCAGGAGTAGCACCCATCAACGAGCTTCCCTCGTTACTACTGATTTCATCTTCACCATTTACTTTATTCTCAACAGATTGGTCGGCCCATATTTTAACAATAAAAAAACCCATAATGACAAATCCGACTACTGCAAGAGGTAATCCTGTAAATGTACTGATCGAGGCATTGGAGTGTAACCACATATCTGTGGCAGAACTAGTACATTCATTATCAAAAAGCTGCTGCAATAGAGTATCCAATTTACGGTTTTCATGTATCCAGGAGAAGATCGTCGGAGCAATCAGACTCAAGCCAACTAATACCGTTCCAACACCACATATTAACGACAAGACTAGCTCTGTACATGGGGAGCGCCCAAGGTGACGATCAACTAAACGCTCCAGACACATTGCCAACGGGGACAATACTAGGGCTATCACTGCCAGTGCAAATGGAGGTGATACGAAGCTTAGAGCGGCATTAGCAGCACCAAAGGCAAGCGCAGTATTTCCTGCGGCAACTTTAAAATGCTCTGCCTGCAATTCACATAATGAATTACCTGGGTTTGCAGCTAAAACAGAATTAGCGATTTGACGTGCGGCAGGACTTACCAACGCATAGCTCGCGACAGCGTTCAGGCCAGTAATAACACTACCCGTAGCAACAGCCGCACCGGTAGTCATAACTGCGTTCTTGAAAAATCCTAAATTAGAAGTTCCTGGCATGATTTTTTATCTCCGATTTTTGTAGTTAGGGGTTTTATTTGTTCATTTTACACGCAAACATGCTAACATACAGGTACATAGGATGCAATAGCTCTATAAAAAGGCGGTATAAAGATATAACCCTATCATTTGTGTTCGCAATACTGCTCCAATAAATGCTGCTGTACCGAAAAAACAGGGGTTTTATTAGGACAATTTTGAGTGTATTTTCCAGAACTATCTAACTCCCAGCTTTCGCAATTGTCAGCTAAACAATCTAATAAACATTCTTGTTTGACTCGTGCCGCAAGTACTTTATCGGTAATGGGGAAACACACTTCCAAACGATGATATAAATTACGCTCCATCCAGTCGGCGCTGCTGCAATAAATTTTTTCATCACCATTATTATAAAAATAAAACACGCGTGAATGTTCGAGAAATCGTCCGACAATCGAGCGTACGGTAATGTTATCTGATATACCTGGTACGCCCGGTTTTAACACACACATACTACGTACGATTAACTCTATTTTTACGCCGGCTTGTGATGCTTGGTATAATAATTCGGTGATTTTTGGATCGGTTAATGCATTGATCTTCGCCATAATGTGTGCCGGTTTGCCCTTGTTTGCATGTTCTATTTCTCGCAAAATACAAGCATCTAAATTTTTATATAAAGTAAACGGTGCATGCCATAATTTTTTGGCCTGCATAGCTTTGCCCATGCCGGTTAATTCTTGAAATAGCATTTGCACATCCAATCCTAGGTCAGGATCTGCAGTCATTAAACCGATATCAGTATATTCGCGCGCGGTTTTTTCATGATAATTCCCCGTTCCTAAATGAACATAGCGATGTAATTCATCATGCTCTCGCCGCACAATCAGCATCATTTTTGCATGTGTTTTATACCCAACTACACCATAAACCACAATGGCTCCCACTTCTTGTAAACGTGTTGCCATTTCAATATTTTGTTCTTCATCCATCCTGGCGCGAACTTCAATCACAGCCGTGACTTCTTTGCCCGCACGCGCAGCCTCTACCAATGCATCGATGATAACTGAGTCGGCATTGGTTCGATAAAGAGTTTGTTTAATAGCCACGACATCGGGGTCGTTTGCAGCTTGTTTAATTAACGCGATCACTGGTTCAAACGATTGGTAGGGATGATGTAATAAAATATCGGTTTTTTTTAGCAATTTAAAAATATGGGATTGATGATGAAATTCTTTGGGCAATTCGGGGATAAACGGAGGATAACGCAAATCATCTCGTTTTATCATAGATAACGCTGCACTAAGTCTGCCAAAATTGACTTGTCCATCAATACGGTATAAATCGTTCTCGGTTAGCCCTTGTTGCTGTAATAAATAGTTGGCTAAATCGTCAGTACAATTAGCTTCAACATCTAATCGCACGGCATCTCCAAACCGACTTTCGCTGAGACTGGTGCGCACCGCCAAGGGTAAATCTTGTATTTCAGTTTCATCTAATAAAAGATCACTATTACGAATAATTCTAAATTGATAACAGCCTTCAATTTTCATTCCTGAGAAAAGTTCTTCTACGTGATCTTTAATAATTGAGGTTAATGAAAAAAAACTATTTTTCCCATTATCACGAATCTCTTCAGGCACTGGAATTAAGCGAGGAATACTACGAGGTACATGCACAATAGCTAAGCCACTGTCTCTCCCAAACGCATCTTTACCCGACAAACTCACAATAAAATTTAAGTTTTTATTGACTAAACGAGGGAACGGATGCGCCACATCTAAACCGATGGGGCTGATCACTGGCACTATTTCTTCTTTAAAATAATTTGCAATCCATTTTTTTTGTGCTGCGGTCCAGTCATGATGCTTTAGAAACAAAATACCTTCTTTAACTAAATCAGAATAAATCTCTTCATTATAGATCGTAAATAATTTTTCAATTAATTGATGCGCATACTCACTAATGCTGTGTAAAATGTCAGGAATATCGGTTCCAGTTACCATCCAGCCTTCGTGCGTTCCGGCTTGCATATGTTGCTTTAATGCCGCCACGCGGATTTCAAAGAATTCATCGAGATTGCTATACGTAATAAATAAATAGCGTAAACGCTCTAACAGAGGAATATTTTTATCTTGCGCTTGCATTAATACACGGTGATTAAATTCAAGCTGACTTAACTCTCGATGAATGAAAGGTCCGGATTGTTGATCTGTATCGTCCGTCATGATCCTTATCCCTAATCAAAATGATCTAAAATCCCCTCTAACTCATCCAAACTGTGATAATGAATCACCAACTTACCGCTGCCTTTTTTGCCCTGCACTACTTCCACTTTAGCGCATAATTTTTCAGCCAAATCTTGTTGTAAGGCATTAATATCGGGATCAATACGTTCCTCTACTTTTTTGACGGGTTCGATTTGTAGTCGTTTAACTAAAGCTTCCGTCTCACGAACGGACAACCCTTTTTCTGCCACTATACGTGCCGCTTGAGTTTGCTTCATGCCAGATAACGCTAATAACACCTTTGCATGGCCTAATTCGATATCGCCACTATCCAGCAATTGTTTCACATCAGTATTAAGCGACATCAAACGCAATAAGTTACTCACACCCGCTCGAGATTTTCCTAATACATCTGCCACTTCTTGATGTGTTAATTGACATTCATCAATCAAACGCTGCACAGCTGTCGCTTCTTCCATCGGGTTGAGATTTTCACGTTGAATATTTTCAATCAAAGCTAATGCCATCGTGGTTTGATCAGACACGTCTTTAATCAATACGGGAATTTCTTCTAAGCCGGCCATCTGCGCCGCACGCCAGCGACGTTCACCCGCGATAATTTCATATTGTTGTTCGCCGATGGAACGTACTACGATCGGTTGCAATAAACCTTGAACTTTAATGGAGTTCGCTAATTCCTCCAACGCGGCGGGCTCCATCGTTTTACGTGGTTGATATTTGCCGCGTTGCATTTGATGCACCGGCAAATGACGTAAACGTTCGCCGTCTTCAACCGCTGGTGGTGGTGGTTGTGTCACCATCGCGGGTGTTACACTCAATAAAGATTCCAAATTACGACCTAGGCCGCGTCGTTTTACTGTCATTCATATGCTCCAATTATGCTGCAACGGTAGCTTTACTTTTACTTGCAGCTTCCTTTTTGTGTTTAGCAATCATCTCACTGGCTAAAGCTAAATATGCCTGCGCGCCAGGTGAACGTTTGTCGTATTGCAGCGCGGGTAATCCGAAACTCGGAGCTTCTGCCAAACGAATATTGCGTGGGATCACTGCTTGATAAACTTTCTCACCAAAGTGTGCGTGTAATTGCGCTGACACATCGCTAGATAAACAACTACGTCCATCATAAAGCGTACGCAAGACCCCTTCAACATGTAATTGTGGATTAGCGGTTTGGCGTATTTGATCAATAGTATTTAATAAAGCTGAGAGCCCTTCCAACGCATAATATTCACATTGCATAGGGATAAGCACGCTGTCCGCAGCAACTAAGGCATTGACGGTGAGCATATTGAGCGAGGGTGGGCAATCAATAAAAATATAATCGAACCGTGGCTTCACGCTTTCTAAGGCGCGTTTTAAGCGAAACTCTCGTTCTGGCATTCCCAACAATGATACCTCGGCCCGGGTTAAATCCCCATTGGCCGGCAACGAATGATATCCAGCTTGTTCGGAATAAATAAGCGCATCAGTAATATCAACCTCTTGCAATAATACTTCCGTAACGGACCGCTCTAATTCAGCTTTATTGCAGCCACTGCCCATGGTAGCGTTACCTTGTGGATCCAAATCCACCAATAACACCCGACAGCCCGATGCCGCTACAGAAGCAGCAAGATTGACACTGGTGGTGGTTTTGCCCACCCCGCCTTTTTGGTTAGCGATAGCTATAATTTTGGCCACTTTCGTTCCTTTGGTTGCGAGCTGTAATTATACTGGAAGACTTGCTTTACTAGCGAATTAATTTGATCGGAATATCTATATCGAGCTTGCCCCAGGCTTTATCCGCTGTCACCGCATGGGTCTTTAATTGACTCGCCAAGGCTAAGCAAGCTCGATCGCCTAATGATAAACCGTGTGATTTTGTCTGACTTTTTAATTCCGCAGTGATATGGGCTTGTTCAATATCGAAGGCAATAACGTGCCGGATAAGATCCGATACAATATTTTTAGCTTGTTTTATAGGAACACCGTCACTGGCTAAAACGGAAATAACTTCTGCGATATTAACGGTTGACATATGCGCAGAGGATAACAACGGCTCGACCGTTTCATAACCTGTTTCCTGATTTAATACAGCCAATAAAGCAGAAGCATCCAGGACTACATTATTCATTGGCCAAATCCTCTTGCCGTTGCTGCTTGAGTTTTTCAACTAAACTGCCGCCTTTTGTATGCTTTGCTATAATAGCTCGGGCCTTTTTCAAGGCATGCTGTAAGGTAAATATATGTAATTCCTCATCTTCCAGGCGCATTATCACTTCATCACCCGGCGATAAATGCAGTTTTTTACGGAATGAGGCAGGAACGGCCAATCTGCCATCAAAGCCAATTTTTGCAGTAATCTCCACAATATGACACCTTTTGTAAATGTTGCATGTTTTTATAATTATGGATGTACTCTATAAAAATGTCAACCTAATCTCCATCGTGTACCCACATCTGGCGCTAGGTAATTTGTAAACTGCCCATTTTAATACCCTTTCAATTAAACGTCCTTATGCCTCCAACATCCGAAAACATAATAGTACTCGTTCGGCGTCGACTCCGGGAATTGTTAGGGTGATAGCATTTTGTAGAGTTATGTGTCGCGATAGTTCTTGTAGTTCTTCAGTTGGGTATTTTCCTTTCATTGCTAAATACAACGTTTCCTGATTTGCTAGATGTTTTGTTAGATCGATAAAATCTTTTATTGAACTAAATGCGCGGGAAATGATTACTGGGAATGGGGTATCAGTGTGAAATTGTTCTACGCGTTTTTGTACTAGTGTAACATTGGTGATGTGTAATTCTCGCAGAGCTTTATTTAAAAAGCTCATGCGCTTATCGTTGCTGTCTAACAAAGTAAATTGTTGTTGCGGTCGTGCGATAGCTAATAACAATCCCGGTAAACCAGGACCGGTGCCAACGTCCAATACGTTTACCTGTTCCGGTAACCAAGGTAATACGGCTAAACAATCGAGCAAATGCCGTGGCACCATGTTAATGGGAGCTCTCACAGCTGTAAGATTATAAGCTTGGTTCCATTTGTGGAGTAGTTCGATATAAGCTAGCAATTGTGATTGGGTTGCCAGTGATAATTCCATGCCCAGTTGGTCGAGACCGGTTTGTAGTAGGTTTTGTAGCGATTGCATTAAGATCTTACCTTGCGTCGGCATAATAACCGTAACGCTTTAAATGAACCAATAACAAAGATACCGCTACCGGAGTAATGCCGGGAATACGACTAGCTTTGCCGATGGATTCGGGTTTGGTGCGTTGAAGTTTTTCTCGTACTTCATTCGATAAACCAACCACCTTGCTGTAATCGAATTCGGGTGGTAAAAACATGTCTTCATATTTTTGTTGCTTTTCAATTTCTTCGGCTTGACGATCGATGTAACCGGAATATTTGACTTGAATTTCGACTTGTTCCGCCACGGCGGGGTCAATAGTCACATCAACATCCAAGGCATTAATTAACAAATAATGCTGAATTTCCGGTCGTTTTAGTAAATCGATCGCGCGGTATTCACGCGTGAGTGGTTTATCGAAATGCACTTCAATTTTTTTACTGACTTCGCTACCGGGATGAATGACCCAATCTTTTAAACGTTGTGTTTCTTTTACGATGGATTCACGTTTTTCGCAAAAGGCTTGCCATTGAGCATCGTCGACTAAACCTAAATTACGGCCGATTTCAGTTAAACGTAAATCCGCATTATCTTCACGTAACATCAAGCGATATTCAGCACGACTAGTAAACATGCGATACGGCTCTTTGGTTCCCATAGTGGTGAGATCATCGATTAACACACCAATATACGATTGTTCACGTGTAGGGCTCCAGGGTTGCTTATCTTGCGCATAACATGCCGCATTTAAACCGGCGATAATGCCCTGTGCCGCGGCTTCTTCATAACCCGTGGTTCCATTAATTTGGCCCGCGAAAAATAAACCGTGAATATGTTTAGTTTCTAACGTAGTTTTTAAATCACGTGGATCAAAATAATCATATTCAATTGCGTAGCCCGGACGCAGAATATGTGCGTTTTCCAAGCCTTTCATTGAACGCACAATCTCTACTTGTACTTCAAACGGTAAGCTGGTGGAAATGCCATTGGGATAATATTCATGGGTTGTTAAACCTTCTGGCTCCAAAAATATTTGATGCGCATTTTTATCGGCAAAACGTACCACTTTATCTTCGATTGAAGGACAGTAGCGTGGGCCAATACCTTCTATCACGCCGGCATACATCGGTGATTTATCTAAATTATTACGAATAACCTCATGCGTTTTTTCATTGGTATGTGTGATATGGCAATGGATTTGGCGTGGATGATCTTCGGCTTTACCCATGAAAGAAAAAACCGGCACCGGTGTATCGCCCGGTTGTTCTGTTAAATGTGTGAAATCAATGGTACGGCCGTCTATGCGTGGCGGAGTACCGGTTTTTAAGCGATCTATTCGCAAAGATAATTCTCGCAAACGAGCCGCTAATGTGGCAGCTGGTGGATCACCGGCACGACCACCTTGATAATTAGCGAAACCAATATGAATTTTTCCTGCTAGAAAAGTACCGGCGGTTAACACGACAGCACGAGCAGTAAATCGCAACCCCATTTGCGTGATGACACCACAAACGCGATCACCCTCCAGGATAAAATCGTCTACAGCTTGTTGAAAAATAGCTAAATTGGGTTGATTTTCTAAAACAGTACGAATGGCATTTTTATAGAGTAATCGATCGGCTTGCGCGCGCGTGGCTCGCACCGCGGGTCCTTTACTAGCGTTTAATATCCTAAATTGAATCCCGGCCTTGTCCGTCGCCCGCGCCATAATGCCACCCAGAGCGTCAATTTCCTTCACCAAATGACCTTTGCCAATCCCACCAATAGCGGGATTACAGGACATTTGCCCTAAAGTTTCAATATTATGGGTGAGCAAAAGCGTCTGCGCACCCATCCGCGCCGCCGCTAGCGCCGCCTCAGTGCCCGCATGCCCGCCGCCCACGACGATGACATCAAATTGTTTATGTAGGTCCATAGTATGTATCTTAAGGAAAAAATTTGTGCAATTGTACTATAAAATGCAGTTCTTGGGTAGAGAATTAACACGGCTTCTGTGAAGGTTCAATACTAGGCAAATCGAAGGCTTCTCTGCCTTTAGGAGCATTATTAGCAAAATGGATTATTTTCTCCAAAATCTCATTTATTTCATCTTTGTAAATAGTATTCGTTTTGACTGTATTAACATCCACACCTTTATATCCTGCAAATGCTGCAAAAAGATGTTCTTTGACGCCCGCTATTGCATCATCCAACTTCTCATAGTCTAGCTCACGTAATACATCCTCTTTTAAGGTAGGGCCATCATTTGATGCCAACAAAGCATAGAGATAAAAAATTTTTTGATAATCCGGAATCGACTGGCTTGCTAATGCTTGAAAATACACTTTTGCTCGACGCTTGCCACGATCAGCATCGAAGAATCGTGATAAGCAATGTAAAAATGACTTTTCACTTTTTTGCTCTCTGCCCTGGTAATAGACAATTCCATGTTGTGCTTGATTAATTAAAGTCGACAAGGAGTTTGAATCAGTAACGTTGAAATGAGAGGGTTCCATACTGAAACGAACATAGTTTTTTTCAAAACCACTGCTTGAATCATCGTTGTTAAGCAGCGCAATATCCTCATCAGTAAACGCTACCTCTTGTATCACATGAGTATTTGATCGACTTCTTATAAAATAAGTAAAAGGCGTAGATATAGGGCCTGGCAGTGTAGATAAATAAAAAGATGTAACAGCCTCGTCAAGAAAATCTTCTCTTTTTAAAGCTTTCCAAAATTCTAATAACCATCTTTTATAATCTTCAACGTTCAAAGTTTCGTATTGAGGATCGGGGAGAGATATTTCACATACGGAATAGGGTTCGATTTTACCATAACCAATATTCACATTTAACGTTGAAAAACAGTCCGTAAGAATTTTTTGCAGCACTTCAATTTTGTTGCCAGGATTTGTTTCATCTATCATATCAGGTTTAATATGAACTCTAAGTTTCCATTCTTGCGTGGATTCGGAAGGAACTAAATTTTTAATATATTCTTTAAAAGGCATGGCAAGTTATTCCAAATAGAGGCATTATTTTTAATAAAAAGAATGGGATTGTACAATACTGTAGGAATGGATGCCAGCCTACGCTGGCATGACAAAAATTAGGCCCGATAACACCTAATTTAATCAATTTTGCTTCTTGGTATACTTCGCGATATATTCCGAGGCTAATTTCTCCGCCGCAGCTTTTTTAGCGGGCGTTATCAAGCTTAAAGATTCACTCTTTGCCTTTATATAAGACGGAAAATTGGGATGCATCGCATCAGCCGTAGCAAACCAAGCATAAGCCTGACCAATATCTTGCGTTACACCTTTACCATTTTTATATAATAAACCCGTTAAATAAGCCCCATCAGAATTACCTTGCTCTGCTGCTTTTTGATAAAACTGCATTGCTTTGTGGTAATCTTGCTTCACGCCTTCACCTCTTTCATAAAGGCCACCTAATGCTAAATTACCACCATAATAACCGTGACTGGCTGAGCGTGTGTACCACTCAATTGCAGTCTGATAACTTTGTATGACTCCATCACCATATTGGTACATGGAACCCATGTTATATTCTGCTGTTGGTAATCCTTGAGCAGCCGCTTTTCCATACCAATCTGCTGCTTTAACTTCATCACGTGGCACACCTAAACCATTATCATAGAGTACACCTAATCCTAATTGCGCTCTGGCATCACCCTGCGCTGCGGCTTTACTATACCATGTCAATGTTTGTTGGTAATCTTGTTTTACCCCGTCGCCGGAATAGTACATATTACCTAAATTATATTGCGCTTCTGCCACACCTTGTTCAGCTGCTTTTTGATACCACTGAGCGGCTTCAACATAATTCCTTTGCACACCATAACCACCATCATATAAGGTACCTAATTGAAATTGCGCAGCAGCCAACCCTTGATCCGCCGCTTTTTGATACCATTTAGCGGCTTCAGCATAATCATGTGGTACCTCAGTACCAACATCATAAATTACCGCCATATTATATTGCGCTTCTAAATTGCCTTGATCCGCCAATGGTTGGCAAGATGGAATATTGTTACAAATATCATAAGGCAACGCACATGCCGTGCTATTGAAGGATATTGCTAATGCAATCAACAACATGCTTGATAATGGTTTTAATAGCGACATTTTTTTTCCTAATAAAATCTAGTGATAGTTTTATTAGTTTAGTCTAAAAACTCAATTTTATCTTGCGGATGGATACAACTCGGGCAATCCTTCTTTTTGAATTCCGCTATTACGACTATTAGCCATGAACTCATTTTCAATGATTTTCCATGTTTGCTCAGCTTGCCATAAACCACTTGTGTAAGAATAACGTAATTTATCTAGCTCTTGTATTGCTTGTTTTGCTTTTTCAGTTCGACATTTTGCAGCAACATCGGACAGGGAAAGAATGGTAGTATCATCCCAACAGCAACATGCCAAATTAATTAAAGCAGCGGCAAATTGTTGTGGGTCATGTGCTTTAATGGCAACTTCAACCCGTTGGCGTGCTTGACGCAAAGATTCTTTCTTAACGATTTGTTCCATCTCTTGGGTGGAGTTTCCATAAGCATGGCGAACTTGTTTTTTATCTCTCTGCCAAAAATAAGCAAAACTTATTAGCAATAGTATCCATGGACAAATTATCACTGCATCAAACCATCTATTGTTTTCTATCCATGTAATAAGACGCGAGCGCCACGTTAACGGTTCTGTGTTAGTTGTCGCCGCTTTCGATGGCGCATCTATTTTAGTTGTGACTGCTGGTGCTGCAAGTGTAATCGGTGTATTTGTACTTGCCCCTTCTCCTGCAGCAATATTAATAGTGCTTGCTGGAATGGTTGCCGTTTGTTCTTTATTGGTTTGTGTATTCCACCAATGTACCGTCACGGCAGGAATTTCTGCAATACCGTCTTGTGTCGGCATATAGGCAGATTTCTCGATACGTGTAGCAAATACGCTTTTACCATCGGTATCGGCACTGACCTCGGGTTTATCGGGATAAACTTGAAATCCCGTCACATCCGTAGGCAGTAATTGAGGTAATTGTTTTTCATCCACGCCTTTAGCAGTAATTTTTACTGTTCGAGTAATAGGAACACCGACTTTAAATTTAGAAGGATCCGCTGACCAGCTCTCAGTTAACTTCACTTCGGCTGCAGGTAACCATTTTTTTGCAGAAACAGAGGCTGGAATAGCTTGCACTTGCATTTGCAATGAATTCGCCATCACTTTAACCGGTTTTACTGTGTTAGGTGTCATAAAATTATTTACATTATCCGTCAGAATACTTCCCATAAACATGGGGCCGGGAATATTCAATGTTCCGCTACGCTTTGGGAATGCTGCATAATTTAATTCTACGACTTGATAAGGTTGATTATTAATTTCTTTTTGATAGGTTTTGCTTTGTCCTAAGCGAACAAAGTCAATCCCACTTGCTGTAGGTTCTGCTAATTGTGGGTTGGCTAATTGACGATTATAAAACAAACGTATCTTATATAATGCCTGACTTTGAACATAGGGATTAGCGGGAGATAATTCTGCCTTTACAAAGACATCGGGGCGGGTTGCGACAGCCGTAGTGGTGTCTCGGGTATCATCTGCAGTGGTAGTGCTAGTATTTTCCGAACCCTTAACATGAATAGTGAGCGGTTGGGAACGTTCATTACCAACATTAATAGCAGGAATAACTACATTACCTCCATGCTTAGGCAATAAAGTAAAAATCCAAACAATTTCATTTGTCATTTTGCCATTGATCATAGTCACTGATTGGGTTTGACTTGAGCTGCGCAGATCGAAATTATCAATCACTTCGCTTAAGTCAGGCACAGCATTTTTTTCCATATTACTACCACTAATGGTAAGCTTGATCGTGTCTCCCATCTCGATATCACGCTGATCAACCGCGGCATTAACAGTAGCAAAAGCTGATTGCATGCCTATTAGGCCTAAACATAAAACAAAAAATAACGTTCGAAACTTCACCATGGTGCTTGCCCTTGTTGACGTTGTTGTTGATAACTATTGTGATCGCGTAAAAATTTCTGCTTTAACAATCCGCCCGGATCATCAGGAATATTTTGCAACCATTGCTCGGTTGCTTCTTGCTGTTCGTCTGGCTGTCCCGTCTGAGAACCTGTATTAGATGCCAGGGTATTTTGATCGGATTGTTTCGATTTAGATTGGCTTGATGATGGTTGTTTATTTTGCTTTTGGTCTTTGCCATTCTGCTGCTGATCATTTTGCTGTTGATCTTGGTTTTTCTGTTGCTGTTGATCGTCTTGCTGCTGATCTTGGTTATTCTGCTGCCGATTATTTTGCTGTTGGTCTTTACCGTTCTGTTGTTGGTCGCCTTGTTGTTGATTTTGATCGCCCTGTCGCTGTTGATC
>CAZULF010000053.1:0-14550 GCA_964621215.1 uncultured Legionellales bacterium | reverse complement strand
GAAGCGCCCGGAACTTTATCAGAAAATCCACTAATGTGGGCTAATTACATAGTTTTTTAAACGCGATGCCTTCCATTAATTTTAATTGCAACAATTGTGCACGTTCATCGGGATTATTATGTTTATCAACTAACAGTTTAAAATTGACTGACACAAAATCCTGCTCTGTAAGATGCATGGTTGCTTTCATGTTAGTAATAATGGCTTCATACTCTCGTAAATTCTGTGCCCGTGCTACCGTAGATAAAGAAACAATACGTGGACCGTCCGGTGTTGTTATTTTGTAAGCATGGTAAGATGCCGGGTCTAATTCATTAAATTGTAAGCGTGAGAATTCGTCTAAGTTATTGTATTCATGAAAAGTTTGATATAGGCCTTTTAATTGGGGATTAAGGTCTGAAAATAATTTCGCATATAATGTTATCGGTTCCCTTTGCAAACGGGTCTTAAACCGATTAAGCACCATACTCATCCACACACTACTTTCTTCTGGCAACCGAATAATAATCCCAGCACGGTTTTGTGCAACCCCCGATGACAGAGGTGATAATATCCGTGCCCAAACTTGATTTATATTATCTATTTTTGCTTGAATGGTACTTAACCATTTCGGTACATCCAATAACCTTATCTTTTCTGCCGTCCGTAGGTCGAATCGTGCTGATTGCATTTGTGGAAATAATAATACCGCACTTTTTAATACCGGCACTGCTTTCGAAAAAAAGCCTGATTTTTTAATGCATTGCCCAAAAGCGAGTCCATTATCAAATCCAATGAGTTTAAATGCATCACCCTTGAGCACAAGCATAAAATTTTCAGGCTGTCCATCCAGCTGCGCGGTAACGAAGGCTAAGATAAAGTGTTCGCTAACAGACATTTCTGTTAATCGTAGTAATTGGTTCGGCTTTTCTTTAATCACTGTTGTCAGAGCTTCGCCCTCACATGCTTGTGACAACCACACCCAATACACACATGTACGAGCTGCCTGAACCTCAACTCGCCATAATGCACCAGGGGCTAACGAATCACCGCCTAAGCTATAATGTATTGCTTGCACTGCCAGTTCGCGACCAAATATTTCATACTCACTCGGTAAATGTTTGGTTTGATTAAATAGATTTTTTTCAGTCGGCGCATTAATCTTAAAAAAAACATCATCAATTAAATGAACCGCGTGTCTATCGGTAGAATAGTGCGTGCGAGAGGTAGAAGCGTACTGATTATTAAAATCAGTACGTGGTAACCCTGTCTCTAAATCAAACAGTCTCTCACCTAAGGCTTGTGGTAAATAATAGTATTTACTTTCATCTAAGCCGGGTGTGGTCACAATATAGGGAGAGCGCTCATGAGTTAAGTAGGTACTGATTAAATGCTGTTGCCAACGTTTTAATTTTTTTTCTCCTAATGGCGTAAATCCAGAACTATCTGGATAATCCGCCAGTATTGCCAAGCAGGAATGTTCTGTGTCTGTTTCATACCATTGTTTTCGCTGATTTAAAAATGCATTCAGAACTTCCCAACCGATGTCATAGACAATTTTTGATGAGATAGCTCGATGCGGTTGGTTTGTATCTAAAGTATTTAAAATGCTTAACCATGCCTGTTGCAGAGGGATGAGCAAGCCTTCGTGAAAACCTTCTAAAAGTTTCTTTTCGTTCGCTGTTAACTGTTGCTCGTATGTACTATCGTTTTGTTCCCCATGATTTAGACTAGATCGATTTCTTAAGGTAGCGATGGTAGCTAATGCAGCCCGATATAATTCAACAAACCCTAGCGGTAAGAAATTTTTTTGAGCCGCTTCTTGTAATATACCTAATGTGGTTTTTGCTCGTATAGGGCACCATAATTTTACCGCTTGCAAAAAGAAAATCAGTGGATTTTGGTATTGTATTTTAAGGGAGTAACTGTTTTTTTCTGCATTCTCATCGCGCCCTTTAAAAGCCTCTTTAAGCGCTTCTAGCGATTTTATCAGGCCAAAAATGTGTTTTTGATCAAATCTTATATTGCCTTTTAAATCAAGCCGCAACTCTTCGTTTATTATTTTCTGACATAGGCTACTCTCGATCGGTAACGCTATCACAGCTCGAACCTGTTGTTCAAATTGCTCCATCAAAATTGGAGTCGTTGGATAATGATACACAGCATGCGCATTTAATAAACCAAAAAACTCTTCATCCTTTAAACGAGCACAAAAAGCTTTGACTTCATTATTGCTTAGTGTGTCTGAACGATTTTTAAGATAACGTTCATGAAAATATTGTTTCCACTCAGCTAATGTGAATGCTAGCATTACCGAATTATACATCTCTTGAACAGGCACCGACTTCCGTAATGCGAAAGGAGACTCCCCAGCCTCCCTTTCGCCTTCGAGCTCAGCACTCGATCGCATGATTCGTTCCATATCTTCTTTATAATCATCCCATTGTCTACGTGCAACTTCGATATCTATATACAATCCAGGTTTAATAGGCTGCCCTTCTCTTCTCGTTTCTCCTAAACTGACTACCGCCAATTGAAATAATCTCAGCCAGGTATGTAAATAGCCATATACTGCTGCTAAAGGTTTATTTTCATAAGGTTCATACACCAGCGCAAACTCAGCATCAGAATATAGGGTGCCGTCTTCGCGTGAATGCGAACCCATCAAATATAAAACCAACTCACACGGCGCTTGTCCAAGGCCAGCCGTGCAATCAGCGGCTATAGTTTGTATCAGTACCTTAATCTGCTGGCTTAACTGACCCTGCTGATTGAGCACATCACTTCCCTCTTGCTGCAAGGCTGAAATCAAAGGCGCTCGAGCTTCTGCTAATTGTGCGCGCCAACGTTGGTCTACCATGAGCGTGGAGGGTTCTGTATAACAAGATAAAGTCAATATATCTCGATTTAAGTCAACTAGTCGTTCTAACTCCACCATCAATTCATCCATCAGGGGTGGTGCGTTATGTGGATTTAAACTTTCTCGAATACTTGCTATGCCTTTGGCCACAGCAAGCAGTTTTTCACCATCTGTCAACGTCTCAGACGAAGACTCCTCAGTAGGGTTAGCAAAGCTTTTTCCTGCTTGATTCCAAGTATGGACACATTCAAAAAATACTAGACTTTGAGTTCCCATCTCCGTGAATAAACGTTTCCACTCATGATCCAAATTACCCCACTTGTTATGTTGCCATTGATTAGCTTGTAACATTTCTGGATTACAACAGGATAGAAATTGAAAGTAAGGGGTACTGATAGTGACTATTTGTTCGCTAAAGCTTTTCCAATCTATCTCCGTTACTGCGCTTAAGCTACCAGAATCGGCCATCGCTACGAAAAAATATTGCATTAATACCTGATGGCGGGACAATAAAAAATGAAGCCCAACCTTTTTTTCATACGCTTCCAGCGGTAAGCGTAGGGCTAGACTAGCAGATAAAGACAACGATGCCTGAGAGTGACTCGATAAAGCTCCCGATTGTTGTTCATACCACTCCAGCAAGGCTTTATCCAAATTATAAAATAAATGACTATTTTCATTATCGATTTTTTGAGCTCGTGGTAGATTTTTCCATTTTTTATCATTGTCTGGAGCCGGCGGTTTATTAGGTAATAGATTTTTTTCTAGCGATTCCCAATCCATATCGGTATCGATGGAGTTTTTCTTAAAAAATAATAAAATATCCTCCATTAAAGCATGTAATTTAGCACAGCTTCGGACTTGTTGTTTTAAAATATTTTTAACCAATCCCTGCGAGCAAAGAGAAAACAAAGTTTGCTCTTGTGCTACTGTGAGCGAGTAACCACTGATTATTAAAACTCTTTTTAAAATCCACAAGTTGCCTATCCATCCGGCAAACATAGACTGTTGACTTTGTTGGTTCATACAAATCAATAAATCATCTATCTGTTTGGCAATTAATATTAATTGATTTTCATTGAGTGACGGCTCTATCATGGTGAGTACTCCAAGGCAATTAATACTTGCGCTTGTTCAGTCTCTACAACTTCATTATCTATGACATCCGTTAAATCCGATGCAGCAAAAAAATAATTTATGCCACCTCTGGCAGTTATCCCGGCTTGTGCATTTTTACTGATTAACCAAAAAGTAATTATGTCTTGTGGCGGAATGGTTAGCTCTGAATCACAATATATTTCAGTCTGCAAGGTTGTATTAATGACTTGTTGCATACCGCCACAGTTATTAATTTCTTCATTTAAACTACTTTTTTCTTTATCCATTTCTATTTTTGCACACTCATCCAACCATTCAATTAATTCATTTTTAATCTGTACATCAAGCCCATCTTTTTTTGATATTAATTGTCGTAAATTTTCACCTGAGAAATTGGTTTCATTTAATGAAGCTCCATGTTCAAGCAGTATTGTTACTGACCCTTTAAAATTATCGATATTATTATACCGGATACTAAGATAACGAAGCCCTTCAGACGTCATTAACAAAGGGGTATCTCCACTATAGTTACGCACCGTTACACTAGAATTTTGCTCTAAAAAAAACGATATTAATTCATGATTACATTTTGATGCGGCCGTTAACAAGCCTTCATTTATTGTTTCTTCTCTTTTTGCTAGAGAAAACTTGTCAGATAATAAAAGTTTAATTACAACATCTTGGCCAAACATCGCAGCAACTATTATTGCGCTATTTATTATTTCCTCTTTTTTTTTGAGAGTAAAACTCTCGGATAATAAAAAGTTAACGATAATATCTTTACCATGCCTCGCAGCAACCACTACAGCGTCATCAAGCCTACAAATTTTTTTTTCAATCGCCAACCTGATTAAAGCCTCATCTTGCCGTAAGATAAAAAACTCCACTAAATTTATATCAAAGTAATTGTGTTCTTCACTAAAATCCAAACGCAAATCGGAATAATAGTTAATAAAAAACTTAAGAACATCGTTAGTTGCTTGTTCTAAAAACATATGTTGGTTTTGGCGATTGTCTTTTATACAAGAATTACTACCCTCAAGAAAATATTGAACACTCGCAAAGTGATTGTTTTGAGCAGCATAGAGGAGGGGATCGGGGACATTAGGATAAAATAACAACCCACTAAGATAAATGAAGTTATCCCATCTTTTTTTATTCTGTTTCAGCTCTAACAGCCACTTTTCACTGAGCAAAGGAGCTGGGGGAAAATTACAATCTTCACTTGAGCTTACTATAGCGTCGATTATTTTTAATAATTCTTCTAACCCCTGCCCTGTTTTTGCCGATACTTCTACATACGCCACTGGCTGAATTGTTGTTCTAAGTTGTTTTATCTCTGATTCACTCACAGACTTTATATCTGCACAAGTACCAACAAGAATAATAAGAGGCGACTTATCCTGACCGTCACTAACATTATAGTTTTTATAAATACTATCTTTCCACTTTATGGCTCCTTCTACAGTATGCGAAAAGTTCAGTCCAAAAGTTAATATAAATAGTTTTGTATCTTTAAAATAAATATTCATAAAGGAAGATCGATTACCCCCATTAACATCCCATAATTGGATATCGTAAAATAACTCGTTTTTTCTTCGATGTATTAACTCAAAATCTACTCCAATTGTTGGTTTGTAGTGTATAGAATAAATCCTCTTAGCTAAAACTTTCGCCAATGCTGTTTTGCCACAAGCATCTCCAACCAAAACAGTCTTAAGTTTCTTAGCCGGCATATTATTCAAAAAAACAAGCCAAAAGAGTGGTGATTGAGGCAATGAATCTATTGTAAAACTCTCTGCATCTATATCTAAAAATTTCTGAAGAAAACTCTCTTTATAACTCTTTATATAATTACGTACAATTTCTTTCTCATTTTCAGTTAACTCGCGATTCAAATACAGCTCATCAAGACTTTCCATGCCTTCTTCAAAAGCAACCAGTTGTGTAATAACATCTTCGCTACAAGACCGGTTTCCTACAAACTTTCTAAATTTAGAGCGATAATTTGTTCTGAATTCTAAATATCGGGGCAGTATTTTAACCCGAGGATTCATCGCTTTCAATTGTTTAAGCCATCCTTTCCCTGTGATATTTGGACACCCTCGAAGGTCTAACCGTTCTAAGGCATTGTTCGCAGGTAATAGTTTTAAAAATCGCGCCAGCATTTCATCCGTCAACACCGTACAATGCGCTAAACAAAGTTTTTTAAATGTAGTGCCTTCCATTAATTTTAATTGCAACAATTGCGCTTGTTTATCTGGGTTATTATGTTTATCAATTAACAGTTTAAAATTGACTGACACAAAATCCTGCTCCGTAAGATGCATGGTTGCTTTCATGTTAGCAATAATGGCTTCATACTCTCGTAAATCCTGCGCCCCTGCTACCGTAGATAAAGAAACAATACGTGGACCGTCCGGTGTTGTTGTTTTGTAAGCATGGTAAGAAGCCGGGTCTAGTTCATTAAATTGTAAGCGTGAAAATTCGTATAAATTATTGTATTCATGAAAAGTTTGATATAAGCCTTTTAATTGTGGATTAAGGTCTGAAAATAATTTCGCATATAATGTTATCGGTTCCCTTTGCAAACGAGTTTTGAATCGATTAAGCACCATACTCATCCACAAACTACTTTCTTCTGGCAACCGAATAATAATCCCGGCACGGTCTTGTGCAACCCCCGATGACAGGGGTGATAATATCCTTGCCCAAACTTGATTTATATTATCTATTTTTGCTTGAATGGTACTTAACCATTCCGGTACATCCAATAACCTTATCTTTTCTGCCGTCCGTGGGTCGAATCGTGCTGATTGCATTTGTGGAAATAATAATACTGCACTTTTTAATACCGGCACTGCTTTCGAAAAAAAGCCTGTTTTTTTAATGCATTGCCCAAAAGCGAGTCCATTATCAAATCCAATGAGTTTAAATGCATCACCCTTGAGCACAAGCATAAAATTTTCAGGCTGTCCATCCAGCTGCGCGGTAACGAAGGCTAAGATAAAGTGTTCGCTAACAGACATTTCTGTTAATCGTAGTAATTGGTTCGGCTTTTCTTTAATCACTGTTGTCAGAGCTTCGCCCTCACATGCTTGTGACAACCACACCCAATACACACATGTACGAGCTGCCTGAACCTCAACTCGCCATAATGCACCAGGGGCTAACGAATCACCGCCTAAGCTATAATGTATTGCTTGCACTGCCAGTTCGCGACCAAATATTTCATACTCACTCGGTAAATGTTTGGTTTGATTAAATAGATTTTTTTCAATCGGCGCATTAATCTTAAAAAAAACATCATCAATTAAATGAACAGCATGCCTATCAGTAGAATAGTGAGTACGTGAAGTAGATTGATTATTAAAATCAGTACGTGGCAACCCTGTCTCTAAATCAAATAGTCTATCACCTAAGTCTTGTGGTAAATAATAAAGCTTGTCTGCATCCAAACCTGGCGTATATACAATGTAGGGCGAACGTTGATGAATTAAGTAAGTACTGATTAAGTGCTGTTGCCAACGCTTTAATTTTTTTTCTCCTAATGGCGTAAAGCCACACCTATCTGGATAATCGGATAATATGTTTACCCACGGATGCCCTTCATCTTGTAAACACCACTGACTTCGTTTTGTGAGAAACTGCATCAGTACGTTCCAGCTAACGTCATATAGCGTTTTATATGAAATTTCTAGCTGAGCACCGTTCGCTCGCAACTTATCAGCCAACTGTACAAATTCATTTTGTAGTGGAACAAGCAATCCATGTTCAAGACCTTCAAGAAATTTTCGTTCATGTGGCGTTAGTTCTGACAGATTAATCACATCATTTTGATAATCGCAAACCAGACTAGAGCTATTTCTTAAACGAGCAATGCCCTCTAACGCTGCTTTCCATAGTTCAACAAACCCTATCGGCAACCATCCACGTTGTTGCGCTTCTTGTAAGATACCCACTGTTGTTTTTGCTTTTAAAGGACACCACAATTTTACAGCTTGAACAAAGAAAATCAGTGGGTTTTGATATTGCAGCTTAAGAGAAGTCTGGTTTTGAGCTGAGCATTCGGCTTTAGTATCAAAAGCCCGTTGTAATATGGAGTGACATTTGAGTAAGCTTAGCAGCTGACCCTGCGTCATTTTTACATCATTTTTGTAAAAATCACCTAACTCAATAAAACCATTTGATTGAGCAAAATTGCTTAATGCGGCAGCTAATATTTTTTTAATAATAACGCCATCCAATACATTTTCTGTCATGCTGCGAAGTAAATGTCCAAATCGAGTATCTAGCATTTGATTTTCTGATAAAGAAAAATTTTCTTCATTATCAGTTTCTCTTGATGTTAAAGAAGAATATTGATAAACCGAATCTGCGTTTAATAAAGCGAAAAAATCCTCATCTCCCAGCCGAGCACGAAATGCAGCAATCTCTTGATTACGCGCATCTACTTCAGAGCCATCCTTCATGTGGCGACCATGAAGATACTGATGCCACTCATCTAATGTAAATGCCAGCATTACCGAGTTATACATCTCTGAGTGCATGTCTTCTTGACAAACACCCCATTGCTTGCGTGCAACTTCAGTGTCAATATGAAATTTAAATTGAGACTGACCGCTTAGTGGCGTTTCCCCTAGGCTAACTATTGCTAACTGAAATAATCTCAGCCAGGTATGTAAATAACCATATACTACTGCTAACGATTTATTTTCATACGGTTCATATACCAGCGCAAACTCAGCATCAGAATATAGGGTACCGTCTTCGCGTGAGTGAGAACCTAATAAATATAAGACTAACTCACAAGGCGGTTGTCCGAGGCCAGTCGTGCAATCAGCGGCTATAGTTTGTATCAGTGCCTTAATCTGCTGGCTTAACTGACCCTGCTGATTGAGTACATCAGTTCCACCTTGCTGCAACGCTGGAATAAAAGGCGCACGGGCTTCGGCTAATTGTGCACGCCAACGTTCATCAGTACCTGCAACTGCTGGTATTGTAAAGTAAGGTAAGTTTAAAAATTTCTGATTGAAATGAATCAATTTTTGTAGACATGATGTCACTTTCCCTGTAGGCAAACCTAAACGCAACGTTTCGCGAATGCTTGCAAATGCTTTCGCAATAGGCAGCAATTGAGTTATATCATTCTCTGTCGAATTTTCTATTTGAATGATAAATTGCTCTGAAGCAAGCCAAGAATTAACCCATTCAAAAAATACGACACTTTGTGTGCTCATCTCAAGCAACAAGTATTTCCAGTCATCGGATAATACACCCCATTGATCATGTTGCCACCGATTAGATTGTAACTTGTCTGCATCACACCTTAATAGAAATTGCTGGCTAATCCGCATGATTTTTATAAACTGTTCGCTAAAGGCATGCCAATCAATTTCTTTTTCAATCGCTTCATAATTGCATTGCGTTATCGCAACTTGAAAATATTCCATCAATACACGATGTTGTGATAATAAGTAACAAAGTCCTACCTTTTGTTTATACGCCTCTAACGGCAGCTGTCGAGCTGGGCTAGAAGATAAGCTCACTGATTGCCTGTGTTGCCAGGCTTGTAAAGCGTCATCTAAACTAAAAAATAGTCGGGTTTTTTCGTCATCTTGTGTTTGTGCTTTAGGTAATTCCTGCCATGTTCGACGTTTAGGTTGAAATATCAAATTTATCGGTAAGATACAACTCTTCAACGCTCCCCAATCAGGGCTATCGCTGTTCATCAAGTTGATGAAATATAACAATACCTCATTCAGCTCTAAAAAAGCTTTACTATTACTTTGAATGTATTGTTTTAAAATGTCTGACGCTAAACCTGTGGAGTATAAATCGAATAATTTTTGCTCTTGGATGGGGGTTAATCGATAACCACTCAGTTCTAGCAGGCGTTTTAAACTACATAAATTACCAACCCACGTACCGAAAGCAAATTTTTCTTTTTGAAGCAGCAAGACCGACAATAACGCATCGAGTTGCTTAGATATTAATTGCAAGGAAATTTCATCTAACGGAGCATCTATCATCTATTTTTACTCCATACAACCAGGATTCCATAACTTCAACGTTAACGTTTTGATGAATATATTTTAAACTTCGCTGCCATTGCATTATCTAGAGATGAATTTCTCGACATCATAGGCTTAGAAAGTCGATAAATCAAGCAATTATGTGTTAAAAAATAACCATTTTTAATAATCAAATGCTTAAAATAGTCGTTAGCTTCAAATGGCTTACTATCCATCATCGCCCTATTACCAGCCACTAGCAGAATAGTATAAATCTGTGGCACACCTTCCCTCCCTCCCCCTGCCCATGCTAGTATCTCTTTGTATACTCAAGAAGGAAGCGTCGGTGAGGTATTGCTCATTTTTACAACGTCTTATATCTATAGCTATCGTTGCTAGCCTTTCCTGCACCTGGTCAAATATTGCTTTGGCAGAGGATCCTTATTTCAACAAAAAAAATGAAAATGAAGCTACTCTCAGTGGTTCTTCTCGTATGTGGAATTTACAAGATGTCGATATTCGTCAAGTTGCCGCTGAAGTTTCACGTGAAACCGGTAAAAATTTTCTAATCGATCCTCGGGTTTCAGGCAAAATCAGCATTATCTCCAGCACTCCGATGGAACAAGATGAAGTCTATCAAATGTTTCTATCAATGTTGCAAGTATTGGGTTACACCGTTATTCCTAGTGGTGATGTCTATAAGATAGTGCCTTTATCAGGTAGTACTTCACAGGCCGTGCCGGTTTCCACCTCATCTAATCCTGGCCAAGGGGATGAGCTGGTTGTGCGCGTTGTGCCCATACACAATGTGTCTGCCAGCAAACTAGTGCCGATTCTCCGACCTCTCATTCCTGATAACGGCGGTATTTCTTCTTATTTTCCTGCGAATTCATTGATTATTACCAGCACCGCTCGCAATATTGATCGTTTACTGAAAGTAATTGGTGGGTTAGATAAAGCAGACACCAATCATGTAGAAGTAATATCTTTACGTAATTCTACCGCGGATCAAATCGTCTCTATCCTTAGTGCGATGCAACCGGACACCTCTGATGAATCGCATGTGACCTTAGCGGCAGATAATCATACCAACAGTGTATTAGTCCGCGGTGATGCTCAAGGTCGTGCACGCATGCGGGCGTTAATTAAAAATCTTGATACACCACCACCCGAAGGATTTGAAGGTAATACCCAAGTCGTTTATTTACATTATCTTAAGGCCGCGAAAGTCGCTCCTATTCTAGCAAAAGTCGTGCAAGCAGACTCGTCCAGCTCCAGCTCTTCAACCAATAGCACTAACCCTACCAGTTCGAGTACAAGCACAAGCTCAGGAAGTTCAGGAAGCTCTGTCAATATTCAAGCTGAACCATCCACCAATGCGTTGATCATCACCGCGCCGCCTGCCATTATGCACAATTTGCAGGCTGTTATTGCTCGCCTGGATGTGCGGCCCGCACAAGTGTTAGTAGAAGCCGCTATTGTTGAAATTGATGAAGGCACATTGAAACGTTTAGGTGTGCAATGGGGTTATATCAATCATGAAAGCGCTAATACCAGTGGTACGGCTAGTGAAACCGTCCGTGTCGATGTAGAATCCGGTGCAAATAATGATTCTGACTCTCTTAGTATAACTCCTGGGGCCTTGCCTGTTGGTTATAATCAAGGTGTCGGCGTTATTAAAATGGGTAATTTTCGTAGTATTGTTACCATGTTACAACAAAGTGAATCGACAGATGTTCTTTCCACTCCATCGCTAGTTGTGTTAGACAATCAAACAGCTAAAATTGAAGTTGGAAAACAATTATCAATTCAAACGGGATCGTATGCAACCACAGATAGTGCTAGCAACAACTCTGTCACGCCATTCAATACGTTCGACCGCCAACAAATTGGTTTGCATTTATATGTAACCCCACAAATCAATCGTGGTGATGCGGTACAATTAAAAATTGATCAAGGCAATGCAACTTTGGTAAACCCGGTTAATCCTGGTACCACACCAGAAACTAACAATTCTGCAATAAAAACGACCGTACTAGTGAATACGGGTGATATCTTAGTATTAGGCGGTTTAATCAGTAATAATCAACAAGAAGGTGAAACTAAAATTCCTATCGTGGGTGATATCCCCTACCTGGGCAGACTATTCAAATATAAAACCCATGCGTATGTCAAAAAAAATCTGATGGTTTTTCTTAAGCCCATTATTTTATATAATAAACAAAACAATATTGATATCACTAATGCGAAGTATGAATACATGCGTAATAAAGAATTGAGCTGGCAAAATCATCAACCCGATCAAACACCCAAAATGTTGCCACCTAATCAACCTGCAAAACTACCTATGCCATTTAGCAATAGCGGTATGGTAGAAAAATTGTAGATCCCGTGGAGCGCTGATGACGAGTTTACCTGAGTCACCTTTAACACCCGATGATACAAATGATGCCGCAGACATGCCTGCGCCAAAAAAAATCCCCTTCTCCTTTGCTAAACGTCACGGAATTGCATTAACAAGCATCACTGAAGATTATGCTGAAATAACGTGTTTAGGTAACCCCAAACCCACCATCCTTGCAGAAATTCGCCGCTTTCTCAAGTTGCCATTACAATTAAAAATGACTGATAAAGAGAGTTTCGAATTACTTCTGGCTAAACTTTACCAATCACATGAAGAAGCAACTCGACAAATCAGCCAAGAAGTAGAAGAAGAACTTGATCTGAATAAAATGGTGGATGAACTCCCCAAAACTGAGGACTTACTGGATAGTAACAATGATGCACCGATTATTCGTTTAATCAATGCATTATTAGCGCAGGCCATTAAAACTCAAGCATCTGATATTCATATCGAACCCTTCGAAGATCGTCTTATCATTCGTTATCGTATTGACGGTGTGCTGCGTGAGGTGCTTGAGCCTCAACGCGTACTCGCACCATTAATTATTTCTCGTATAAAAGTGATGGCCAAGCTTGATATTGCGGAAAAACGTTTGCCACAAGATGGTCGTATCGCCTTAAAAATTGCGGGACGTCAAGTTGATGTGCGGGTTTCCACTATGCCAGCCGGCCATGGTGAACGTGTTGTGCTACGTTTACTTGATAAACAAGCGGCACGATTGGATCTGAATCATCTCGGCATGGCTGCCGAGACACAAGATTTGGTACAAAAACTTATTTCGCGCCCACATGGCATTATTCTAATTACTGGTCCAACCGGTTCCGGTAAAACGACCTCCTTATATGCCATGTTAACTAGCTTAAATGATCCTTCACGTAATATTTTAACGGTGGAAGATCCGATTGAGTATTACTTACATGGAATAGGTCAAACACAAGTTAACCATAAGGTGAATATGACCTTTGCTAAAGGCTTACGTGCTATGTTGCGGCAGGATCCTGATGTGGTGATGGTGGGTGAAATTCGCGATCTAGAAACGGCTGAAATTGCAGTACAAGCCAGCTTAACGGGACATTTAGTTTTATCAACATTACACACCAATACTGCTATCGGTGCTATCACCCGTTTAAAAGATATGGGCGTTGAGCCGTTTTTGCTGGCATCCAGTTTAATTGGCGTGGCAGCACAACGCTTAGTACGTGTGTTATGCCAACATTGTAAACAAACTGTCACAGCAACCGCAACGGAATGTGAATTTCTAAAAGCAGATCCTCAACATCCACCTGCCATATACTATCCTGTGGGATGTGATGAATGTAATCAAATAGGTTATCGTGGCCGAACCGGTATTTACGAACTCATTGCAATTGATGATACCCTGAGCGAAATGATTCACACCAATAAAAGTGAACAAGAAATGGAAATCTATTGTCGCAATTTTTTCCCTAGCATTCGTCAAGATGGTGTGCGACGCATTCTCGCGGGTCAAACCACCATTGAGGAAGTTTTACGTGTTACTAACGAGAGATAAATGAGTAATTTTACTTATATCGCATTCGATAGCCAAGGCAAAGAAGTTCGCGGTTTGATCGAGGCGGATTCAGCTCGACTTGCGCGTCAACAATTACGTGATCGCGGTTTAACTCCAATCGAGGTAGAGTCTTACATTGAAACTACTCGTAATCAAGGCAAAGCAGGCTTAGCCAGCTTTTTAACACGTGGTCCTGGATTAACTATTAAAGAACTAGCTTTAGCAACACGACAAATGGCCACGCTTTTAACTGCTGGCATTCCACTAGAGGAAGTATTACAAGCTGTAGGCGAACAAAGTGAAAAACCAAAAACTAAAAGCATTTTGTTTTCAGTACGCAGTAAAGTATTAGAAGGTAATACCCTCGCTGCAGGTTTAATGGAATTTCCTCAAGCATTTCCCGCTCTATATTGCTCGACTGTTGCTGCTGGCGAACAAACAGGTCAATTAGATACGGTTTTAAATCGGTTAGCGGATTATACTGAAAGACAACAGCATATGCGACAAAAAATCCAACAAGCGCTGATTTATCCTTCTGTGATGACGGCAGTATCTATCGGGATCGTTATTTTTTTAATGATCTTTGTTGTGCCGAAAATGGTGGATGTATTCACCACCAGTAAACAAACCCTACCCTTTTCCACACAAATTTTATTATTTATCA
>CAZULF010000052.1:4375-14562 GCA_964621215.1 uncultured Legionellales bacterium | reverse complement strand
ATCTAACTTTGGATGGTGTTGAATTAAAACAAAAAGTACTGGAAAAAGTAATAGAAGGTTTGTCAAATCTTGAAACGCTAAAATTATTAAATATGACCATTCAAGAAATTCAAATAAAAAGCAAATCTCTTTCTCAACTATCCTTGGAGTCGGTATCGATAGCTAATTTAATAATAGATGGGCCAGTTGGTAATTTGTTTTTACAATTAACTTTATGTCGTAGACTAATTAAGATTAGTTTACTTTATCCTGTAAACTCGATATCAATCGAATTACATAAAACACCTTTAGATAAATTAGATTGTCCGCTTTACACTAAAGTAAATAAGTTAGTTTTTGAGAATGCGTTAGTACGTGATCGCTTCATGCTTGGACAAAAAGCTAAAATTTTATGTCAAAATGCAATTGCATCCGCAGTAACTGGGTATGAGTCACAAATCTTGCCGCTGCTAAAACAAGCAGCGGATAGCGATCCCAACTATCCGGTTAAATCGAGCGACTTTAATACTTTATATATTGCGTTATCAAAATCTAACGTGGTACTTAATGTTACTTCCAACTTGCCTGTGTGCGCAGTTTATATCAAACTAGCACATCTTGCTCGATATCAATGTAACTATGATATCGATTTTTTAGAAATAGCACGATCTTCATCTTTAATGAGTTATGCTCTTTTAAATTTAATGCGAGAAAAACAACAAGCCGCACCGGAAATGAAAGAAATCCAATTAGGCGTTTTGAAAATTTTGCAGGATGGAAATAATGAGCATGTAACCAGCATTGCTGCAGAAGCGGTTCGGTGGGGTTCAAGTCATGTTAAAAGTGCCGCTTTACGTATTTTGCAGCGAAGTTTTACTCCAACATCTGAAATGATATCGGCAACCTTAAATGCCTTAGATGATGATGATCCAAGAACAGCCAAGGTTGCGACTGAAACTTTACGAGGGTGGAGCGCTAACCCAGCAGTGATGGCGGCTATCGTTGAGACAGCAGCGAGCTATAAAGAAGAGGTTAGGTTACATGCAATTAAATTGCTTTGTCTTTTGTCGAGCACAGCAGAACAATTAAAACAATTGACAGCGTCAACTAGCGGAAAATTTTCATTGCCAGTATTCCGAGAGCTTGTGAGCTTAATTGGCATTGTTGAGGGTGTTGAAGCATTTTTAATACAAAAATATCAGGAAAATAATTCTTCGGATACATTAAAGGCCATCATTCTAAAATCACTCTCAAGCTGCAAAAATCCATCTAGAGAATTGGTTGAATGGGTGCAGCAATGTTTGCTACAAGAAAAAGGCGACCCCTTTAAAAAAGCCAGTAATTTATTAAAAGATTGGTATGTTGAAAATGTTGGTGATACACGAATAATTATTCGGATGAAAGTTGAGGGCGGTTGTCTTCCATCACAAGAAATCTTATTTTCTAGTGCCTTAGTAGAAGATAAAAGACAGATTGAATCTTTTTTGAGAGAAGGCACTGTAGAACAACAAGAAAAAGCACTGTTTTCTATAAAAAAATTAATTGAGCAAGCAAGCGATCATGAAATAGTTGAAGCATCGGATGTAGAGTTACTTGCGAGTATTGCTTTTAAAAATTTTGTAATAATAGAGAAACAATGGAGTGTAGGTTCTCAGGATACAGAACAGGACGTCACAAAGCTCTTTGCATGTGCTATCTTAGCAATAGATTTAATGTTATTAATTTCTAAAAAAAGTGGGCATCATTTTTTTAATGAAAAAAATGAGTTAAAATATTATGTACGAGAGGCTTTGATAAAATTAATTAAGATTGCCGAGAATACTGAAGATGAAGTAGCTCTGCGATTGATTATCACTTTGTCACCAAAGTCAGAGTCGATTTATAAGGCACTTAATGACAAAATAAAAACTAAAAAAGAAATTTATGATGAAAATTTTATTTTATTAATATCGGCGCTTGTCGCATTAGATCACCACGGCTATACGACAGATGGGCGCAAACCTAGCGAAAGACTTAATGATTATTTTAAACCTCAAGAACCGGCAAAAATGCAAATATATTTGTCCGCAGTTCCTTGTTTGAAATATAGAACATCAGATATATTACAGCAAGTTTGTCAATATTGTGCAAGTGCAGGTCAATTAAAAACGCAAACGCTAGAAACGCTTGCTAAACTGTGCGCAAAACCTTCTACTAGTTTATTAAGTACCGTTGTTGGTTTTTTAGATCATGGGGATGTAGAAATTCGATCGATTGCAATGAAAGCACTCCATGATCATACAGAAACAACCCGAGACTTGGTACAGTCATTGAATAAAGTAGCGCAGAATCCAAAAGAAGATGAAGAGATTATTACCTTAGCAATAAAAAAATTACTTAAATGCGCGCAAGACGAGAAATGGCGAGACAAAGTTAGTTTTGCGTTATTTGTTCGAGCTCTAAATCCACAGAGACTCCATCAGTATGAGACAGCAAAAAAAGCTATTGCTACATTATTTGATGATAATAACACTCACACAGGAATGATAGAAAAAGCATACGGGGTTCTTCATGAAGATGATAGTTTATTATTGGGGTTAACGGCATTGGGAGAAATGCCTGCGCCAGAAAGGATGAGGTTACGAGATATTCGAAATAATTACATCAATCATGCAAATCCAGATATACGTGAGATGGCTCTGCGTATTCTATCTAAGGATTTAGCTCAATTATTAGAAAGTGAATCGGAGACTAGTGTGCTACATCAAATCTTGATAAGATGTAAAGACGAAGTCCCTGGTGTTAGATTAGCTGCTGTGTCAGCATTAAGTCATTTAGGTGAAATACCTGTTGATGCGGTAGAGGTGTTATTAGCATTAGCCTATGATTATGAGAATGATTTCTCTATCCGCGGGCAGGCTCTTGTTGCTTTGGCCAAATTTTTTGTTTCGAGCCAATTTAATCAATTGCCAGTTCAAAGAGTCGTGATAACACAAAAAAGAGATTTATCGAAATTCGTTGAACAAAGATATGTTTTATCTGACGTTGATGATACCGCCATTCGCACTGATCCCACCATTCAATATTCATTACTGAATATTGAATATTTAAGAGCATTACAGGCTTGGAATGGGATTGTGTTACAAATACTGAGTTCTTACTCAATTATTTTTAATTTTTCATCTGGTAGAAAAAATGGATTTAGAACGGATGTAATACGACGTTTGCTATTTTGGGGATTGTTTGTGAGCAATGTTGTTATTTCGGGCTCTCCCTATGCAAAGAAAATCAGAGAGGAATTATTCGTAGCAGTCAAGGAGAATGCCAAGGAAATAAAAGAGGAATTAATGATAGCAGGCAAGGAAAGCGACGAGAAAATAAAAGAGGTATTAGAGCGAGATGCATCAAGTACTTCTGGAAACTATTTCGATATCTATATTGGACATTTTGAGCGTGAATGTCGTCGCGCGATTTTAAATAGCTTGCCCGAAGAAACATCCTTAACTTTTGATAAATATAAGCAGCAATTAGGCAAGTTTGAGCAAATTGAAAAAAGCCAGATAGATATAGGGGTGGGTGAATTACGACAGTTTGCTTTAAATGATGGTTCAGTTGAGTGTAGAAAAATTGATCAGCCCGGCAAAGAGGATTTAGTAAAATTTGCATTAGGAAATGTGAAGGATGCATCCGTTACATTTTTTGATGATAACGAATTAGTGATTAAAAGAGGAAATGAGGCGACTAAAGATCGATTTTTTACAAACAATCGAATTAAATTATATCCACACATGGTGTCTAAGGTGGTAAATCCAGATGCATTAAGTTATGAGCACACACTCATTCAAGCTTTTTCGCGCATTGATAATGTTACAACTATTTCAAGAGAAAATATCTTTTCTTCTTCTCCACTAGTATTTCGAAGTAGTCAACCAAAATCTATGATTGTGATTGTCAGTGAAAATATTTTTAGTGAAAAAAATGGCAATATATATGTCAAGCAGGAATTTTTAGTTATTTGTCAAAAAGCAAAAGGTTTGATCTTATTGATTGACAAACCACGTAATTTAAATTTAGAACTACAATATAGTAATGTACTAAATGATTTTGGTATTAATTTATTAAGTGTGGCGTGGACACATATCTCAAATACTTATAATGCCTGTCCTAAACTAGAATGGCTTGAAACTTTTGCAAGAGTGTGTGGTGAGTGTCATCAAACATGGCGATCTGAGCCTTTACAATTTTGTGTTATTGGTGATTTAACCATGCCGTTAGATGAGTTGGATAAAGATTATCCGCAAGTTCCCTTGCTTATCATATGGTCATCTTATAGTAGTGAAACATTGGAACAAATAATTGCTAGAAAAGGTTTTGAGTTTGAAAGTTTATTAGCGAAAGATATCGCATCAGCAAACAATAAATATACTGAGCCCTATAAGGCAAAAGCCCTTGCGAATAACCAAGGAAACAAACAGGATGTTCACATTGTTGAAAAATCTGCACTATGCCTTGCATTTGAAGCCTATTTAGCCAAAATAGCCAATTATCCTGATTATCAATTGCTACATGAGCTTATGGTTTGGATTAGAACATGTTTAGTCTATCCCTGTGAGGACACTTTTTCTGCAGGACCATTATGCTTACAAGAACCTATGAAATTATCTAAAAAAACTGCAGCCACGACGTCAATTTCTTCACTCTTTACCTCCTCAAGCAATATTGGTGCTAGAGCTTCCTCGGGTACAAGAATGGCCAGTACAAGTTTGTCTTCCTCCAGTTCTTCCACACCTTTTGCATCGGAAGTAGCTATAAGTAAAGAAGATCTACGATCTGCAACTATTCAATTTTTAAACTCTATTAAAGACGCAATTCCATCATCCCAAAGAATGAATATCTAGGAGAACGATTATGAAGCTACCTTATCAAGCTATTTTTGAGCATGCAAAATCGGATTTATCGGTAGAAATGATATTGCAGATTATTCAAAATTATAATGAAGAATATCGTGCTAATTTTTCTAATATTCCAAGAGAATCTTTGGAGAATTTTGTTATTGCAGTTTATCAACAATGGTTTAGAGAATTGCGAGCAAAACTTTGTAGCTCATCGAGCTCATCAAGTCTTTTATTTGGACAACGTGTAAAAGATTTTGATGATGGCATTGGTTTTTTACCTACTCAAACGCAAGAGCTTAGAGACTTAGTCGGAGCAGCGATTTCTAATGAGGCTAGCTTAACCATACATCCCGTTGTAGATGGTGCTATGGCTTGCTTAACATTAGGAATTTTTAAGCAGTTTAAATCATTTAACGAAGTCTATCAGAATATATCAACTCAACAAATTTTTTCGAATATTAATACGCCTTTTTTCAATGATGCAAGTAAACTTTATGAAGATGCTTTTAACAATTTTATACGCGCTACCGAATTAGCGCAAATGCTTAAGGAACCAGGTCTCAAAGATTTTAAAAAAATTCAAGAAAAAATTTCTATTATTAGCGATGCTTCTGTATATACCATGCCTTTGCCACCTAGTGGCAGAACGGTGTTTCATGAACTATGTGAATACGGAAGTGTAGACTTATTAACGCTTTTATTAGGAAAATTTAACGAGTCTCTCAATGTATTTAAGCCATTAACGGATCCGACAACCAGGCCAAAGGATTGGAATCCAAAAGCATTAACTGCAAAATTAATTGCAGCGATTAAGAGAGGAGAATCCGATAATATTCGTCTTTGTATTGATTTAGGAGCGAATCTCAGTTATGTCGATACTAACACACAGAAATCCATCTTGGATTATGCGTGTGAATATAGCCATGTAGAGACCGTGCAAGAGCTTTTAAAGCAACGCATTCCTATAGAGCGGAGCACTACTGAACTATCTGCATTTGATTGGGCACTAAGATCTAGCCAAGATGAAACTAAAGTGTTATCAGTAATAAAAATATTAGTCGATTACTGTACAGGATTTAAAAAACAGAAATCTATAATTGACTCAGAAGAGGACGTATATAAAGGCGAAGATGAACTCAGAACAAAAGCATTACAAAAAGCAGTGGAAAGAGATTTCTTATTGGTTGTACAATTTTTAGTAGAGAGTGGTGCTAATCAACATGTGCTCACTAAAGAGGGTGACAATTTACTGCATTTAGCAGCGAAATCGAAAAATATAAAAATTTTTACTTATTTACTACGCATTGGTGTAGATGTGTGGCAAAAAAATAATAATAAACGTACGCCAACTGAAGTCGCTCCTGCAGATGTGCAAAGCGCTATTAATAACGCGGTTACTGAATGGAAAAGTGGCGCGGAAAATAAGCGCTTAGTTGAATCTAGAATTTCATTGTTTTTAGCTGAAGACAAATGGTCCATATCCGTAGATGAAATGCAGGAAATGCAGCGTGTCAAAAGCATCATCGATATAAATACTCAATATACTTTAGGACGTTATTTCTATGAGAAGAAAGAGTTCGAAAAAGCCAAATGGTGGTTTTTTTATGCTGTGACAGATGGACACATTGAAGCGCAGCGATATTTTACGGAGTTACAGCAATATATCATAGAAAAAGAACATCTGGACATTCTTACTAAACCTGAAAAATTGTCAGAGAAAAATCAAGTTGGTGATGAAATACAATTGCAGCGTAATTTACTTATGATTTCTGAGAGGCATCCATTGCTCGGGCCTTGTGAAGATTTATCAGGTGCAGTAAAAGCGACAGAGCCCTTGTTTCAAACGACAACAGAATCTTTAGTAAAATTAGTGTATTGGGCACAAATATATGTTGGTCTTCTGAACCAGAGAAAAGAAATCAATTCTGAAGCTAGAGAGGTCAATCAAAAATTTAAAGAAATTAAAAAAATTTTACAAAAACAAAAAAATATATTAGATGAATTTGACAAAACATTTTTAGATGGTGTAAGAGAAGATAATCTTTTATTAAATAATGAAATTCAGGTGTCAGCGATAAAAGTTGTATTATTGTTTTTAAAGGTTACTGCAACGCAGTTGATACAATGTTATCAACCTAAAGTGTCGACAAGGAAAAGTCCTCATGCCAAGCTTGTTAGTGCACTTAGAGAAATTAATACTTTTTGTGCTGAAGAAATCTCAAAAAGCTTTTACAATTATCACTTGACTCTGCCACAACCAAGACCATTATTACATAGTATTCAAACAGGCCATTGCTATTTAACAGAGCATGCGGCAGAAAAGTTAATTCCTCTGCAAGGAGGGATCGTGGGTGAACATTTAGGTGGAACTCATCCAGTTATTCCATTAAAGGGAAATCATTATAAATATATTGGTGGTAATGCTAGTTCTAGTCCGAGTCCTAGCTCACCCGGAGATGCAGAGATCGTGAATTTATCCAATAAATCGATTGCGAATCAAGGTTCCGCGCCAACTACATTGCTAAAAGTGTCCCGAGGTGATATATCAGCTAACTATTTAGTAACACCTACAGTTCAGGGTGTGACTTTTGAACATATTTTACGTTACCATCCGGAATTTTTGGCATTTTTAGATCCTTACATGTTAAGTGCTCGTTTTGTTATGTCTTTGTTAGTGTGTCCGGCCGATGAAAAGGCTGCAAATGAAATAGTAGAATTTAATAAAGCCAAGGATGAAAGCCCACATCCTTTTAGCATGAAAGTCCGATCTATTGATAACGATATGGCTTTTGGTAAAGCATTAGTTAGGAAAAATGGAAAAATTTATACGGAGATATTGAGTATTTTTTATTTTTTAAAGCAAAGGGATGTACCGCTTGATCCGGCTTTTGTAGAGGATTTTTTAAAGATAGATCCAGAAAAAAATTGTATAGAATTGCTGAGCGCAATGGCAGAAAAAAATGGCGATTATATAGCTCTTTTAGACAAAAAAATATTTACGCAACAAGAATTTGAAGGTGACACAAATTTACCACCTAAATTACCAGATGGATATATAAACTATAGATATCGTGTGCTGTGTCTTATACAGCAGAGACTTCGGGAAGAGCCTAATATCTCTGCGATGGATTTATTTAAAACAGCTGAACCGATACTGGCTAGAATTTATGAAGAGATAGGTAAAGAGTTTCCAGACCAACCCTTAGAGGCATATCAAAAGCTTGCACTTATTGTAGATTTGAAACCTTATATTACGACAATTTTACGCGAACAAACTACATTATCTTGCAGTTTTAGTCAGGAAGATAGATGGAAAACGCGTAGAATTAGTCTTGCTGATGCCGCTCGAGATTTAACAGCATGTATTCGTTTAAATAAATTGTCGCATGCAAAAACAGCGTCAGAAATGCTAACCCTATTATTTAAAAATCTATCAACTATCATTGACGCGCTCACGCTTTGCGATGGCTACCAGCTTGAAATTAACGACATTTTAGGGCCAAAACAACTAAAATTACATCAATTAACCTTGGTCGGAACGTTTAATTGGACGGCGGTACAGTTTATTGAGGTGGCGGATTTTTTTAAAGCCGCGTATATTATATTACAAGAATCAAATGGAGCTTTGCCGGTTATTGAGAGTGACTGGTCAGTTTTATTAGATAGCATACGAAATCTAAAATTAAAAGTGTCTCTTCGTCTAGGAGAAACGATTATTTCGTTACAATTCGAACCGAAAGATATATTACAACGATGTGTTGCTGCGAATGTAAACGAGGATTTGGCCTTTATTAAGTTTTTACGAACCATAACGCCGGCTTGTAGTGTGAGTGACACATCAATGGTATCGTTGAGCTCAGCTATAAATTTTATTAGTGCTGCAAGTGATAGTTCAACTGCATCATCAAGCCCAGTTAATTGGCGCGTTAGTGTTGGTTGCGTAAGAAGAGCTACAGGAAGTAAAGTGTCTTTTCTTAGGGGCAGGCCTTCAAGTCTAGATCCAAATGCAGAGTCACAAGCCCTTGCAAGTAATACTTCTAGTACTTTACCTTCGCCATCAAGTTGAGAACTTTATCAACCTATTGATTTTTAAATGAATTAATATCATACTGTTGATCTAACTATTTTTAGTAAGGGATGACATAGTATGGAGTTGGATGCTCTAGCGCAAAAAATTTTTTGTTTTTTGCAAAATAATAGTGTGGAGTTCAATGAATTAATCGAGGCGTTTAATAGCGCTAATAGAGAAACCTTAGTTCAATTCTTTAAGGCTTATTTTTCTGACCCCCAAAGTGAGTTCGCAATGGCTTGCCATGCAGATGCAATGGAGCCTATCTGGGATAATTTATGTGTTTGCCAAAATTTTTGGGATAAGATTCGGATTTACCAGATATATGCATTACCGGAATCTCAACCACCTTATTATAAAAGTTTAGATTTGATACTCGGATATATTAGGTATGAAAAAGGTCTTTGGTTAGTTACTCGATATGAAGAAAATAGTGATACAAATCAGGATGAATATTTTACAGCATTGCAATGGTTAAAAGCAGGATGGAATATCAATCATTCAATTCAATGTTTAAATTTATTAATCACTTTATGTCGAAAGGCCTTGATCAAATTACCGGTACGCAGCTCTGTTAATATTGTTAATCTAGTTCGTTTCTATGTAAGTCCGCTGGGCATAGACACCATTCATCTTATATCACCCATTCAAAATGAGAATACTGCAAATTGTGTCCCTGTGTTTAGAAGCGTTCAAGGTGGTTTAGCTGAGATTGCTAGTTTGCTGCAAATTGATACGGCCACTTTTATGGCTCAACCAATTCATGAAGCGGCACTTTGGGCTCGGCTATGTATGGGCATGGGGAATGCATCCTCTCAGGTTGAGCACCGAGCGTACTTATATAATTGTGCAGCTTATTGTTTGGAATTTGCTTTTGCTATTAAGAGAATGGTTGAGGAGAGTGAATTACCTCCAAAGGTGAAGTTTCCTCCTAGTAGTTGTCTCACATGGGATGAAGCAGAGAGGGAACCAGATGTTTTTTTGCCATTCCTAAAAGATAAGCAAACTGAGGCTCAATTAAAATTAAGTTCTTTTGTTTCTTCAGAGATAAAAGCGAGTTTTTTTGCAATACAAAAGGGACAAAGTTTGGCAGTTGAGGCGGAAGTTAACGCAAAAATTGTTTGCATGAGAAAACAATCTTAAAACCGCGTCGCCCCGCGAATACATCGTGGGACGACGAGACCCATCGTACCGCGGCTTGTCCGCGGTATCCAGAAGGCATCGACACACTCTGGATCCCGCGAATACATCGTGGGACGACGAGA
>CAZULF010000052.1:0-4275 GCA_964621215.1 uncultured Legionellales bacterium | reverse complement strand
TCCAGAAGGCATCGACACACTCTGGATCCCGCGAATACATCGTGGGACGACGAGAATTTTAAAAAATTTCTAACATGTTGGAGAGAAAGAAACCATCGCTGATGTAGACGACGAGCTAGATGTAACTGGTGTTTTATCTAATTTAACGACCTTATTTCTATCAGCCACTCGAGGAGGAGGAAGAAAAGTCTGTTGGCCTCCGTAAACTCTTCTGCCTGTTAAATCATATCCAGTTTTTACCACACTTCCCGGTGTTGGCATTTGAGAGCTTGTTGACGAAGAAGAGCTATGACGACTTGTTTGTTCTTCAGCCTGTCTTACTACCGTCGGATGGACTTCGTAGGGGGAAGGGAGTCTGGGCTCTGGTATAGGTCGAGAGAATCTTCTTTCGAGTTGTGCTTGAGTGTATTCAAAAGGGCGCCTAACTGAAGGCACGCCTGTAAGCGCTGCAGCGAGAGGATCGGCAAAGGCCGTGGATGTAGATAGTGCTTTTTCTCCTAACATTTTCGATTTACGATATTCTTGAAGAAAAAGATTAACCTTAGCGTAGGCTTCATCATCAGCACAGTCTTCATGTGCATTGTCTCGCTGAGTTATATTATATGAGGTTGATGTCGATCTAGGAGCATCAAAGTTTAATCTTCTTCTAGCGGTTGGTTCCGAATTTTGCGTAGGCATTTGATCTTCAACAGGAATATCAGCTCCTAATGGTGCATTTGTACTATAGTCAGAAGGATCTGGCCTAATGCCTCTAGATTTGCGTGGCGTAGGCGGAGGAGCTACTCGCAGTTTTGAGTTATTAGCTTGTAATATTTGTCGTTCTGGAGTTGTATTTTTGTCTTCTTCTACTTTTTTAGTCATAACTTTTGATTTCCCTGATATTAAGTTTACGTAAATAAGGTTATTTAGAATGACTATTTTACGCTAAAAAAATTAATGTAATATTAAGGAAAAAAATTATTTTTGGCGGGGTAATTTCGGCAAGCCGTAAGCTTTTCTGACTTTATTCTGGGTAAATTTGCCTTGTAAACAGACATGTGCCAGATCGATGATAACGCGATGGCGTAATGCTTCGCGCCCTAATAACATACGAAATGTCATATCATGGCGTTGGGTCAGCGTTAACTCAATCTCCCAGGCATTAGGACCCAGCAGCATGGGGGTTTTAATAACGTAGCGTAGTTCTTGGGAGCCACTGGAGTTAGTGATAACCCGCTCATCAATCACTTTAGCGGTACAATTTACTGTATAGTGATTATTACGTTGTAGCGGATGTACATCAAATTGAACCCATTTTTGCGGTCCATGCCAAAATTCACTGATATTAGAAGCATGTAAGGCTGAAGTTTTGGCACCCGTGTCGATTTTAGCTTTGATAAGGGGGAGATGTAAGTTAGGCAGACACACCCATTCTTGCCAGCCAATGGGCAATATCCCATTTGGCCTTGTTTGGGGGGTATGATGAATATTACTCATAAAACAGGCCTTTATGTGCTCTTAAAACGAGACTTTTATCAAAAAAATCACTATCATACCAGCAGTATAGCAAAAATGGCTGAGGTATTTCATGATTCCCCGCATTTTTGCCATTGCTTCCCCCTTTTACAGATTTGAACTATACTGAAACCTATGGCTGTTAGGTCCACGATTGCGCCACAGATATTTTAGGGAGATGTGTCACATTATGCACAGCAACAATAAAATTCATATGCTTTTAATTGAAGATGACTTAATGGCTATGTATGTTACCAAGCGTACGTTGGAAGATTTGGGCTGTAAAGTGACCACCACGGATAACGTTGCTAATGCTAGCAAATTGTTAGACTCTCAAAAATTTGATTTGATTTTGTCGGATATCAGCTTGACTGATGGTGAAGCCTTTGAAATTTTGCAATCAGTCAGATCTAAAAAAGACAATATTAATTATAACTCTCCTTTTGTGGCTTTAACGGCGCATAGTGAAGAAAGTTATAAAGCCAAAGCGGAAGAGGTGGGTTTTTTAAGCCTGTTTCAGAAACCGTTTTCGAAACAGAAAGCCGATTTATTGTTGAAAATGTACAATAGCCAAGTCAATTCTCATGACTCGCAAGATCAAACCATTTCGGCTATAGATTGGGAATTAGCCAAAATACGTGCCGGCAGAGAAGATATTGCAGTTAATGTGTTGCATGCTGCTGAAGCGGTGTTAACCGGTTACCAGCATGCGTTAAAAGAAGCTTATCAAGAAGGCGATCTGGATAATGCCCGCTTTATTGTTAACCGAATTAAAGGGGCTATCAGTTATTGTGGGTTGCCACGATTAGAAAAAGCGATTAATAGCTTAATGGACGAATTGAATAAAACCGATTCATTGAAAACAACGATGGCATTTTATGATGAGTTGATTGAAGAAATTACCCGCTTTTTAGATGAATATAAAAATTTTAATGATAAAATGCATCCAGAAGATCAGGACGAGAAAATGCACTGATTTTCAGCTAATATTGATGGGTCTTGATCCAGGGACGGGGAATGAATTGTAATATTCGGTATCAGAGCAAGCAAACAAGTAGAAATTTAGCTGGGTTAATCTTATTTCTTATTTCTACCTCGGTTTTTTCAGCCAATGGCCATATTTTTTTAGGCGGTACCATTGGTGCTAGCGAGGCAATCATGAGTAATAACACGCCCACCATTAATTACTATAATGGTAATTTAATGGATGCCTACCCCCTGCATAGAAAACATGCAAACGCAGCGATTATTGGCGTAAACAGCGGTTATGAATTTGAGGGAGACGGCCTCATACCGGCAATAGCATTGGGTTTGGGAGTTTATGCTACGCCAGGAGACTTTGATTACAAGGGGCAATTGATTGAAACTGCTATTGGAGACCCGAGCAGTGCGCTTTATAATTATAAATATCATGTTAATAGCACACGCCTCATGTTTGAGACTCAATTTACATGGACGTTGTTGAAAAAATTCGTTCCTTTTATCAATATTGGAATGGGCCCTGCTTGGAATCGTCTAAGCGGCTATAAAGAAAGCCCTGTTGATAGTACGGGTTACGTTGCTTTGCCACCGTTTCAATCGCATACCAATATCAATTTTACCTATCAAGCAGGACTTGGTGTTGGTTATGCTTTTAATTTTGACCGTGGTGCGGCAGATTATCAGCATGAACGAATCGCATTAGGCTATCGCTATGTCAATTTAGGAGATAATTCATTTGGAACGCGCGGCGCCGTTTATCCCTATAGCCTTGATACAGGCAGATTAACCAGCAATGAAGCATACCTTACCTATACGCATTTATTTTAAACGCAGAGGGATTAGCGGAGATCAATATGAAGATTCAAAGAATACTTTTGGTTAGCATCAAGCTTATTTTAAGCGTTGGTCTTGTTTTTCCAATTACTGCATTTGCGCATCTACTTTCCATCACAGCAACAACCCCTTTTTCTTCAACAGCACATATTCTATCTACGGCTACAGCGACCTTCACCGTAACCAATATTACATCGAATGTCACACTAACGGCCGTTGATCAGAGCTATTTTCCACTCGGCAGTGGTTTATCAATTGTATCCTCAACTTGTGGCAATCCAATGAATCCAGGTCAATCTTGTAATATCAACGTAGGATTACAAGCGCCGCCAACTCCTCAAACCATTTCTGCAGAACTAAGGGAGTGGGCGAAACCATCAGCAGACGGAGTACGTTTTCCTTTTACCATTGCGGTGGTGGGGCCTCAGCAATTCACTGTTGGAGGTTCTGTTGCAGGTCTCACATCAGGTAACTTAGTATTACAAAATAACGGGAATGATAATTTAACTATTAGTACTAATGGTGCATTTACCTTTTCACAACCTGTTTCTATGGGGGACACATATAATGTGACCGTGTTATCTCAACCACCGGGACAAATATGTACCGTAAGTAATGGTTCAGGTGCTATAGCGATGTCTGACATTACTAATGTAAGTGTTTTTTGTTCGAAGCAATTTGCATATGTAGCGAATTATGCTCCTAATTTAGGCACAGTTTCTCTATGCAGTATTGATCCTGGCACCGGCGCATTAACTTGTCCAGGAACCACCGGTAGTGGGTTTGTAGGGGCTACCGCAGTTGCTGTTAACTCAGCAGGGACTCTTGCTTATGTTGCTAATTTTGACGGTAATTCTATTTCTCTTTGTAGCATCGATCAGAACACGGGAGCGTTAGCTTGCTCAGGAACCACGGGTAGTGGATTTAATGGACCCAGCGCCATCACTATTAATCCTGCAGGTACTT
>CAZULF010000051.1:0-14793 GCA_964621215.1 uncultured Legionellales bacterium | reverse complement strand
CATGAAATTACGTTTTGAACAGTTATCTCAACATTTGGCGCAACAACTAGCCCCCATTTATGCGATAAGTGGTGAAGAATACTGCTTGGTGGAAGAAACCGTCATGGCCATTCGTCAAAAAGCGATGGCGATGGGCTATGCTGAACGTGAAACCGTCACTGTTGAAAGTCATTTTAATTGGAATCAACTACTCAATAATCTACAAAGTTTATCGTTATTTTCTAGCCAAAAAATAGTAGAAATTCATTTGCCTAGTGGCAAACCTGGCGATGCGGGAAGCCAATTCTTTCAACAATATGTCTCACAGCTGAATACAGATATTATTGTAATTTTAATATTGCCTAAAATTGAAAGTGCCAGCACCAAAAGTAAATGGTGGCAGGCGATTGAGCGCGCCGGTGTGACATTACAAATCTGGCCGTTAGATAGTCAAGGGGTTAAACGTTGGTTAACGCAGCAACTGCAACAGGTACAATTAAAAATGGAACCTGCTGCTATAGAATTGTTATTAACACAAACCCAAGGTAATCTGCTTGCTACTCGCCAAGAAGTGCAAAAGTTAGGATTATTATTTGCTGCCGGCACCACTATCAATCATGCACAGCTTTGTGAAATACTACAAGATCAAGCGGATTTTAATGTATTTGATTTGGTCGATAGTTGCAATATCGGCGATGCAAAAGCCGCTTTACGCATTTTACATAAATTACAAGCCAGCGGTGTTGAACCGATATTGATTTTATGGGCCTTAGCGCGCGAATTGCGACAGTTGCACTCTATGCGTTTAAATGTGCAAGGCGGCATGACTATCGCCGCTGCATTGCAGCAACAATGGTTACCGTTACCAAGGAAACACGCGGTTGAAAAAGCTTTATCGCGTTTTAAGATAGAAATAGGTGAACAATTATTAATACAAGCAGCGAATATTGATGCCATGATTAAAGGTAGTATTCAACAATCTGCTTGGCCAGCTATTTCTGATCTGTGTTTGAGTTATTGTGGAGAGAAGTTATGAATACCAAACCGATAGGGATTTTAGGCGGTACATTCGATCCTGTGCATCATGGCCATTTGCGCACAGCATTAGAACTCAAACAAATTTTGGATTTACAATCCGTGCGGTTTTTACCCTGCAAAATGCCAGTACATAAAGAAGAAGCGCATGCTAATGCTGAACATCGTTTGAATATGTTGCAACTGGCTATCGCCGATGAGCCTGATTTTGTAATCGATGATCGGGAAATACAGCGCCATTCTGCTTCTTATATGGTGGAGAGCTTAACCTCTCTTCGCGATGAGTTACCAGATACTCCGCTGGCTTTGATTTTAGGATCCGATGTATTTGCCGATCTTCCCAGTTGGAAAAACTGGCGACAGTCGATTGAGTTAGCGCATATTGTTATTGCCGTACGTGCAGGGCAAAAAATGCATTTGGATTCAGAAATGGAGCGGTTTTTGAATGCGCACCAAGATTTGGATTATGGTAGCTTACATGAAAGTGTAGCGGGCAAAATATTTTTACAATTTGTCACGCCATTAGATATTTCATCCAACGCTATTCGATGCCAACTGGAAGCCGGATATGATGCTCGTTTTTTATTACCCGACACAGTATTAGCGTATATTAAAAAACAGCGACTATATATGTCATAAGCCTCGTCGTCCCGCGGCTTGTCCGCGGGATCCATGCGACGAAATATTATTTAATGTTTATAAACCAAAAGGAACCCTAATGAGTTTTGATGAATTAAAAAAATTTTTGATCGCTGAATTAGAAGATATGAAAGCGATTGATATCGTCGTATTAGATGTGCGTCCATTAACCAGCATTACCGACATGATGATCATTTGCACTGGTAACTCAACCCGCCACGTAAAATCGATCGCACAAAAAGTCGCAGAAAAAGCGAAAGAAGCAGGCATTCGCCCACTCGGCATCGCTGGTGAAGAAGATGCTGAATGGGTATTAGTGGATTTAGGCTACGCCATGATTCATGTCATGCAAGCTAAAGTGCGTCAGCTTTATCAGTTAGAACATTTATGGGATCAAAGCAGTGATTCGCGCTAACACCTCTGCGCCGGATAAAAACCTAAAGTTGGTGCTTTGAGGTTGTCATCCCGAACGTAGTGAGGGATGACAATGTAGAGCACATAACGCTGACATTATATGATCGGGAGCTCTTAAGAGGAAAAAGATGAAAATCACTATCATCGCTGTGGGTAAACACATGCCTGATTGGGTAACTGCAGGCGTCAATGATTATCTGCAGCGTTTCGCTTCACAATTACGTTGCGACATTATTGAAATCACACCAGCAAAACGCAGCAAGAACGCCACCGCTGCACAATATAAACAACAAGAAGCCGAACTTATTTTAGCAAAAATCCCTGCGGCTAACTATGTTATTGCATTAGATGTCAAAGGCACGAGTTGGGATACACCGCAATTAGCCAAACAAGTAGAAAAATGGATGCTTAATGCCTGTGATGTCAGCCTCATCATCGGCGGCCCCGATGGCTTAGATGAGCGTTGTTTACAACGCGCCAATGCCCGTTGGTCACTCTCTGATTTAACCTTACCCCATCCCTTAGTCCGTGTCGTGTTAGTCGAACAACTCTACCGCGCCTGGAGTTTATTGAATAATCACCCGTATCATCGGGAGTAGATATCGCGGGTTTCTTGACATTCCCCTCCTTCTGTGATTAAATTTCGAACACATATCGCTTTGAGGCGGGGTGTGGTGTGTATTTACATGAAATAGTTGGAGAATTTAATGCTGCAGTCAGAAGTAAATGCTAGAAAAAAAACCTTCAATGAAGTTATAACTCGTCTTTGTGAAAACAAAACTATTTCATCTGAAATGAAACAACCAGTTTTCGCGGAACCAGAATTATTCATCACAACAATTATAGAACGCATAGATAATACAAAAACTATTTTTGAACAAAATGCTTTTTTACGTAACATGAGATGTCGTATAGTAGGTCTCACCAATCTTATGGAAGTATTAACCTGTCGTAAATTAACTGGACTAATTGATACTGAAAGAACCCGACTTTTAAATACCTTATCACCTGAACAAAAAAACGAGTATTTTAAAAATTGCCTGACTCAACTCCAAGAGAAGTCAACTGGTATTTCAGATTCTTTTGATGATTGTGATAAAACTTTTATTTTTGAGAATATAGAGTCAGTGATTCAACTGTTTATTGAAATATGTGATAGTACAGAGAGCAATCAACTAAAGAAAGACGCTTTAGCTAAAGCTTTAAAATCTGACACACCCCTGAATACACTTATAAAAGAAGCACAAACAAAAAATAGTGGTTTTCTTTCAACCCCTGACTACTTTCGGCCAATACGAGAAAAAATTGAATCTATTCCAAACATCTCACGTTCTTTTTTATTTGAAAGAGGAACATCAACAGCAGATGCAGCCAATCCTACTACTATTCCAGCGATGAACTCTGCTCAAAGCTGGCTGACTAATCCGTTGTGATTTAAGCAGAAGAAAAATGTTTGAATGAGCTAGCTTCTGAGGCAACTCACAAGAAATTCTTGTCAGTTTGGCAGGACATAAATTGCTCGCATTTCTTTCTATTTCAACCATCTCTATTAAGTGGCTAAGGCCTTCTGCACAACTTTAGGCGCACACAAAATAACTTTAAGGAAGTTCCGTGCTGTTGCTGTTGGACGCCGTCTATGCTGCTCCCATTCTTGAATAGTTCTCACGCTAACACCAAAATAAATGGCAAACTCTTCTTGTGATAAATGCAATTCACTACGCACAGCTTTCACATCAATATCCTCTACCGGATTAACCCGCTTAAATTTTTTCAATTCTCGTTTTGTTAGTGGTTGTGCATCCTTATCTTTTTTAGCATTATCAAGGATTTGTTTTTCCGACATTACTGCTACTTTGTTCCAATCAGTTTTGCTTTTCATATTAATTCCTCAAATTATAATAAATCTTACGCTCGGAGTGACTCGCTAATCTTGCAGAAATTATTCTTTTTATACATAAAAATAAATTTATAGATATTTTTTATGTTATTTTGTTGTTTCTCCTAGGTTAGACCGATGACATTCGGTTATTTAAGCTGTATCATTCTGCAATATGCTATTAAAAAGGAGTTTGAAATGAAATTATACTATACACCAGGGGCTTGTTCGTTGGTGGTGAGAATTGTGTTGCATGAAATTGGGATTGATTGTGAATACGAATCTGTCGATTTAAAAGCAAAACGTACAGAAACGGGGGAGAATTATTTAGAAATAAATCCTAAAGGTTCTGTGCCTGCATTAAGGCTAGACAATGATGAAGTGCTCACTGAAAATGCGGTTATTTTGCAGTATTTAGCAGATAAGTATAATGCGATTGAGTTATTGCCGGCGGTGAATACCCTGCGGCGATATCGTGTTTTAGAATGGTTGAATATGGCGAGCAGCGATTTACATAAAAATGCTGGCGCTGCATTTAATTCAAAAATTCCTGAAGAAACCAAAGAAAAAGTATTTAAAGCTAACGTAAAGCGCCAATTAAAAATTATCGATGATCATTTGTATAACCATGATTTTTTGATGGGCGATAGTATGACATTAGGTGACGTTTATGTTTTTGTTATTTTAACTTGGTTACCCCTATTGAAAATATCTATGAATGAATATCCTAATTTATTCCGTTATTTTTCAGAAATGAAGCAAATAAAGTCGGTCGCTCAAGCATTGAAAGAAGAGGGATTGAGTGAGATAACGTCATAAATTATGAGTCGAACTATTTTACCTAATTCCTTTTTTGATCGTGATGCGCGCGAAGTAGCGAAATCATTATTAGGTAAAGTATTGCGTGTGGCTTATAAAAAATTATGGTTATCGGCGCAGATTATTGAAACTGAGGCTTATTATATTCATGATAAAGCCAGTCATGCGTCGTTAGGCTTCACGGAAAAAAGAAAAGCCTTGTTCATGCCTGCTGGTACGATTTATATGTACTATGCTCGAGGGGGCGATTCATTAAATTTTAGTTGCCATGGAGAAGGCAATGCGGTGTTAATTAAGGCCGGCTATCCTTATTTAGAAGCAGCTAATGCTGAAAAAATGCTCGCTGTCATGCAAGAACTTAATCCACCTAAAAATGGTATTGGCGTGCGCCCTATTCATAAACTATGTTGTGGGCAAACTTTATTATGCAAATCGCTAAATTTAAAAGTTAAAACCTGGGATCAGCACCCTCTGCATCCGGATCACTTCTTTGTTGAAGACGTCGGATACACACCCCAACGCATTATTCGCGCGAAGCGTTTAGGCATCCCTCCGGGACGTGATGAGCATTTGTTATATCGTTTTATTGATGAAAAATATGTTCGATATTGTACTGCAAGGCCGTGAATTGTAGCTCTAAAAACTTTAAAATATGGCATACTTTAATCGTAGTCTGGATGCAATGCTAGCAAAATCCAGGATAGAAGCATGTAGTATGCTGGCAAGATTAAAGATCTTGTGCCATGACGTCTTCGTGAAGCGTGTGAGGCAGGGATGCCGAACCCGAGCGTACAGGGATGTATTTACAGCGTCTTCACGAAGATCTTCATGGCACAAGGTCGGAAACCCCGGATTCCGCTAGCGCTGCATCCAGGCTACAATAGTTTAAAATGTGTTTTTAGGGATTGGTGAGTCTTGAACATGGAAAAAAATATATCAGCTATTGAAACGCAATTACTCGTTCTTATGCGACAGTTTTTGTTAGAACAAGAAACTACGCGGGCTTTACGCGCTATTTCATTAGAGGCTTCATTTGAGCGAGATTTGGGAATCGACTCGCTTGGGAAAGTTGAATTATTTCATCGCATAGAAAAAACATTTCACGTACATTTTTCTGATGCCATCATCGCCAAAACTGACACCTTAGCGGCTGCAGTACAAGCGATTGTGATCGCTAAACCGACGGTAAAAATAGCGGTCCAAGATTTTGCCCCCGCTTTAAATGCTCTCACCATTGATTTATCCGATGTGACAACCTTGCAAGAAGTATTAATTCGTTACGCTTTATCTGATCCCGATCGTCCTCATATTTATTTACATGATGATGAAGGCAAAGAAGAAATCATCACCTATGGCGAATTATTGACGGAAGCGTCTAATGTTGCCAATGGGTTATTACGCTTAGGCGTTAAATCTAATGATACCGTGGCTATTATGGTGCCCACGGGTAAAGCTTTTTTCCACTCTTTTTTTTGGCATTTTGTTAGCGGGTGCGATTCCGGTGCCGATTTACCCCCCCTTTCGTCCCGATCGAATCGAAGAATATGCTATCCGTGAAACTCGCATTTTAAGTAATGCGGAAGTGCGTGTGCTGATTACTTTTGCAGACGCAAAAATGTTAGGTAAAATTTTACAATCTTATATTCCAACCTTGATTGCTGTTACCACTGCTGAAGACCTAGGCGCAAGAAAAGGCGCGTTGCCACAAATTCATCGCAATGAAAATGATCCGGTATTAATTCAATATACCTCTGGCAGCACCGGTGATCCCAAAGGCGTTTTATTATTGCAAAAAAATATGTTAACCAATATTCGCTCGTTTAATTATGCCTTAGAATTGCGACCGACAGATGCCGTAGTCAGTTGGTTACCGCTGTATCATGATATGGGGCTAATGAGTTGGATCGCTAGCTTATTTTATGGCATTCCTATCACAATTCTTTCTCCCCTTACATTTTTAAATCATCCAGAACGATGGTTATGGGCTTTGCATTACCACCGCGGTACGATTGCAGCTTGTCCTAATTTTGGTTATGAATTATGTGTGAAAAAAATCGATGAAGAATTAATTGAGGGATTAGATTTAAGTTCATGGCGTCTTGCCTTTAACGGTGCTGAAAGTATTAATACCTCCACGTTAGAGCGCTTTTATCAACGATACAAAAATTATGGTTTCTCCAAAACAGCCTTTACGCCCGTATATGGCTTAGCTGAAAATACCGTTGCCCTGACTTTTCCTGCTTTAAATCGCGAGCCACGAGTGGATCGGATTTCACGTGAAACGCTTGAACACTCTCACTTGGCTGTTCCTGCACAAAAACACGAAAAATTTATCGAGTTTGTTTGTGAAGGTAGACCGATACCTGAGCACGAAATTCGAATTGTCAATGATCAAATTACACCCTTACCCGAACGACACATAGGTAATATTCAATTTCGTGGACCTTCTGCAATGCAAGGTTACTATCGTAATCCTGCAGCAACAGCCGCTATTTATCATGATGGATGGTGGGAGACTGGTGATTTAGGCTATATTGCAGATAATGAATTATTCATCACCGGACGTAAAAAAGATATCATCATTAAAGCCGGTCGCAACCTCTATCCTGAGTTTATTGAAGAGGTCGTAGGAAATATCAGCAATGTACGCAAAGGTTGCGTTATTGCATTTGGTGTCAGCGATGCTAAATCCGGAACTGAAAAAATCGTGGTTGTGCTGGAAAGTAAATTACAAACAGATGAAGAAAAAGAACAATTACAACAGAGTATTATCGAACAACTTGTTATTAATATTGGTGTTCCACCTGATCATATTGTGATTGCTCCACCCCAAACTATTCCTAAAACATCAAGTGGTAAGTTACAACGGGCAGCGTGTAAGCAAGCTTACCTACAAAATACGTTAACAGGCCAACGTAAGTCTATGCGATGGCAGCTGATGAAACTATCATTATCAGCGATAAAAAATCACGTGGTACGACTATCAAAAAAAGGCTTACGTTTTATTTACACATTATATGCTTGGTGTGTCATTCTGGTCACTGTGCCACCGGTTTGGTTGCTTGCATTAGTCACTCCGCGCAAAACAGCTAATATACTAATTAAAGCTTGGTCGCGATTGTTTTTTATATTAATTTTTTCTCCACTGCATGTTAAAGGTAAGATTGATCCCTCACAGCAACCCTGTATTTATGCCGCCAATCATGCTAGTTATGCCGACACCTTAGTGTTACTGGCCATCTTACCTATTAATACAGTTTTTATTGGCAAAAAAGAATTACTAAAGACCCCTATTATTGCTAGCTTAATGCGTAAACTACAATTTCTTACCGTCGATCGATGGAATTTCACTCAAAATATCGACGATTTTAATACCATTCGTCAGGCGATAGAAATAAAGCAGTCGATTGCAATATTCCCAGAGGGAACATTTACTTACGCAACTGGTTTGCGTCCTTTTAAAAGTGGCGCCTTTCAATTGGCTGCCAAAACGCAAGTCCCAGTTTGTCCAGTTGCTATCAAAGGCACGCGTACATTATTGCGCGGAAATACGTGGCTATTATCGCCCAGTAAAATTACTATTACTCTAGGTAAGCCCTTGTCAATTACTGATGAAGATTGGTCGTCGGTGTCTCAACTGCGAACAGAGGTCCGTCACATTATTGCTGCTCACTGCGGTGAGGCGACTATTGATGTTGCTGCAGCGGGACCAGAGGTGTAGAACATGAAAGCCTATCAATGGACGAATAATTCGATTTCTGTTACTGTCGCATCCGCATTGCCGAACACTTGCTGTAAAATATCTCTTGCAATAGAGGCTAAATGCTGATTAGAACCCAACACGACTTTTTCGAGATAAGCAATAGCTTTGACTTCATTAGGCTCAACAAAACTGGATAATTGTGTTAATTGATATTCCTCTAAAAACTCTGGGACGGCACTGCGCTTATATAGAGGAATAGAATACCAGCCAAAATACAGGGCCAATAATTGATTACCATCTTGAATGCTCTGCTGCAGTTTTTGCTCTAAATGACCTTCCGGCAAATTATCCCAACTACTTTGCAATAATATCAAACAAAACAAATGCAAGGCATGCTGAGCTAATTCGAGATCATGCCCTTCTGCGCTTAATAATAAAAACTCTAACGCACGTTCATAATCACAAGCTACGTAAATAGCTTCCGATAAAAGTTCTTCACCTTCAACAGTAATTCCTGCCAGCCAAGCACCATAACCCAATGCAACCGATTGATCACCGCGAGCAATCAATTTTTCGCATAGCAGGGTAAATTTTTCTGCATCTTTGGCAATATAACCTCGACCATAGGCATAAGCGATAATTAGCTCCTCAATCGCTTCTCGATGCTCGCGCTCTACAGCTATATGAAAATAATGTTCAGCTAAACGTTGGCGTTCTGTCGGGTCAATCTGACTAAAATAAGAACTGCCTACTTTTTCAGTGTTCTTAAAATGACCGACAGCTGAATAACAACAGCCTAATTCATAAGCGGCTTCAGCATGCCCACGATCGGCAGCGAGTTTTAAAAATACAATGGCATCATCAGGGGGAAAAGGGACTTTAACATGAGGGTCAAGCGTTCGACAAGCCAGCAAGAAAGCGGCATCACTGGAACCTAAATCAGTTGCAATCAGCAATTCATAGTTAATGGTATTAGCGTAACGCTCCGGGCTTTCTTGTTCCATAAGATATAATGCGCGCGATAGGTAAATCGAGGCGCGCTCTTGCGCCAACGGCTTATCGAGCACCGCATATTCCTTGGTACCAATACGCAAGACGTTAAACAACGGCTGATAACGTTGTTCGCGAGATATTCTTTCCATGAACCATCCCCTGCTAATTTGACCAATCCTTGATCAGGCTTGGGAAACTCACAGTTAACACCCGGCCAACCATTGCCAGGTAGTCTCCAGCCAACTACGATATTTGACTATTTTTATATAAATGTCAATATCTTGGAACAAGTTAATTCCTTCTGTATACTGCTGATTCAACCACTGTGGATTAAAGGCATGGCACGACGCCTCACATTTAAAGATCACCGACCCGAGATCAAGCTGTTCCAACATCGCTTGCTGATTGCGACTATTTTAATATTTGCACTTGCTCTGGCTTTAATTAGTCGACTAGTCTATCTACAAATAGTGCAACATGCTTTATACACCACCCTCTCACAAAAAAATCAACTCACATTGGTACCCATTCCTCCCAATCGCGGATTGATTTATGATCGCAATGGCGTATTGATCGCACAAAATGTTCCTGCTTTTAGTTTGGAAATTATTCCTGATAAAGTAAAAAATTTATCTAAAACGATTACTGAATTGCAAAAACTCGTATCCATTACTCCCGATGATCTAAAAGCATTTTATAAACAATTAAAGCAACACCGTCGTTTCGATTCTGTGCCTCTACGCCTAAAATTAAATGATGACGAGTTAGCACGTTTTTATGTGAATCAATATCGGTTTCCTGGGGTGGCAGTGACGGCACAAATGATACGTTACTACCCATTAGGTGCGTATTTAGTGGATGTGCTGGGCTACGTTGGCCGCATTAATGAACAAGAGCTCACACAAATTGACACGACAAATTATAGCGGCACCAACTTTATTGGTAAGTTAGGCATCGAAAAATCTTATGAATCGATTCTGCATGGTAAAGTAGGCTATCAACAGGCTGAAACCGATGCCAGTGGCCGTATTGTGCGCGTCATGAATCGTATTGCTCCTGTCCAGGGCGATACCTTGTATCTCAGTATCGATAGCGGTTTACAAATTGCAGCACAAGAAGCTTTAGGACAAAACAATGGCGCTGTGGTTGTTATCAATCCACAAAATGGCGACGTGTTAGCCCTCGCCAGCAATCCTTCCTACGATCCTAATCTATTTGTTCAGGGTATTCCAAATACCATCTATCAAAGCTTGCGTGATAACCCCGATCGTCCGTTATACAATCGTGCACTTCGTGGATTGTATCCCATGGGTTCTACTATCAAGCCTTTTTTAGCGCTCGAGGGTTTAAGCTCTGGAGTCGTTACGCCTACATTTCACATTAATGATCCGGGTTATTACATGCTGCCTGGCAGTTCGCATGTTTATCGAGATTGGCGAAAAGGCGGTCATGGCATCGTCAATGTACAAAAGGCGATTACCGTTTCTTGCGATACTTTTTTTTATACCTTAGGAGTAAATATGGGTATTGCCCGTATTCATAAAATGATGACGAATTTCGGTTACGGCGATCTCACCGGGATTGACGTTGATGAAGAACTTGGGGGTATCATGCCCGATCCGGAATGGAAACGTAAAAATAAAGGCGAACCCTGGTATCTTGGTGATACGGTAGTCAGCAGTATTGGTCAAGGCTATACATTAGTTACACCATTACAACAAGCCAATGCCGTAGGGCAAATCTCCATGCGCGGGAAAGGATATCTTCCACATTTGTTAAGTCGACGCTTGCATTCCGATGGAACAATGACTTTATTTAAACCCAAACGCGCACAACCGATTAATGTTGATACTTCAATTTGGGATCTGGTATTTACCGGTATGCAAAATGTGGTGAAGCCGGGAGGAACCGCTGCTTCGCTGGGTAATGCACCTTATACTCTTGCTGGAAAAACTGGGACAGCCCAAGTTTTTAGTACTCACGGGGTAAAATCCGATAAAAATGAACAGTTACCTAAAAATCTACGCGATAATACTTTATTTATTGCTTTTGCACCGGTGATAAATCCACAAATTGCCATTGGTGTAGTAGAAGAAAATAGCCATGATGCAAAACTCATAGCTAAAGCGGTGATGGATTATTATTTTGCGAGGCATTCAACGCAATGAAACCCATAATTAATGAATATTCACAAACCAGTCAATTAAGTCACAGCCCCACAAAGCTGCAAGGTTCATCTCTATGGCGGCGTTTTCATATAGACCCGTTTCTATTAATTGCCTTGGCTGTCCTCACTGCAATGGGGTTGGCCATTCTCTACAGCGCAAGTAATGGCAATACTAATTTAGTAGTGCAACAAGTTGGGCGACTCAGCTTAGCTTATCTGGTAATGATTATCGTAGCGCAAATTCCTCCGGTTAAGTTTCGTTTATGGGTACCCTGGGTTTTTGCTGCTGGCTTTCTATTGCTGATCGCTGTGTTAGTTGTGGGTGATATTGGCAAAGGCGCTCGTCGTTGGCTTGATATAGGGGTCATTCGATTCCAACCCTCTGAAATGATGAAGTTGGCCATACCCATGTTTGTGGCATGGTATTTGCATGAACGCTCGTTGCCACCTAGCTGGAAAGATTTATTTATTTGCAGTCTAGCGATTCTGATACCTGTCTTATTAACGGCAAAAGAACCCGATTTAGGCACAGCCATCATGCTTGCTGTTACTGGCGGATGTGTTTTGTTTCTTGCTGGAATGAGTTGGCGATTAATGATAGTGCTTGCATTATTAGCTGCGGCTGCTTTACCTGTTTTGTGGGTTGCCATGCATGATTATCAACGCCAACGTATCATTACTTTTTTAAATCCGGAATCTGATCCTTTAGGCGCGGGTTATCATATCATTCAATCAAAAATTGCCATTGGATCGGGCGGGATCTTTGGTAAAGGTTGGTTGCATGGCACACAATCACATTTAAATTTTTTACCGGAACACGCCACAGATTTTATTTTTGCTGTATGTGGGGAAGAGTTTGGTTTAATTGGCGGAGTGTTATTAATCTCTGCATTTTTAGTTATTGTCGCACGTGGATTATATATCGCGTTCCAAGCTCAGGATACTTTTAATCGCTTAGTCGCTGGCGGTTTAATTATGACATTCTTCTTCTCAGTGTTTATAAATATTGGCATGGTTTCTGGCATTTTGCCTGTTGTAGGCGTACCTTTACCTTTAGTTAGCTATGGTGGAACATCAATGGTTACCCTTATGGCTGGTTTTGGTGTTATGATGTCGATACACACGCATAGAAAATTGATCGCGCATTAGGAGACAGCGGTATGTTCAAAACAAAAAGGTATTATGTTCAACTCTTGATTTTGTTGGGAGTAAGTTTTTGCTTATATCAATCAGCCGTAGCAACCACGAAGCAAACCCATTCAGTAACGGTAGTTAAACCAACTGGTTTTGCTCAACGTGCTGATGTACAACAATTTATTCAAATGATGGTAAAAAATTATGGTTTTAACCAAGCTCAACTGGTCAAGCTATTTAGTCAAGTAAAAGAGCAACCTGCTATTGTAAAAGGCATGACCAAAACAAAAGAGCATTTGCCATGGTATAAATACCGCCAACTGTTTATTACCGATAAACGTATTAATGAAGGTGTGGCTTTTTGGAAGCAACATCAAAAAACCTTACATGACGTTGCCGCAAAAGATGGAGTTGACCCGTCGGTGATCATTGCGATTCTTGGTGTTGAAACATCATATGGCAAAAATCAAGGCGGACATCGTGTCATAGACTCATTATCAACTTTAGCTTTCAATTACCCCTCACGCGCCAAATTTTTTCAGAATGAATTGAAGGAATATTTACTATTTACTCGTGAACAACACGTTGATCCACTCAAAGTACGCGGTTCTTATGCTGGTGCCATTGGTCTACCCCAATTCATGCCCAGCACTTATCGAGTTTATGCTGTAGATTTTGCCAAGACAGGTAAGAGCGATATATTTACCAATCCCGATGATGTCATTGCCAGCGTCAGTAATTATTTAAAATTACATGGATGGCAAACGCAGCAACCGGTAGCAAGCCTGTGTAGCGTTAAAGGCAAAACTTACCAAAAATTGCCTAAACAAAAACTCAAGCCTGAAATGACCTTGTCGCAGCTAGCTAAATATGGCATCAACCCTGATCTCCGTTATTCTCCTTCTGCCAAAGCAACATTTATGGCATTAGATATGCCTAATGATAAACAAGAATATTGGGTTGGCTTTAATAATTTTTATGTTATCACGCGTTACAATCCTCGAATTAATTACGCGATGGCGGTGTATCAATTGAGTCAGGAAATTAAGAGCAAATATTATAATTTACATTAATATGTAGCCTGGATGCAGCGAAGCGTAATCCAGGAATCTCGAATAGAAAACCCGGATTCCGCTTCGCTGCATCCAGGCTACAAGGAGTTGCAATTGAATAAATACACTCAATTTATCGCTAGCTGCAGCTTCGCTCTCAGTTTATTGTTTCCGCTATGCGGTTTAGCCGATTTCGATGAAATTCAAGATGGTCCACCATTATATTCCATCGATGCGAATAAAATTTCAGATGCTATCCCTAAGCCATTACCGCTCTGCTCTACTGGAAATCCTGATTCTTATGATGTTAATGGCAAACGCTATTACGTATTAAAAACGAATAAAAATTATGTCGCTCAAGGAACCGCCTCTTGGTACGGTACCAAGTTTCATGGTAAGCGCACATCATGTGGTGAACCTTATGATATGTTTGCGATGACCGCAGCAAGTCCTGTGCTACCTATTCCCAGTTTTGCACGAGTTACTAATTTAAAAACTGGCAAACAAGTGATCGTTAAAGTCAATGATCGTGGACCATTTCATAATGGCCGTGTGATGGATCTTTCTTACGCTGCTGCTAAAAAATTGGAAATGTTGGGCCGCGGCACCACTCAAGTTAAAGTTGAGGCTATTGATACCGGCGTGTCATTACAACTGGCCAGCACTGCTAATCCGTTGTATTTCCAAGTAGCCACATTTCAAGAATCCCGTAATGCTAATCAATTAGCCCATAAATTAAAAGCCAAATTGACGAATATGGTAGCGGTGGATTCGATCAATCAAACCAATCGGGTTTTCTATCGCGTTTTAGTGGGCCCATTACTCTCCGCTGAACAAACAGAAAAAATAAGACAATTTCTTTCATCACAAGGTTTAAACGACGGTTTCCCGATCCGGAAAACGTAGCCTAGGTTTTGTTCGATCCTAACAAAAACCGCATCATCACCTTAAATACACGGCCATACGGAGGTTTCAATAAATT